>SVEW01000196.1 GCA_015057205.1 Lachnospiraceae bacterium | reverse complement strand
CACTTACAGAAATCTAAGATTTCATTGTTTTTCTTACAGAATCCTCTGCACACGGTGCACCCACAAGTCTGTCAAAAGTGGCAAGCTTTGGTATCTTATGCTTTTCAGCCACACATATCACCATGTATCCAATCATAGTGCCCAGTACGTTCAGCATAAGATCATCCACATCAAAGAGTCTATAGGATCCCTTGAATAAAAAATACAATCCCGTAAGCTGTCCAACTTCAATAAATGCAGTAAATCCTAAACCGGTTAACGCAGTTTCTTTCATATTAAATCCGGCACCATACTTCAGAAACATTCCTAAAGGAATCGTCATAACAATGTTAAACAGCACCTGACAGATAACCCGAACAACAGAATCCTTCATCAAATCGACAATAAAATGAAAGGGAATAATCTGATACCGGATGCTAAGCTCAGCTGCCTGCTCCATTGTTGGAAGTGGAAAAAACACCAGCTCCACTACACAGCAAAGGTACATTACAAACATCTGCTTAACCGCAATTTCTAAAAAATTGACTTTCTTCGAAACAAATATCTTAACCCCCATGATTAAAAATGTGGCGAACATACCATACTGAACGTAAATTCTTAATCCTTCCTTAATGCTATCGATCCATGTTATATTCATAATAAAACCTCCTTATCTTTAGTAACGCTTTACATCTTTCATACTTAAAGTATAAGGAGATTTTATTATTTTCTAAATCGAATTCTCTTACATTAAGGAAGGCACTTCTTACATTTGTGTAATAAATACAATACTATCGTCCCATTTTGGTTGCAAACTTCTTCAATTCCTCCGGAATATGTATGGTCTGTGGACATACCTTTTCGCAACTATGGCAACCGATACAACTCTCCGGTTGTTTGTCAGCCGCAACCGATGCCAGAGCCATCGGTGCTATAAACGCGCCGGAACCTGCCATCATAGCTTCATTATACAGTTTCAAGAGGAACGGAATATCCAACCCCTTCGGACATTTTGATACACAGTAGTGACATCCGGTGCAAGGTACCGTCGTCTTGCTAATCATATCCGAAGCGATTTCCAGAATCTGCCTTCTTTCGATCTCATTTAACGGCTTACTTTCCTCATAGGTTTTAATATTGGCTTTTACCTGCTCTAAATTTGACATTCCGGACAACGTAACCGTAACGCTTGGTATACCCTGTAAAAAGCGAAATGCCCATGCCGTAATCTCTTCCTCCGGTCGTAACTCCTTCAGCTTCTTACTGTATTGCTCCGATAAGTTTGCAAGTTGTCCACCTCGTACCGGCTCCATTACCCATACCGGAATGTTCCATTTTTCTAAAAGCTCCACCTTTCCCTTGGCATCCTGGAACTGATAATCAAAATAATTCAATTCAATCTGGCAAAATTCCATTTCCTTGCCGTAAGCGTCTAAAAATTTCTCCATACAGGCAATATCGCCATGGGCAGAAAAACCAAGATGCCTGATTCTGCCGTTATTCTTCTGCTCCATTAAATAATCATAAATGCCGTATTGTGGATCCAAATACTGATTTACATTCATTTCACAAACATTGTGAAAAAGGTAAAAATCAAAATAATCCACCTGACATTTTCTTAATTGTTCTTCAAATATTTCTTTCACCTTAGGCATATTAGAAAGATCATAGCCCGGAAACTTTGATGCGAGATAGAACTTGTTTCTCGGATACGCTTTTAAAAGTTCTCCCACCACCAATTCCGAATTGCCTCCATGATATCCGTAGGCTGTATCATAATAGTTGATACCATGTTCCATACAATACGCAAACATTTCCTTGACCCGCGCTTCATCAATATTGCTGTCATTATCCGCTTGTATCGGAAGACGCATGTTCCCCATTCCAAGCGCGGATATCTTCATTCCCTGAAACTCATTATAAATCATGCAACTTCTCCTCCTTCATTTCCCAATATTTCAGATAATTGCCTCCATTTTATGGCAATATTATACTACGAATTCTTTTTTTTCCGCAAGTCTTCCTGTAATTTTTTAGGATTTACGCACCGTTTCCCATACGCATCATAACATATATACAACACAACAGCCCGCAGGAATCAATACCCACGAGCTGTCTTTAAGTTCCTCATAATTTAGTTTGTAACCAGGTTATCCTCTACTTTCCATGATACATCCTCATTGATTGCTTCCGCTACATACCGTAACTGCTTTTCATTCTCAATAAGATATGGATCTTCTTTTGTACCTTTTCCTTTAGTACATCCAGAACCGGTATCGGCTCAGGTTTCAACAATACTTCGCAAAAAAGTATGAATCTGCTACTCTAACCACAACCATTACCATACTTGTAAAATAGCAAGCAGGCCGACAGGTTTCGGATAAACAATCCGTTCCTGTCGGCCTATTTATTATAATAATTCTTTGTCTTCATGGTTTTATCTCCTATTCTTTCTTTTGCCATCTGCAATGTATTTGTGGTACTATTAATAGCATAGGATACCGGCATGGACTACGTTTTTTGCGTGTCCTGCAATATAAAGAAAACAAGTATATCGGAAAGGGGTTCTAGTATGAACATTATGAAAAAACGCCTCGCGGCGATATCCATCGCCTTTTCACTTTTATTTGGTGGAATTTCTGCTTTTTCACAACTTGACCAAACGAGTGATATTTCAACGAATCACGTTGAGGCTAAGGCAATCATTCCTAAATATGAAGGCAAAATTTATACGGTTCTTAATAACAATCATCCGAAATTTACGGCACGCCAAAAACAACGAACCGATGCATTTGAAAAATATGCAAAGCTTGATTCCCTCGGACGATGCGGAAAGGCTTTTTCCAATATCTGCCCTGCGCTTATGCCTACCGAACCACGTGGTAATATTAGTTCTATCCATCCCACCGGGTGGCACAGCAATATGGGTTGGCAACGTTGTCACTTAATTGGATTTCAACTTGCCGGCGAAAATGCCAATGAAAGAAATCTAATTACGGGAACACAAAAATTCAATGTTTCCGGTATGTTGCCATTCGAAATCATGGTAGATGATTATGTAGAAGATACCGGGAACCATGTACTTTACAGAGTAACACCACGCTTCAAAGGAAAGGATCTTGTTGCCCGGTATCTTCTACATAA
>SVEW01000195.1 GCA_015057205.1 Lachnospiraceae bacterium | reverse complement strand
TCATCAAGAAGATTGACGAAACCGTTGATGAGAAATCCAAAGAAATTATGACCGTATAGACCTTTATGGGGACAGGCAGTATGCATGTCCCCTACTATTTTAATTGCATGGTGAGAGTATGAAAGAATTAAATCATATTGCTATTATTTTGGATGGCAATGGACGTTGGGCCAAAAAGCGTGGGCTTCCTCGCAAAATGGGACATGTACAAGGGGCTAAGAATGTTGAAAAGACCTGCCGGTTATGTCATAAGAAAGGAATTAAATATCTGACTATATATGCTTTTTCCACGGAAAATTGGAAAAGACCGGAAGATGAGGTAAAAGCCATTATGGGTCTTTTTGACTCCTATCTGGATTCTTGTATTCGTACCTCGAAAAAAGACAATATGCGAGTGCGTTTGTTGGGAGATAGAAGCGGATTGACGCAACTTTTACCGAAGATTGAGAAGCTAGAAGATGTGTCTAAGGATAATACTGGTTTAAATCTTCAAATTTGTATTAATTACGGCTCGAGAAATGAAATTCTTCGAGGAGTCAAATCTATTGCAAAGCGTGTGGAAGAGGGAGAAGTGACTGCAGAGGAGATTACAGATGAAATGATTAGTGATTCGTTGGATACAGCCGGAATTCCGGATCCTGATTTGATGATTCGTACCAGTGGTGAACAACGGTTGTCTAATTATCTTTTGTGGCAACTTGCCTATGCAGAATTTTATTTTACGCCAGTTGCATGGCCTGATTTTGATGAAAAGGAACTTGATTTGGCAATTGATACCTATTATCATCGTGATCGTAGATTTGGCGGAGTTAAGGAGGAATAAGCTAAGTGTTTAGGACAAGACTAATAAGCGGTATTGTGCTGGTTATTCTTGCACTTGTGTTGATTATTACCGGTGGAGAAGTCCTATTGGTGTCGATGGGGTTAATTTCTTTGATTGGTTTGTTTGAACTGTATCGCGTATTTGAAATTCAAAATAAATTGTTGGGAGTCGTGGGGTATGGCATTACAATTTTATATTATGCAGATTTATATTGGAATTTTACCAATGATCCGCTGTTGATTCTTGTGCCCGGAATGATGGTGATATTAGCGATCTATGTTTTTTCATTTCCAAAATATCATGCCAATCAGATGATGAGTGCGGTGTTTGGAACACTTTATGTGGGCATACTGATTTCTTATGTATATCAAACCAGAATGTTACCTGAAGGAAGTTATCTGGTGTGGTTGATTTTCTTATCCTCTTGGGGATGTGATACCTGTGCTTACTGTGCAGGGCGTTTATTTGGTAAACACAAAATGGCACCTGTTTTAAGCCCAAAGAAAACGGTGGAAGGTGCAATTGGTGGTGTGATAGGAAGTATTTTACTTACGCTTTTATATAGTGTAATTATGCGCCGATTTATGGAAATTCCGGATAAAACGATGTACGTCATGTTGGCAGTTAGTGCGGTGGGGGCATTTATTTCCATGGTAGGAGATTTAGCGGCCTCTGCTATCAAGCGAAATTACGAAGTAAAGGATTATGGTAAACTGATTCCTGGACATGGAGGAATACTAGACCGTTTTGATAGTGTATTTTTTACTGCACCAATCGTATACTATATGGCAGTGCATTTATTAAAGATATAGGAGAAGTTATGAAAAATGTTGCAATACTGGGGTCTACCGGTTCTATAGGAACACAGACATTGGATGTAATTTCCAGACAGGATGATTTAAAGGTAGTGGCCCTTTCAGCGGGAAAGAATATTACCTTGCTGGAAAAACAGATACGGCAGTTCCGCCCGGAAGTTGCAGCGGTGTGGGACGAAGAAGATGCCAGGTCTTTACGTACTTCTGTGTCAGATTTGGATGTAACGATTCTTTCGGGTATAGAAGGTCTTATTGCAGTTGCTGAGTGGCATACGAGTAAGGTATTGGTAACAGCTATTGTTGGAATGCTGGGTATCAGACCAACCATAGCAGGGATTAAAGCAGGAAAAGACATTGCCTTGGCAAATAAGGAAACACTGGTAACTGCAGGTCATATTATTATGCCGCTAATTAAGAAACACAAAGTATCATTGTTACCGGTTGATAGTGAACATTCCGCAATTTTCCAATGTTTGGAAAAGGATAAAGGAAATGCGATTTCCAGAATATGGTTAACTGCTTCCGGAGGACCGTTTTTGGGGAAAACGAAAGAACAATTACAAAACGTTACACTGGCAGATGCATTGAAACATCCTAATTGGTCCATGGGGAGAAAGATTACAATCGACTCGGCGACTATGGTAAATAAAGGCTTAGAAGTAATGGAGGCAAAATGGCTTTTTGATGTTTCCCTTGAACAGATAAAAGTTTTGGTACATCCGCAAAGCGTAATACATTCTGCTGTAGAATATGCAGATGGAGCGGTAATTGCTCAGATGGGAACGCCAGATATGCGTTTACCAATACAATATGCACTTTTGTATCCGAGTCGTAGAGCACTTCCAGGAGAAAAGCTTGATTTTTATTCATTAGCACAGCTTACATTTATGGAGGCTGATGAAGAGACATTTTGTGGTTTGCGATTGGCGAAAGAAGCATTGCGCCAAGGTGGAAGTGTTCCCACAATTTTTAACGCTGCAAACGAAAAAGCGGTTGCACTTTTTTTACAGGAGAAGATTTCTTTTTTACAAATTACAGAATTGATTGAGGCAAGTATGGATGAGATTCATGCTATCATGAATCCAACTGTTGAGGAAATTTTGCTTACACAGCAGATGACAGAAGACTTTATAGAAAGCAGGTATTGTTCATGAGCATTGTTATAGCAATTATTATTTTCAGTATTATTATTATTTTTCACGAGTTAGGACATTTTCTTCTTGCGAAGGCGAATCATATTCGTGTAAATGAGTTTAGCCTTGGATTAGGACCAACCTTAATTGGTTTTACGAGAGGTGAGACAAAGTATAGTTTGAAATTGCTTCCGTTTGGTGGAGCATGCATGATGGAGGGCGAGGATGAGGAAAGCGAAGATGCCAGATCATTCCAGAAGCAGTCTGTATGGGCTAGAATGAGTGTGGTATTCGCAGGACCTTTATTTAATTTTATCATGGCGTTTGCGTTGGCTATTGTTGTTATTGTAATTGCCG
>SVEW01000194.1 GCA_015057205.1 Lachnospiraceae bacterium | reverse complement strand
AACCAGTTGTATTTAGAGGAAAATCGACTGTATGCAGAGCTTATGGGACGAGGATTTGCATGGATTGACGCAGGTACTATAGAGAGCCTTGCGGAAGCGTCGGAATATATAAGAATAGTTGAAAAACAGCAAAATGTTATGATTGCGGCGGTTGAGGAACTTGCCTATCGTAACGGCTGGATTGGCAGGGATCAATTAGTAGAGGCGGCTGACAGCTACGGAAATACGGCGTATGCCGAGCATTTACGGAATGTGGCAAGTGGCCGATTCTGGGTATAACGTATGGAGTAAGGAGTGGCAACGTGAAAGTATTTATTACCGGTGGGGCAGGTTTTATTGGAACAAATTTTATTTATTACTGGCAGAAGAAGTATCCGCAGGATCAGATTGTGTGTGTGGATGCATTGACCTATGCCGGGCGGATTGAGAATTTAGAGGACGCGAGAAAAAGCGACAGATTTACATTTTACAAAGAAAATATTTGCGACAAAGAGGCGATGGAGCGCATTTTCGAAAAAGAGCGACCGGAGTATGTGGTGCATTTTGCGGCGGAGAGTCATGTGGACAATTCCATCAAACACCCGGAAATTTTTCTGGAAACCAATGTGCTGGGAACCCAGGTGCTGTTAGAAGCTTGCAGAAAATATCCGGTAAAGCGGTTTCACCAGATTTCAACGGATGAAGTGTATGGGGATTTGCCGTTAGAGCGCAAGGACTTGTTTTTTACGGAAGATACCCCGTTAAATCCAAGCAGTCCGTATAGTGCGTCAAAAGCCAGCGCCGATTTTCTGGTAATGGCTTACCGAAGAACCTACGGATTGCCGGTGAGCATCAGCCGATGTTCCAACAATTACGGGCCGTACCAGCATACGGAAAAGATGATTCCGCTCATGATTACCAATGCCAAAGCGGACAAGGCATTACCGGTGTATGGAACCGGAGATAATGTGCGGGATTGGCTTTATGTGGAGGATCATTGCCGTGCCATTGATTTGATTTTGCACGGAGATTGCGAAGGCGAGATTTTTAACATTGGCGGTCACAATGAAATTAGCAATTTAGAACTGGTGAAGTATATTTGTAAGCAGCTTGGCAAAAGTGAAGACCTGATTACTTTTGTGGAGGATCGGAAAGGGCATGATAAACGCTATGCCATTGACCCTTCGAAAATCCAACGGATTCTAGGATGGGAGCCGGAAACGGATGTGAGTGCGGGACTTATGAAGACAATTGCATGGTACACCAGAGGACATAAATAACAGGGGTACATCTTGTACCCCTGTTGTAGTAATGGTATTAGAAATGCAAGTATTGGTTCCTGATATCTCCTGGAATGGAGATGTTGTTGGCCAATAAAGCCGAAAGCAACCGCTGTATATCTTTGTCTTGCTGCTCTATATGAAGCAAAGCATCTTGATAACTGTGTTCCAGAACTCGCAATTGGTGCTTAAGTTCTCGGTTCTTTTCTCTACTATTGTTGTGTCTAATCGTGATGTCCACCCCCAATTTAAGTCTTATCAATATTGACACATCATCTATTATACCAATTATATGTGTTTTTGTCATGTGTATTTTATTATTATTTGTGATAAAATTATTATTGAATTGAGGAACCGGTGATGGATAAAGGAATGAAAAAAGAAGTAATTCGTTATATGTTAGAAAATAATGTGAAATTAGAACAAGAAGACATACAAATGTGGTATGATATAGTAACTTAGAAAGATGGAAGGAGCCTTGACCATGAGGAGCTTTTACAAAGACAAAACCGTTTTGGTTACCGGCCACCTGGGTTTCAAAGGAACCTGGCTATGCAAGATTTTAGTGGAGCTTGGTGCAAAGGTAATTGGATACGGCATCGACAACGGCGTGACGCCCTCACTTTATCAATTATCGCAGGTGGAAGACGATATCATTTCGGTTGTGGGGGATGTGCGAGATTATGAACACATGCAGACTGTTTTTACAAAATACGAACCGGAAATTGTGTTTCATTTAGCGGCACAGCCCATTGTACTGACGGCTTATAAGGAGCCACGCTATACCTACGAAACCAATGTGATGGGTACGGTAAATCTGATGGAATGCGTGCGGAATACCTTGTCGGTAAGGTCAGTGGTGAACATTACTACAGACAAGGTGTACGAGAATTTAGAGCAGGGCAAGGCCTTTGTGGAGGAGGATCGCTTAAATGGAATCGATCCCTACGCCAACAGCAAATCCTGTTCGGAGCTGGTAACCTCGTCCTATGTGCGTTCCTTCTTTTCCGAGCAAAAGAGGACCCTTTCCGTTTCTACGGTTCGGGCAGGCAATGTACTGGGAGGCGGGGATTTTTCCGACAACCGGATTGTGCCGGATTGCGTCCGGGCAGCATTGCAAAAGGAAGTGATTGTGGTACGAAATCCTAAGTCCATTCGTCCCTATCAGCACGTGTTGGAGGCGCTTTTTGCATACCTTATGGTGGCAAAAGAACAGTATGTAAATGGCGATTTGGCCGGTTCTTACAATGTTGGACCGGATGAGGCAGATTGTGTAACTTCGGAGGAAATCGTGAAGCTGTTTTGTACATGCTGGGGCGGTGATGTGACCTGGGAGTGTCGTAAGGTGGATGGACCGAAGGAAGCGGGATATTTAAAGCTAAGTAACCGGAAAGTGAAAGAGGTTTTTGGCTGGCGCCCGAAGTGGAATATTTTAAGGACGATGGAAGCCGTGGTGGAATGGTCAAAGGTGTATGCCGAAGATGGAGACATCCCGGCCGTTATGATAAAGCAAATCAGAGAATACATGGGGGACTAGAAGATGTCACAGGAACAGGATAGACAGGAAATTTTGAATTTGGTAAAAGCATATTATGCGAAGTATCATCAGACGAAACCTTATGAAGAGGGGGACCGGATTTCTTATGCTGCCAGGGTATATGACGAACAGGAAATGACAAATCTGGTGGATAGTGCATTGGAGTTCTGGCTCACATCCGGGCGCTATACCAAAGAATTTGAAAAAGCCTTGGGAGAGTATCTCGGTGTGCCCTTTGTGAGTTTTGTAAACTCCGGATCATCCGCGAATTTGTGTGCCTTCATGGCATTAACGTCTCCGCTTTTGAAGGAAAAGCAAATCCGACGGGGAGACGAAGTGATTACGGTGGCAGCAGGGTTTCCAACCACCAT
>SVEW01000193.1 GCA_015057205.1 Lachnospiraceae bacterium | reverse complement strand
GCCGCGCCGCATCGAAGAGAAAACGGTGCTCATTTTCCGTGATCATAACAGGATCGCGTTCCGTAAGCGCCCGGATAAGGGGCTTCTTGCAGGCCTCTATGAATTTCCGTGGCTTACCGGACACTGTTCCAAAAAAGAAGTGCTTTCGTACTTAAAGAGCCTTGGCTACAGCGCTCTCCGGATCAAACCGATCGAGCCTTCGAAACACATTTTTACGCATATAGAATGGCACATGCAGGCTTATCTCGTTTCAGGCGATGAACTATCCGATCCGCCCGAAACATCGGACCTGATCTTTGCGAAGCTCTCGGATGCGCTCACAAAGTACCCGATCCCGTCAGCCTTTTCCGCGTATATCAAATATTGCAAAGAAAACGAACCTTTGATATAGTCCGTATAGAATACTTCTTGAGGAGATTGATAGTCTATGAAACAACCAGCCTTAACGAAAGTGAAGCTGATCACCTTCACCGCGCTTCTGGGTGCGCTCAGTGCGGTCCTGATGATTCTTCGTTTTCCGATCCCATTCATGCCTCCCTTTATGGAGATGGATTTCGCTCCGGTCACAGAAATCATGGGCGGATTTTTGTTCGGACCGCTTTGTGCTTTTCTGACAATCGTGGTCAAAACACTTGTAAAGCTTGTCGTGCAGGGCAGCCAGACATTCGGAACGGGCGACATCTCATCGCTGATTCTGAGCCTTGTCTATGTCATGCCGGCAACATTTTTCTACAAATACAATAAAAACAAAAAGACCGCAGGTATCGCCCTGATCGTAGATACGATCCTCGTGACGATCGCTGCGGTGGTCAGCAACGTGTATTTTATCTTTCCGTTCTATGCCAAAATGATGGGTGCCGAGATGAAAGATCTCATCGCGATGTGTACGGCGGTCAATCCGTATGTAACGGATACGTTGACACTCGTCTTCCTGACGATCATCCCATTCAACATCATCAAGTACGGACTCTGCAGTATCGTGACAAGACTCTTGTACAAGAGTCTGAGCCGAGCGGTAAAGAATATCGTCTACCACTAGACTTTACTGCCGTGGCAGATGAAAAGTATCTTTATCATAGTATTGTAAATCCTCTGTTTTCCTTGATTTTACTGTGTTTGCGGCACATTTATAGCAGAATAATTTCTTCCGTTTCTTGGCATATCTTGGCATAAAAAGTTGTAAATTTGCCATCAAAAGTTGTAAATTTGAATTCTGTACAACTCGCTATTACTGAGCCTTTGATAATCGCTCCATATCCTGTGCCTGAGACTCACAAAGTTCTGACCACTCCAGCAGTTTCTGATACCGATAATCGAATTCTGTGAAATGAATCACTTCATCCAGCATCATTTCGAATTCATCTATCTTGTTATGATCTATGGAGTAGCGCTTACCATCATCACTTATGCTTAGCAAACTATCCCTCGAATACCGAAATGAACTCATCTTCGCCCTGGCAGTTGATTCCGGTTTGCCACAATCATCCATGAGATATCGCTTGGCATAATCAAAACTACATTCTTCATATGCTGCCAACTTATATAGTTCCCAATGATTTCCAAGGTGCTTTATTGTTTCTTCAACATTCATAAATTAATCCTCCGTGTTTTTCTTCTCGTATTACATTTGGGGTGATTTTTCGCCCATTACTAAACCGAGCTCATTTTTTTCTCTCAACTTACATTTGGGTTGGAAAATCGCCCATTACTAAATCAAAGGAAAAAATTCTTAATTTCTCTTCTCAACTACTATTTGGTACCTTTCGTCACTGATTACTAAAAATGCCTCAACCTCTTTCCTTCGCTATCTATTTGGGACGAGTCCGGACTGATTACTAAAAATTTGCAATAAAAAAGACAGGATTACTCCTGTCCATAAAAAAACACTTGCGGTCAAATTTACCGCAAGTGTTTCTAATGTTGTTTTTTGAATGCCTAATCAAAATCAGTTGGATTACTATAACACATCCAATCCAAACTAGCATCCAAGCCAAGCTCATGGAATAACTTAGCTTCACGCTTAGCTTCTCTAATACGAGCACTATCAGCTTTTCTTCTCAAATCCTTGCTATACTTTTGCTCGTTCTCGACTCTAGCTTTATAAGCCTTGTTATTCGGATTATGCTGATTAGCATAATCGTCACGTTGTTTTTGAGTATGTGTCTTAGACGATACTCCTTTACATTTTGGCATAGCTCTGTTCTCCTTTCCCCCTGATATCTCACTTCTTTGATTACGCACTAGATAGCGGACATAACGTCACCTTCTTAGCTGAATTCACGATCAAATGAATTATCTCTGCATTTAATCAAATCTCAAGGTTGGAGAATGATTTTTGTATAATCGCAAAAATCACTGTATTCATTTTATCAAATCTGCAATTATAAATAAACCTCTGCCCAAAGCATAATGATCAAGGCATAAAAATCCCTTTTGTTGCCAAAAAAGTTTTGAAAGCCTTATATAATATCGGCACACCAGCAGTAGTTCCTGCTACCATCAAATCACCACCCTTATCTTTTACATAATCCCACAAAGGGTGCTTGTCATCTATTTCAGTTTGTATAATTCTCATTATTTCTTTTTCAACAGCAACCGCATCTTCTTCAGATGCAAAAATATTATTCAGTATGTCCAACTGAGCTTGAGACACTTTTAATTGTTTGTTTCAGATAGACTCTTTGCCGAACTTGCAATCGCACCATTAAACATCGATGAATCCATATTTTATTATCCTCCTTTTCCGTGCAACCCCTTTATATTATATCAATGTTAGAATCCCGCAGAAAGTCAGCGACCACGTCCACCAAGTGGCGCCAACATGTCTGACCACCTCATTTTTAAATTATCTCAAAATTCCCCTTAACGGATATTCCGGACAGGCCCTCCAACCTCTGGCAAGCCCATGAATAGGGCATTCTGCAAAAAATCTGCGAATTGCCAACAATGTTCGGATAATCCGATAGATTCAATTTAAAAAATATAACAGGATACACATAAAGTTACACAATTCCTTTATGCAAAAATCCGTGCTCCTATGTCGCCCGCTGGAATCTATTTCGTACTGCGTATCCATATGTCCACTTCTGGTCCACTGGACCAAAAGTTCTCCCACAACAAAATGACTTCTGGTCCATTGGACCAAAAGTCATCTTCAAATCATCCTATTCAACTTCTACTCCAGTGGAGCAGAGGTTACTACCAATCATCCTCG
>SVEW01000192.1 GCA_015057205.1 Lachnospiraceae bacterium | reverse complement strand
GGCGAATGCGGTGATTGCCAATAACAGGGGGCGTAAGAGCAAGGCGCTTTGGACGGAGCGCAAGGGTGGCGATGCGATTTCCTTTGAACAGTTTGAGAATGCGCAGGAAGAGGCCTTTTTTATTGCAAATGATATTCGTTCTCATGTTGCGAAGGGAGAGTGGAAGTATCAGGATTGTGCGGTGCTTTATAGAACCAATGCCCAGTCTCGACTTTTAGAGGAACGGTTTGTTGCAGCGAATATTCCATATAAGTTGGTAGGCGGCGTGAACTTTTATGCACGTAAAGAAATTAAGGACTTATTGGCGTATTTGAAGACCATTGACAATGGACGGGATGATATTGCAGTTACGCGCATCTTAAATGTACCGAAGAGAGGAATTGGTCTTACCAGCCAGGGACGCGTTGCGGAGTTTGCATATAATCATGAATTGAGTTTTTATGATGCATTGGTGCGAGCCGGAGAAGTGCAGGGACTTGGTAAAGCAGCAACGAAGATAGAGCCATTTGTGAGTTTGATTGAAGAATGTCGGCGTATGCTTTTTACGGAAGGTCCGACAAAGGTTTTAATGCATGTGATTGAACAGACCGGTTATGTGGAGGAATTGCAGGCAGAAGGAACCGATGAAGCCAAGGCACGTATTGAGAACATTGACGAGTTGATTTCCAAGATTGTGGATTATGAGCAGACCGCGGAAGAACCGACGCTAAACGGCTTTCTGGAGGAAGTTGCACTGGTTGCAGATATTGATTCTTATGACGAGAATACAGATTATGTGGTACTCATGACATTACATGGGGCGAAGGGATTGGAATTTCCGAATGTGTATATGTCCGGTATGGAGGACGGTATTTTCCCGTCCTATATGTGCATTACGTCGGATGACCGGGATGATTTGGAAGAGGAACGACGCTTGTGTTATGTGGGAATTACCAGAGCGAAGAGTCATTTGACCATGACATCGGCACGGGCACGTATGATTCGAGGCGAGACTCAGTTTAATGCAGTTTCACGATTTGTGAAAGAAGTTCCTTCTGAGCTTTTGAAAGGATACATTAAGAAGAGTGCAACGGAAGAAATGCCGCGGGAGGATACATTCCGCAAGGCCAAGCAGGCTTTTAAGACAAAGGCATTTACCAGCAGTCCGCAGCCGATGCAAACCTATGCCACCATGAAGACGGAAGGGATTACGTTAGATTACAGTGTGGGTGACAGGGTGCGACACATGAAGTTTGGAGAAGGCACAGTGACAAACATTGTGGAAGGTGGACGTGATTATGAAGTAACGGTGGATTTTGATACCTTTGGCACCAAGAAGATGTTTGCACTATTTGCAAAACTGAAAAAAGTATAAAATATCAAGAAAATGAGTAGGATAATTTCTGAAAGTGTGCTATAATTAGCTCAATCAGAATGAAAAGTAAAGGAGCGAGTACAATGAATACAAAGAAACTTGAAGAATTGGTAAATTCCAGTGCACTTTATGACTTATTACACAAAGATGAAGCGGAGAAGAAGAAAAAGAAAACTGTTGTATGTGTACTTGCGATTGTAGGTGCTATTGCAGCGATTGCAGGAATTGCATATGCAGTATATCGTTTCTTCGCACCGGATTATTTTGATGACTTTGAGGACGATTTTGAAGACGAATTCGATGACGACTTTTTTGAGGAAGAGCCACTTGAATCTGAAGAATCTGTTGACGAAGACTAAGAAATAACAGTATAAGAAGAAAGAAGATGGGACTCGCAGCAACATGCGAGTCCTTTTTAGGAGTAAAGAAATGAAAAAAGGTCAGATTGTAGAAGGAAATGTTTATCGCGTTGATTTTCCAAATAAAGGTCGTGTATGGATTGAAGATGACGGGGACGTTATTGTAAAAAATGTTTTGCCGGGACAGCGGGTGTCGGTGCGTGTAAAGAAAAAGAGAAAAGGGAAGGCGGAAGGAGAACTCCTTGAGGTGCTGAGTCCGGCAGGGAATCAGTTGGCGGAGCCGAAGTGTCCACATTTTGGAGAGTGCGGAGGCTGCACGTATCAGCATATTTCCTATGAGGATCAGCTTGCGTTGAAGGAAGAACAGGTGAAGGCACTTTTGACGGATGTAATAAAAGCTGAGCAACATTGCGAGGGTGCAAGTAGTTGTGGCGTGTCTCCATGTCCAATGAAGAAGAATGCGCTGGAAGAAGTGTGGAATCCGATTGTTCCAAGTCCCCTTGACGAGGAATATCGTAATAAAATGGAATTTTCCTTTGGAGATGCTTATAAGGATGGTCCGCTTGCGCTTGGTATGCATAAACGTGGCAGTTTTTATGACATTGTAACGGTAGAGGATTGCAAGATTGTGGACAGCGATTTCCGTATGATTCTCGTGGCAACACAGGATTTCTTCCGGGAGTGTGATGCAACCTTTTTCCACAAAATACGTCACGAGGGATACCTGCGTCATCTTTTGGTTCGTAAAGCAAAACGTACAGAGGAGATTTTAATTGATTTGGTCACAACGACTCAGGTGGATGAGACCGTTGCTCAGAAATATGGTAGTGAAGAAGCTATGTTAAAGGCATATGTAGCTTGCCTTGAAAGTCTGGTTTCGGATGGAAAACTAGTTGGTAAAATGACGGGAATTTTGCACACGAAGAATGACAGCGTGGCGGATACCATTACGGATGAAGGCACGGATGTATTATTTGGGCAGGATTATTTTTACGAAGAATTGCTTGGATTGAAGTTTAAGATTTCTCCATTTTCTTTTTTCCAAACCAATTCCCTAGGGGCAGAGAAGCTATATGAAACGGCTAGGGGATTTATCGGTGAATTGGGTAATGATGCAGTGGTTTATGATTTGTATTCCGGAACCGGTACCATTGCTCAGATGTTGAGCCCAGCGGCGAAGAAGGTTATTGGCGTGGAAATCGTGGAAGAAGCGGTTCTTGCGGCGAAAGAAAATGCGCAACTAAACGGTCTTTCCAATTGCGAATTTATTGCCGGAGATGTTTTGAAGGTTTTAGATGATGTAGCAGAAAAACCGGACTTTATTGTCCTTGATCCACCTCGGGACGGTATTCATCCGAAGGCATTGGAGAAGATTATTGCTTACGGTGTGGATAAAATGGTCTATATTTCTTGTAAGCCTACCAGCTTGGCGAGGGATTTGGAGGTGCTGCAGGCACGTGGGTATGAGGTGAAGAAGATACAGTGCGTGGATATGTTCCCGAGTACGGTGCATGTTGAAACGGTATGTTT
>SVEW01000191.1 GCA_015057205.1 Lachnospiraceae bacterium | reverse complement strand
GCCACATCCTCGTGTAAAAGAATTTTGCCATCGTGAATCAGATATAAGTCATCGCAAAGACTTTCTAAATCCGTAGCAATATGGGACGTAATCAAAATACTTCTCTTCGGATCTACTTCCATGTATTCGCGAAGCATATCCAATATTTCATTTCGCGCCTCTACGTCTAGTCCCGCCGTCGGCTCATCCAAAATCAGCAACTCCGCCCGATGTGTAAGGGCAATGATAACACGCAGTCTTGCCTTCATTCCGGTAGACAATTCCTTAATTTTCTTATCTTCCGACAAATGAAACGTTCTGCACTTTTCTTCAAACAGCGCTTCATCAAAATTGCGATACATTTTCTTCAAAATCTTCTTCACCGCACCAATCTGCAACTCGCCGCTAAAGCAAGCATCCGCCAGTGATACGCCAATATTCTGTTTTACCTCTCCCGTAATCTGTGTTTTTCCCAAAACCGTTATTTCCCCGCTCTCCGGCCTCGTCAATCCAAGCAAAGTCTTGATTAACGTGCTCTTACCGGCACCATTCTTGCCTACCAAACCGGTAATCTGTCCTTCCGGTACGGTAAGGGATAAATCCAGGCAAAATCCCGGATAATTCTTTCGTACATCCTTCAATTTAATCATACCAAGTCCTCCAACATAATCTCGATAATTTCTTTGATTTCATCGGCGGTTAACCCTGCCAAAAGCGCCTTCTCGATGGCTCTGGCAAATTCCTCTTCCACATCCTTGCGTCTAGCTTCCATAGCCAGGCTCTTGTCAGATGCGTTTACAAAAGTTCCTTTACCATGAATCGTGGTCACAAACCCTTCTTCTTCCAATTTGTCATATGCCTTCTTCACCGTCAATGCACTAATACGAAGTTCCTTCGCCATTCCTCGTACAGACGGTAATGCTTCGCCCTCTTGCAGCGTCCCCTTTAGAATTCCATCTTTTATTTCTTCCATTACCTGTTCATAAATAGGGACCATGGAAGAATGGTTAATCATTACATGCATGTTATAATCCCCTTTCACACAAACAGTATATAACAGTATATCACTGTTGTCAACTGTTATATACTGTTATACGCAAAAAAGGTGCTGTGAAAAAAGCATAGCCTAAAAATACAAAAAAGGACCAAAGGTTTGGTCCTTATGAACTTGGCTTTGGCGGCTGGACCAAAAAATTCTATTTAGCATCTGACAATTTATAACTTCATGAATCAATCGTAACGGTATACGGCATAAAAAAAACTGGTTGCACCTAAGCAACCAGTTTTTATTCGTTTATAGAACACGCCGCCCTGTTACCGCTTCAAAATGGTACTTCACAATTCCCAGATCAATCTTGGACATGAACGCACTCCGAGACTTAATGGATACTTGTCCATCTTTATATTTTACATAAAACTGTTGTTGGTTCACTGCCGTTGGCGCCATCATGGCTGCCACCATACCGTTTTTAAACCAGGTCGGCATCTCAGATGGCGGAATATTACATAACGCACTAACTGGTTTGGATCTATGCTTCATACCATCATTTGCACCATACCCGATGGCAATTACACATACCAGTTTATCGGATTTGCGAACATTGGCAATACATTTTCTACGGCTATAGGTTCCTCCAACCCAACAGGTACGAAGCCCCATCTTCTGCGCTTCTAGCACAATCTTCTCACCATAATATCCGCACAACTCCTTCAAGTGATGCTGTCCACGTTTTCCAATCAACGCAATATAATTGTTGGCATTACGAAACTGTCCATAATGGGACAAAATCGTACGGAAGCATTCCGGCTCATCACAAATCAGTTGGATATGCAATCCACTCTCCTGATTACACCGGGCAATAACCTGTTGTAACTGAATATAAGTTCCTTCATCAATTGGACGGTCTTCAAACTGACGTACACTGTGACGTTCCTTAATTGCTTGTTTTATATCCATAATTCATTCCTCCTAAGACTTGCCTCTATTCTACTCGGAATATGTGAAAACAATGCGTTCTACCATCCGGCATTGCTATTTCTCCTGCCGCAAGTTATAATAAAGCTATGGAAACACGAAACAACGGGGGACACACTCATGAAAATCGGAGAATTCGCAAAAAAGCATAACGTAAGCGTCGATACCGTCCGTCATTACATCAATGAAGGGCTGTTGACACCACTGCGTGAAAATACACAATTCAACTTTTCGGAGATCGACGACCGGGTTATGGATTCCATTTTGCTTTTGAAAAGTATGAATTTTAAGTTGGAGGAGATGAAAACATATCTTTTGTTTCAGACTCTGTTTACCAACAACACCTTCGCCGGTCTGGGCTGCTTTCGGTCTGTTTTTGAAGAAAAACTGGAAGAAAACCGGAAGATCATTACCGAACTGGAGTCCATGAACGCGCGCATTACCGAACACCTAAATCAGTACGGACTGCAGGATTATCATCGGGGTCTTCCCCTTTCCATGCTGTCTGATCTGGTCTGCCCAGATTGCGGAGAAGCTTTAACCCTTGAGGATGCAAAAATCCTCCACAACGAAATCATGGAGGGACAGTTACTCTGTCCTCATTGCCAACTGACTTACCATGTCCACTACGGAATTCTATCCGATAAACCGGTGACGCAAACAGAAAATCTGGACGATGTTGCCCCTTCCCTGGAACAATATGTTAAAACCAACGATGCCGACTATATTGTAAAGCTTCGGGAGTTGTTTCAAAAGGGCGTGGAATTATCCGACGTAGCAATTCAGAATGCAAAAAACATTCTGGTTGATGGTGACAGCTGCTCCTTTGCCACCAGTGCTGTCCTACGTATGGCACCGAAAGATGCAAAGGTTTTCATCTGTCTTCCCAATAATCTTTCCGTAAAATGCTTTATGGAGGATTTTTTCCCACCGAACACCCTGCTTTATTACGGCGATATAACCCGTGTGCCATTGCGGACATCTATGGATTTCGTATTCCAGCAGGATTATGATATGATGCATAATCTGTACGGAGAATATCATTTTTATCCGCACATCCGCCCCGGTGCCTTCGTTCTCAGCTCCAAGGCTTACATTTTTTCCGATGTACGGTTGTTTCATAATGAACAGCAATTCTTGCAGGAAATGAACCGCCTTGGTTTTCAACTCACGGAAAGTTATCATTCCGGTCACATCATTAACCGGCAGGATTCACCGGATTTGGACATTATTAAAAAATGCGGTGATCTGGAAATGGAATATGCACTCTATACATTTAAAACCTTGGGTTAGCCCAAGGTTTCAGAGTGTAGACAAAGTCCGCGGCGATTGCCGCGGATTTTTCTTACAAAAAATCACCAAAACCCAGTGTTTCTC
>SVEW01000190.1 GCA_015057205.1 Lachnospiraceae bacterium | reverse complement strand
TGCCACAAGACTTCTTCCAAGAGCTGCCGTAACCACCGGTGCAGTATTATGGGCCAATCTTGCTGTCTCCACCATTTCTCTTCCTGTCAAGGCAAATGCACGAATCTGTCCATCCGCCGCAGTTGCACGAATCATATACTCCTTATTCATAGGAACCTCCTTTATTTTTGAATCTCTCTTGCTATAAAATATACGCGTTCACTTTTCGCAGTAGGTGCTTCATGTGTCATAGCATCGTAAACCGCCTCCACATAAAGCCCGCTTTCTGCCAAAATCTGTTTTACCGTGTCAATGCGATAGGAACGCTGGTAATGAATCTCCTCAAATCGACGGAATAAATCCTCTTGCTCCTTTACAAAAAGGGTCAGGTCATATTCATTTATCCGCTCTTCCTCATCATAGTAATTCTCCCAAATGAAACTACAGGATTTCCGGTTCTCACAAATAGTCCGTTCTCCTAACAATTCCCGGTATTTATACTCCGTGTTCATGTCAAAAATAAACACACCGCCCGGATCTAAATAGTTATTTACCAAAGAAAAGGTAGTCAGCAAATCTTCTTCGGACAGCAAGTAATTAATACTATCGCAAATACTTACCACCGCCTTTACCGTTCCATACAATTCCATTTCTCTCATATCCTGACACAGATACAAAATATTTCCGGATTTATTCCGGTTCTGATTTGCAATATCAAGCATCTCAAAAGACGCATCAATGCCTATCATATCATATCCTGCATTTTCAAGAAGTTCGGTCATCTTACCGGTGCCACAACCCAGTTCACACACCAGACCGTCCTCCACATCATATTCTTTTAAAAGTGATACCAGATACCCTGCCCATTCTTCATAAGGCACATTATCCATAAATGTATCATAAACTTCTGCAAATCCGGTATAGGCGTCCATCCTTTTCCTCCTCATAATACTACTACCCTCTATAGTACCATTTTTTCGTCTTGATTTCAATTTCCAAAAAGACTATAATGACTATCATAGTGCGACAAAAAAAGGAGACCCGTTTCATGGATTTTAGCGAAGATCAATTTCAAATATCAAAACATTATATAACCGATAGTATTCGAAAAGTTTACAAGAAACGACTTACGTTGCCGATTCTTGTTTTGTTCCTGTTGATTGTACTTTGGGCTGCATTTCCGATTCGAACGCTAATGTTTCCCCGAACCATTCAACAGGGCGATAAATTAACCGGCCATAAATTTAGTCAACAAAGTGGTATTTCCGTTACCATCGACCATTTATATTTTACAGGGTATACCTCTTCCATGTTTGGACGTTCCAACGGATATTATTACTATACCACCTGGAACGACAAATGCCTGATTGTGCTTTTATCCCCCTCCACCTGTCAGGAGGGGTTAAGCAGCATGGATCACGTAACCATTCATGCCAACATCCGCAAACCGGGACGTTCCTATGACCAGTTGTTATTCCAACTGTCCAAGGACTTAAACTGGACCACCGACGGATTATTAGAGCAGATGGATGCCACTTACTTAGAAGAGTTTTCGGTAAAAGGTTTTTCTACTTTTTCCTTCTTACTCTTGTATTTGGGCGTTGCTGCTTATACCATTGTGTATCTGCTATTATGCATCCTGTGGAGTTTTTTCCCGCAAATATCTCCGCCGGTGCTTGCCCTTCACAAGTTTGGCAATCCGAAACAGATGCTTGCCATGGCAGAAGAAGAATTGTCTACGCTGCCTCAGCTTGCTACAGAGGACATGTTCATTACCGAGCACTATTTTATTGAGATTTCCGCAAACGGAGTTGCCATTGTGCCAATTCAGGAAATTATCTGGGTTTATAAACATTCCACATTGCATAAGTTTTTGTGGTATCACTTTATTATTTCCTATACGCTGCACATTACCGGCAATCACCATTTTTACCTGCGTTGCCCGAAGAATATTAAATCCGACATCGACGGTATCATGGACTATTTAGCGGAGGCCAACCATAACATTCTCGTTGGCTTTAATGAAGAAAACAGACTGAAAGTTCAGGAAATCCAGAACCACAGTCTGCACTTGGAAGGTTTCTTTAATTTTCTTAAGAAACATATTTAATACGAATCTGAATCGAGGAAATACCTTGATAAGTATTGATTTCCGGGACGTAACAGATTGCAATTCTTGCACCTGTCTGCGTTCCGGTTTTAATTTGCTCTGCCACTTCTTCGCCAAATTTCTCCGCAAGAAACGCCCCAAAATTCTCCGGTGATTCAAAAAATATACCCTGAAACAAATTTCCTGCCTCAGACCGCAACTTAAGTTTCACAAATTTGCGTTCTCTGCCAACAATTCCCATGTGTACGATTTCCACGTTTTTCTGAGCAAAAAGCGGCGATTCGTTTCCTTTACCGAAAGGTTCTAATAAATTCAGTTCCTTTATTAACGGCATGGTCACATAATCCATAGGCATCGGCACATCAATATGTACTTTTTCCGTAAGATCTTCTTCCGTAAGGGTTGTATTTTCATTCAACCGCTGTCGCAACCGTTCAAGTTCATCCTCTTCTAATGAAAAACCGGCTGCCATGGCATGGCCCCCAAACTTCGTAAAACAGTCTGCCACCTTATTGAGCTCCTCGTACATATTATAGGTTTCTATGGAACGGCCGGATCCTTTTAGACCGTGTTCCGTTTTCGTCACCAGTAAAGTTGGTCTGTAAAACTGTTCCCTTACCCGTCCTGCAATAATTCCGGCAATACTTTCATGGCAATCCGGCAAATATACCACTAAAACCTTATCCTTGCTAAGCTGTGTTTGTTCCACCATAGAAATGGCCAGTTCCGTCTGCTCCTCCGTCATTTTTTTTCGTTCTTCATTCAATACTACCAGTTCAGAAGCTAACCTTTCGCAGGTTGCCTTATCCTTGGTTAACAACAGTGACAGTGCAATTTCTGCAGTACGAAGACGCCCGCTGGCATTAAAACAAGGTCCTAAAACGAACCCTATATGATAGGCACTGACCTTTTCCTGCACAACACCACAGGCTTCCATAAGGGAAACCAGACTTACATCCGTTGTTTTACGAAGTTCTGCCAGTCCTAATTTTACCAGGGTACGGTTTTCTTCCCGCAAATCCATAATGTCCCCCACGGTGCCAATGGCTGCATACATCAAAAGATGTTGCCACAATTGCTTCTGCTTTTCCTCCGGTATGCATGCTTCCTTTAACAGTTGTTCCACAAACTTAAATGCCACTACTGCTCCACAGATTTCCGGAAAGGGATAGGGACAATGCTCCTGCTTGGGATTAATAATTACATCTGCTTCACTCTGCAAGTAATGAATTGTGCCATCTGCAAGTGTCTC
>SVEW01000189.1 GCA_015057205.1 Lachnospiraceae bacterium | reverse complement strand
TCAAAATTGGAAACGGTACAAGAATAAAACGACAGCTTTTCATAAAATAGTTTTGCAAGGGAAACCGGTAAAATCATATAGCTAATACGAATCGTTGACGACAACGACTTGGAAAATGTATTCATGTAAATCACCTTTTTGCATGCATCGATAGAAAAAAGTGTGGGAATCGGCTTTCCCTCTGTCCGAAATTCACTGTCATAATCATCTTCTATGATGTAGCGATTTGCATCTTCATTCGCCCATGCAAGTATCTCGTACCGCCGGCTTGCAGGCATGGTAATTCCCGTTGGGAAATGATGATTCGGACAAATATGCGCTACATCCGTTTTCATTCGCTTCAATTCACTAACCATTACTCCATCTTCATCCAAGGAGGCAAATTGACATGTAATTCCCCGTTGGCGGTATATGTGGACCAGCTTTTCATATCCCGGATTTTCTATGGTATAGGTCTTATTTGTTCCTAGCAATTCCACTAACAGTCCATACAAATACTCGGTTCCCGCCCCCACGATAATCTGGTTTGGGTCTACCATCATTCCGCGAAAGGATTTCAGATGTTCCGCAATAGCCTCTCGCAATTCTCTAACTCCGCACACCGGTGATGGCTCCATTAATTCTTTCTTCTTCTCAGCCATAACCCCCCGTGAAACCCGATTCCAAACCGAAAACGGGAAATTCTCCTGCGCACATCCATTTCCCGAAAAATCAATTCGAAACTTCTCCTGCGTTGGAATCTGAATATCATAATTCACCCCGCCTGTTATGGGTAAAAGATTTGTCATCCCTTCAATTTCGGAGATGTAGTAACCTTTTTTCGGAATTGTAAAAACATACCCTTCGCTAATCAATTGGTCATATGCATTTTGTATCGTAATGGTACTAATCCCATGGTTATTTGCAAAAGCTCGCTTGGAGGGCAACTTTTCCCCGGGCTTAATTTTTCCGGACAAAATATCCCTTTTTATACACTTATAAACGTACTCATATAGTGGACAATCCACTTTTTCAAAATCGTATGTCAGCATCCCTTTTTCCTTTCTTCTGGCATAAAAATATATCACAATTTGAGTATTTTCTTATAACCAAATAAATTGTACTATATTTTTACAATAATCACAATATACATTTAGGAGGAACACAATGAATCAGACTCAGTATGAACTAAATAAAGGCTTAGCACAAATGCTGAAAGGCGGGGTTATTATGGATGTGACTACACCCGAGCAAGCGAAAATCGCGGAGGAGGCCGGCGCTTGTGCCGTTATGGCTTTGGAGCGTATCCCTGCGGACATTCGCGCTGCCGGTGGCGTTTCACGTATGAGTGACCCCCAGATGATTAAAGGTATACAAGATGCGGTAAGTATCCCTGTCATGGCAAAATGCCGCATTGGTCATTTTGTAGAAGCGCAAATACTCGAAGCTATCGATATTGACTACATTGATGAATCCGAGGTTTTGTCTCCTGCAGATGATCTCTATCACATTGATAAAACTAATTTTCAAGTTCCCTTCGTATGCGGAGCAAGAAACCTTGGGGAAGCACTTCGCAGAATTAGCGAGGGAGCTTCTATGATCCGGACAAAAGGTGAGCCGGGCACCGGCGATGTTGTACAAGCGGTTCGGCACATGAGAAAAATAAATGCGGAAATCCGCAAAGTATCTTCTCTAACAAAAGATGAATTATTCGAGGAAGCCAAACAATTACAGGTACCTTATGATTTGCTGCTTTTTGTTCATGAAAACGGCAAACTTCCGGTAGTAAACTTCGCTGCCGGTGGTGTGGCTACCCCTGCAGATGCCGCTTTAATGATGCAACTTGGGGCAGACGGTGTATTTGTTGGTTCAGGTATCTTTAAATCCGGTAATCCTGCCCGTCGCGCTTCGGCAATCGTGCAGGCTGTTACCAATTACAACGATGCCAAGCTCATTGCTTCGTTATCCACCAATCTCGGCAAAGCTATGGTTGGCATCAATCCGGAAGAGATTAAAATTATTATGGAAGAACGAGGACAATAAGATTGAAAATTGGAATTCTCGCCTTACAAGGCGCTTTTATAGAACACAAAACCATGCTCGAAACCATCGCACAAACTACAAACCGTACGATAGAATGCGTGGAACTACGTCAAAAAAATGATTTAGCGGATATCGATGGTCTCATTTTGCCTGGCGGCGAGAGTACCGTTCAGGGCCAATTACTAAGAAAGCTTCATATGCTTCAACCACTAAAGGAACTTATTGGTCAGGGACTTCCGGTTCTTGCCACCTGCGCCGGCCTTATTCTACTCGCCGAAAAGTTAGAAAACGATACCACAAGTCATCTGTGCACACTCCCGATTACGGTAAAGCGCAATGCCTACGGTCGACAACTTGGAAGTTTTAAAACAACTTCCGATATTGGCATCATTTCAAATTTTCCCATGGTATTTATCAGAGGCCCTTATATCACCCAAATCTCCCCCGATGTAACCCCTCTTGTAAGTGTAAACGGGAACCTTGTAGGTGTCGAATACCATAATCAAATCGGGTTAGCTTTTCATCCTGAAATGACGGATGACCCTCGCCTTCACCTGCATTTCCTGGATAAGGTAGCGCAGCGACAATAATACAAAAGGGCTTTTCCGATACCACGAAAAGCCCTTTGCCATTTTGGCACCAATGATATTTTAAAATTAAGAAAAGGATTACTTCTTCACATTTGGTTTTTCACCCATTAGTTCATCCTCAAGCTCTTTATTCTGCGCTCTCCAAACCTTCATCATCCTTCCTAAAATTCCTGTTGCCATGCCTTTCTGATAACCAGAATTCGCATATTCAAAAAATAAGGTTTCTTTGGTTCTCTTCATAACATCTTCCATCTCAGAAATGTATTTTTTCATCTGCATTATATGCCTTTCATCCGGTTTGCTTTTCTTAGTTGCCTCTATCCCCTTTCTTTCGAGCAACCATGATATATCAGAAAGCGGACAATACTCATTTTCATCTTGTATCTGCATGAAAATACGAATCCCGTCAACACATGACGCATACGCTTCCTCAAACACCTCCAAATCATCCTCCAATGATATTTCCCATTTGCCTGTTAGACCGTACTCAACACTTCGATTTCCGTCCTTATGCTTTTCCTTCTTCCGACATTAGTCTCTCGTTGGAACGAATTGAATCGAGATCTTGACAAAGAAATTATTGATACGGATGATTATACTATCTGGATTGATAGCCTTTTGAACTCTTTTAATATACCAATCGAAAACTTTTAGAACCACAATAGAACCACAAGCGATTATTTTATATCTCGCAGTTGTAGTTCTTTTCTTTTATTCGATATTCGATTTTCGACATAATCAGCACCACCGGCTTAGCCGGTGGTTTGCTCTTGCCCTATAAGGGCATATTACCGGCACTGAGTCTAAAGACTC
>SVEW01000188.1 GCA_015057205.1 Lachnospiraceae bacterium | reverse complement strand
AACACCGATTCCATTGCCGACACCGGAGGAACCGACGGAAATTGAAGAGCCGGAGGTGCCACTTGACGAGCAACCGTATATCGAGGAAGAGGAACCATTAGATATCGAGGAAGACGATGTGCCATTGAGTGATAAGCCGGATATTCCGGAGGAAGAAATTCCTGATGAGGAGACACCATTAAGTGACAATCCGCTTACCGGAGATTATGCACCGTTTGCTTGGGTAGGACTTGGAATAGTTTCTTTGTTTGGCGCGTTATCGATTTTTAGACGTAGAAAATAAAAGCGTGAATTGAAATGAAGAGGTCACCGCGATTAATGCGAAAGAGCATTGAGGCGGGACCTCTTTTTTGTGCTGTAGGAAATTTGATGAAAGGATTAGGGCGCTCGGTACATAGAAATCATAAATTCCATATACCTACGAAAAAGGCGCATTCTCGTAAAAAATCGGCATATGGAATTCTCAAATTTTATGTACCGATGATTATAGGAAAAAATCCAGAAAGCGTAGGTATATGGGATTTGAAAATGCTATATGCCGAGAATACCTTAAAAAGTGGAAAAACCGTAGGTACATACAATTTGGGAAATGTATGTGCCGAGAGGGGAAGCTGCTCGGTCAAATGAACGCATAGAGGGGAAGCTGCTCGGTCAAATAGACGCATAGAGGGGGAGGGACCGAGCTTGGGGAGAAAATCTTGGATGACGGCTATTCGATAGCTCGAAAATATGCTATGATTAGTACAAAAAGTGAGGACAATTTACAAGAAGGAGGATGAGGATGAGTTACATTGATATGCATTGCGACACACTGATGATGGCGCTTTTTAAAAACGCGAATTTGAATGACTCTAAGGATGTGGCGGTTGATTTCAAAAGAATGAAGGAAGCGGGAGCGCTTGCCCAATTTTTTGCAATCTATATGCCGGATAAGCCAACGTATGAGTTGTTTAACATAAAGCCTATGGAGGATCAGGAATACTTTGATGCTACATTTGCGTTGTTTTTGAAGAATTTGCAGGAACATCAGGATGTAATCGCCCGGGCGTATACCGCCAAAGATGTGCTTGAGAACCGGCAAAAAGGTTTAATGAGTGCAATTTTAACCATGGAAGATGGAAGAATGGTGAATGGTGATTTTGAAAAATTAGAGGATTTTTACGATCTGGGTGTGCGGGCGTTGGCATTGACCTGGAATTACGAAAATTGCTTTGGATTTCCAAACTCTGATGATGCGGATGTAATGTCTAAGGGGCTAAAGCCTTTTGGAAAAGAGGCCATCGGTTTCATGAACGAGTTAGGAATGCTGGTGGATGTATCTCATCTGTCGGATGGCGGATTCTGGGATGTGGCGAAAATTTCAGAAAAGCCGTTTATAGCAACCCATTCAAATTGTCGGGAACTTTCCCCACATAGAAGGAATCTTTCGGATGAGATGATAAAAGTGCTGGCAGAACATGGTGGCGTAATGGGCTTGAACTTCTGTGGTGCGTTTTTGAATGCGGATACAAAATGTGAAAAAAGCACCATTGATGCAATGGTTGCGCATCTGAAACATGCCCGCAAGGTGGGTGGCATTGAGGTTGTAGCACTCGGAAGTGACTTGGATGGATTTGCAGGAGAAATGGATATTTCGCATTGTGGTGAATTTCCAAAGCTTTTTGACCGCTTACAAAAGGAAGGGTTTACAGAGAGTGAACTGGATAAAATTACACACGAAAATGTATTGCGTGTAATGAAAGATACACTGTGGGGATAATAATCATGTACAAAAAATAGTGCTTGCATTGTATACTTATTCAGTAGTAGAATATGAGAGATGAGGCTTTTTAAGGTCAAAATAAGATTTTGTAGAGAGAAGGAAGTAAGGATATGAAGAACACAGTACCAGTAGAGGTATCCGCAAGACACGTACATTTAACACAGGAGCAGATCGAAACACTTTTCGGTAAAGGACATGAACTTACCGTTAAGAAGATGTTATCCCAGCCGGGACAGTTTGCAGCAGAAGAGCGTGTAACAATTGTTGGACCAAAGAGAAACCTTGAGCGTGTTAGCGTACTTGGACCAGCTCGTAAAGCAGGACAGGTTGAGCTTTCTATGACAGATTGTTTCTCCATTGGAATTAAAGATGCACCGGTTCGCGAATCAGGTGTTTTAGATGGAACACCAGGTGTAACATTAAAGACTGATTTAGGTGAAGTTACTTTAGATCAGGGTGTTATTGTTGCAAAGAGACATATTCATATGACAGAAGCAGATGCAGCAGATTTTGGCTGTAAAGATAAAGATATCGTAAGCGTGAAAGTTGAAACAAACGGACGCTCCTTGACATTTGATGATGTAGTCGTTCGTGTACGCGATGATTTCGCTCTTGCTATGCACATCGATACCGATGAAGCAAATGCAGGAAGCATCAGCGGAGACGTTACCGGAATCGTAATCAAATAGTTTATCTTAATAGAAATGAGCATCACCGGAAGGCGATGCTCATTTGTTGTATAAACTTATTTTGTGGATGTAACAAATGGACGAATGGTGCCTGCTAACTGTACAACCGGCATAGATTGTAACCAAATTTTACCGGGTCCGGTAATAACGGTGTTGAAAATGCCTTCGCCACCGAAAAGCATATTTTTAATACCGGGAACAGTCTGAATGTCCATCTGGCAGGAAGATGTCATAGCTGCCAGGTAGCCGGTATCGACAACCATTTGCTGTCCGCTGGCAAGTTCGTATTCTTTGATGTGGCCATCAAATTCTACAAAAGCGATGCCGCGACCGGACAAACGTTGCATAATGAAGCCTTCTCCGCCGAAGAAGCCACTACCTAATTTTTTCTGGAAGAAGGTAGAGAGTTCTACACCGTCGGTGGAAGCCAAAAATGCAGATTTCTGCACAATCATTTCCTGGCCGGCTCCAATTTCGAATGCTTTAATATCTCCTGGAAAGCTACTTGCAAAAGCGATTTCGCCAACCCCACCCTGGGCAGTGTAGCGATTTAAAAATATACTTTCATGAGAAAGCGCACGTCCCAGCATTTTGCCAAGTCCGCCTCCGGAAGTGGTTTCCATTTTCATGTTCGGGGTCATCCAGGACATTGCACCACTTTCTGTAATCATGGTTTCGCCTGGCTCTAATTTACAGATTGCAACCGGCATTGGGCTGCCTTCGATATTGTATTGCATATTTTCTTCTCCTTTGTCAGATAATAATGTGTACTTCATTATAAATCAAATACGTGAAAAAAGGAAGAACAAATTTTTTGATGAAAAAATAAAAAAAGTTTTAAAAAAGTGTTGACATACTACTACATATGGTGTATTATATACTAGTCGCGAGGGACAACAACAAGATAAAGAAAATAAGTAATATGTGTGTGTAGCTCAGCTGGATAGAGCACTTGGCTACGGACCAAGGTGTCGGGGGTTCGAATCCTCTCACGC
>SVEW01000187.1 GCA_015057205.1 Lachnospiraceae bacterium | reverse complement strand
ATTTGATTTCCAAACAAAGAAAAGGAGGCCTAAACAAATGGCGATTAGTGAAGAATACGCAAAAGAACATGCGAAAAGTCCTGCGGTATTATGCTGTCGTGCTGAAAAGGGCGTAGTATTAACATGTCACAACTTAGAAGACCCGGCCATTTTTGATGATTTGGTAGATTCCGGATTATTGAATCTTGACGGTGTCTTAACCATCGAGCAGGTAATCGGAGCAACCTTACAGGATACTTTTGATTCCTTAACTCCATTAACACCGGATAAGATTGACGCAATTCAGGAAGCGAAAGAAGAAGCAAAGGAAGAAGCACCAAAAGCTGAAACGAAAACTGCTGCTCCTGCTGCATCCTTTAGCGCACCGGTTGTTGGTGGAACCTTAAAGATTTCCATTGGCGAAGGCAAAGATATTCATGTATCCATGCCACTCGTTAGCGGAGGAAATGGCGGTGCCGCTGCAGCGACTATTCCCAGTGAAGGTGGAGCACCGGTAGAAACCGTTAATGCTGAGCCAAAGTTACTTCGTACTTTGACTCGTCATCATTACAAAATCACAGAAGTAAAACGTGGACCGGAAACCAAGATTGAAGGTACTACCCTTTACATCCGTGAAGGCATTGAGAAAGATGCCATTGCAAGCCAGGCTTTGGTATATGACTTAAAGATCGATATCATTACTCCGGCTGAATATCATACTTATTCTGAAACCATTATGGATGTACAGCCAATCGCTTGTAAGGAAAAAGGTTCCGAACTCGGAAGCGGTATCACAAGAGTTTTAGACGGCGTTATCATGATGGTAACCGGTACCGATGCAAACGGTGTTCAGATTGGTGAATTCGGTTCTTCCGAAGGTATCCTTGATGAGAACATTATGTGGAATCGTCCGGGTGCACCTGACAAGGGTGAAATCTTCATCAAGACACAGGTTACTATTAAAGAAGGAACCAACATGGAGCGTCCTGGCCCATTAGCAGCACACTCTGCTACGGATGTAATTACCCAGGAAATCCGTGAAGCAATGAAGAAATTAGATGACTCCCTCATCGTTGACAAAGAGACATTTGAACAGTATCGTCGTCCTGGCAAGAAGAAAGTCGTTGTTGTTAAAGAGATTATGGGACAGGGAGCTATGCATGACAACCTGTTAATCCCACAGGAGCCGGTCGGTGTACTTGGTGCTCGTCCTAACGTAGACTTAGGAAACGTTCCGGTTGTTGTATCTCCACTCGAGGTATTAGACGGATGTATCCACGCACTTACCTGTATCGGACCTGCATCCAAAGAAATGTCCCGTCACTACTGGAGAGAGCCACTCGTGCTTGAAACCTTGTATGATCCGGATGTTGACCTTGTAGGTGTTGTATTGGTAGGTAGCCCTCAGATTAACGCTGAGAAATTCTATGTATCCAGACGTGTTGGTATGACCTGCGAAGCTTTGGAAGTTGACGGTGCATTCGTTACAACCGAAGGATTTGGTAACAACCACATCGACTTTGCAAGCCATATTGAGCAGATTGGTATGCGTGGTATTCCGGTTGTAGGACTTTCCTTCTGTGCAAAACAGGGTGCACTTGTTGTAGGTAACAAGTACATGGTTAGCATGGTTGATAACAACAAGTCCGAAGGCGGTATTGAGAACGAAGTTCTTGCAAACAATACCCTTTGCCATGAAGATGCTGTTCGTGCACTTTGCATGTTAAAGGCAAGAATGTTTGGTCAGGAAGTAAAAGCTGCAGAACGTAAATGGAATCCGGCTGTAAAAGACAGCAACATCGAATTGATTTCTAACGTTACCGGCAAGCCAATTGAGCGTGTTCCAAATGAAACCTCTCTTCCAATGAGCCAGAAACGTAAAGAGAAATACTCCTAAGAAGTAGGTAAAGTAATATGCCAATGAAATACGGTGATAAAATAATCTATATGGAAGGCATTATCGTACGCATCACTGACGGTGCGGTGGGAATTGATTTAAAGGGTCGTCTTGGCTACTTAGAAATTCCTATGAGAATGTTAATTACAGACTATCCTATCAGATTAGGACAGGAAGTTGGGTTCAACATGAGTTTCATCGAACAATTAAGTGATGAACCAAACGAAACCTACGTAAACAACCAAATTAATAAAAAACGCGCTGCTGAGCAAATTCGTTCAGCTGGGAAAGGAGAAACACATGCCTAATTTTGATTTTGCAGGCTTACAGTCCGAAATCTACGTTCCTGTAACGCCGCCACCAGTGTGGGCAGAGGTAACAAAACCTCTTAATGAGATGAAAATTGCCATTGCTACTGCTGCTGGTGTACATCATAAAAAAGATAAACGTTTTAACTTAGCAGGTGACTTTACCTTCCGTGAGGTATATGACACTATGCCATCAGATGAGTTAATGGTATCCCACGGTGGATATGATAACTCTGACGTTAATAAAGATATCAACTGTATGTTCCCAATTGACCGTCTTCATGAACTTGCCAAAGAGGGATTTATCGGAAGCGTTTCTGAAATCCACATTGGTTTCATGGGTGGTGGTGGAAACCAGGAAAAATTTAAGAACGAAACAGGTCCGGCTATCGCCCAGATTTTCAAGGATCATAATGTAGACGCTGTCGTTCTTACCGCTGGCTGAGGTACCTGTCACCGCTCTGCAGTATTGGTGCAGAGAGCCATTGAAGAAGCAGGTATTCCTACTGTTATTATCGCAGCTTTGCCACCGGTTGTTAAACAGACCGGTACACCGCGTGCTGCTGCTCCATTGGTACCAATGGGTGCGAACGCAGGTGCGCCACACGATGTTGAAATGCAGACCAACATCGTAAAAGAGTCCTTAGAGTTATTAGAGACGATTGATTCCCCTGGAACCATCGTACCTCTTAACTATGAGTACACTGCAAAAGTATAACTACAAGTTCAAAGCTGTCGCAGTACCATTCTGCGGCAGCTTTTTGTAAAAGGGGGATTTTGTATGGCTAATCCAGGAGAAAAAGTGATGCGACGTCTCACAATCCAAAGTTTTCATTTCACGAATGTCTCCTTTGGTGAGTCCTTTGAGCTTCGCAAGCTAACGGACACACCGGAAAAGACTTATGAAATGATTCTTCCTTCCGATGCCGATGCGTATTTGGAGAATATGGACGTCATCGACTCCATCACCATGCGTATTATCAGACCCGGGGAACATCATGTTCACAACGAATCCATTATGGATGTTTTCCCAATTTCTGCCAAAGTACTCGGCAAACTAGGGGAAGGCACCAGTCGTACCATTACCGGAGTCTACGGCATGATAACCGGTGTGGACACAGAAGGTACGCCGGTATGTGCTTTTGGCAATTCCGACGGTATGCTGGACGAACAGATGGTTCTAGGCTGTGCCGGCACACCAAATGAGGAAGATTATATTCTCTGTTTTGATGCCGTGTTAAAGGCAAAAGAGGGATTTAAACGTACCGGACCAAACGCCGTTCACCATGTAGTGGACGCCTACTGTCAAAACATCCGGGAGCTTTTAAAGAA
>SVEW01000186.1 GCA_015057205.1 Lachnospiraceae bacterium | reverse complement strand
GTTCACTTGCAGAGACGATTTATTATGCAAATTGCTCATGCGGCATACGCCGCAGAGCAGTTTCGCAAATATCTAATAATTTATTTGTTATGAAGTGTAATCTCCATTTGCGGGAATGGAATCACAATTCCCTCCCTTGAGAATGCTTCCAGAATCTGTTCCTGAAGTCGGAATTTCGTAGTCCAATAGTCCTCCGTCTTCACCCATATTCTTGCACCCAATACAACATCGGATTCCCGCAAGGAATCCACAAATACCTCAATCGGATCTTCCGCTATTCTAGCCTCGTCTGCGTTAAAAATCTCTTCAATCACGCCTTTGGCTTTCTTAATATCCTCTCCGTAGGCAATGCTGTATGTGAAATCTACACGTCGTTTCTCCATCTTTGTTACATTGGTAATGACACCATCTGACAACTTGCCGTTCGGAATCACCACCATCTTATTATCCACCGTCAATAAACGGGTATAACAAATCTGAATCTGCATAACCGTTCCCTCTCCGGAATCGGTAATAATATAATCTCCCAGTTCAAAGGGTTTCATAACCAAGATTAGCACACCGCCCGCAAAATTAGCAAGACTACCTTGTAATGCCAATCCCACAGCCAAACCGGCTGAACCAACCAGCGCCGTTACACTGGCCGTTGTTGCCCCGAATCTCGTGGCAATAAATACAATTAGCAAAAAATACAATGCAAATTTCGTAAGGGAATCCAAAAAGGACTTTACACCCGCATCAAGGTGACTCCGCTCCATCATTCGCTGAATCATCTTTCGAATAATAGAAATCAGTTTCACTCCGATAATATAGATTAACAGTGCAATCAAAACGTCCACTGCAAAATCAAGTGCGCCCGGAATTAATCCCTTTACGTACTCCACAAACACATTGCTCTTCTCCACTAACTCTTCCGGGTTTGTTGCAATGTCATTCGCCATGGTCTTCATCTGTCAAAACTCCTTATCATAAAAGCGCAAAAAGGACACGCCCCTCTAAGGGCATGTCCATTATAGCCTATTGTGCGGCATCCTCCGCCTTCTCAATTGCGGCAATTGCAGCTTTCTGCATTGGGATACGACAATTCTTGTTGCTTCCGAACTCAACAATTACGGTATCCTCTTGCATATCGATTAAAGTTCCGTAGAAACCACTGGTAGTAAGAACAGTATCCCCTACTGCCATTTCTGAAAGCATCTGATTCTTTCTCTTGGTTTCTTTCTGCTGTGGTCTAATCATCATGAAATACATCAACACGAATAATACCACAAGCATTCCGATTGTAATAAACGGATTGCCGTTTGCGTTTGCTAAAATCATTCTTTCTCTTCCTCCATTTTTATAAAAACTACTATAGTCTATTTTACACAAAGTATAAATAATCTTCAAGTGCTTTATGTTTGTTTTTAATAAATAGCGTTACTCAATTGGTGTTGCCATACTTTCCAACTTCTGTTTCTTATAGGCCGCAAATCTGCCTTCATCCAGCGCATCCCGAATCTCTTCCATCATTTCATTGTAGAAATAAAGGTTATGCTGTACGCACAAACGCATACCAAGCATCTCTTTTGCCTTTAACAAATGGCGAATGTAGGCGCGGGAGTAATGTTTGCAAGTCGGGCACTGACAGCCTTCTTCAATCGGTCTTGTATCCAGCTTATATTTCTCATTGAATAGATTAATCTTTCCATGGTTTGTGTAAAGATGACCATGACGACCATTTCTGGATGGATATACGCAATCGAAAAAGTCGATTCCTCGCTCAACACCCTCTAAAATATTCGCCGGTGTTCCTACTCCCATCAAATAAGTCGGTTTATCCTGTGGCAGATACGGTACTACCTCTTCTAACACATGATACATCTGCTCATGGGTCTCCCCTACAGCAAGACCTCCAACCGCATAACCGTCCAGATTCATATCACTAATCCGTTTCGCATGCTCTATACGTATATCATCATAAATCGCGCCCTGATTAATACCAAACAAAAGCTGATTCTTATTGATGGTATCCTCCAAAGAATTTAAGCGTTTCATTTCTTTTTGACAGCGCTCAAGCCAACGTGTTGTTCTTGCTACAGAATCTTCCACATATTTACGTTCTGCCACCGCAGATGGGCACTCGTCAAAGGCCATGGCAATGGTGGATGCCAGATTGGACTGAATCTGCATACTTTCTTCCGGCCCCATAAATATTTTCGCCCCGTCAATATGGGAGTGAAAATAAACACCCTCTTCTTTGATTTTACGAAGACCCGCCAGGGAAAAAACCTGAAATCCGCCGGAATCCGTAAGAATTGGCTTATCCCAATTCATAAACTTATGAAGTCCGCCTAATTGCTTAATTACTTTATCGCCGGTACGGACATGCAAGTGGTAGGTATTTGACAGTTCCACCTGTGTTTTTAAATCATGTAAATCAACGGTAGAAACAGCTCCTTTAATAGCAGCCACCGTTCCCACGTTCATGAAAACCGGTGTTTGAATGGTTCCGTGAACCGTTTCCATTACCGCACGCTTGGCACGGCCCTCTGTTTTCAGTACTTTATACATTTTTTCTATCCTTTCTAACCCTGCTTTTCCTTGTCAACCTCCCTATCTTGTTGTACTATAAACATAGTAACAACAAAGGAGTGTAACAAATGGCAGGTTCTACATTTGGCAAATTTTTTAAAATCACAACCTGGGGAGAATCCCACGGCCCCGCTCTTGGCGTCGTCATTGATGGATGTCCTGCAGGTTTTCAACTTAATATGGATGCCTTTTTAAGTTATATGAAACGGCGAAAACCTGGTTCTTCTGCCCACACCACCACGCGCAAAGAATCCGATCATGTACAGATTCTATCTGGTGTCTACGAAGGGAAAACCCTTGGTACGCCTATCAGTCTGATTGTGTATAACGAAGATTCTAATAGCAAGGATTATGCATCCCTTGCTCACGTTTATCGTCCCGGACATGGTGATGCAACTTATGACTATAAATATGGCATCCGGGATTATCGTGGTGGCGGTCGCAGTTCCGGTCGTGAAACCTTAGGTCGTGTTGCTGCAGGTGCTATTGCTGTTCAGCTATTAGCTTCCCTTGGCATAACCCTTCACACGGATTTGCGTCTTGCGGATGATAAGACCCTTACCCAACTCGCACAATCCGGTGATTCCATGGGTGGCGGCGTAACAATCACCATTTCCGGTGTTCCCGCCGGTATTGGGGAACCGGTTTTTGACAAATTAGATGCTCGCCTTTCCCAGGGACTTTTCTCCATTGGTGGCGTAAAAGCCGTTGAAATAGGTTCCGGCAAAGCCTGCGAAACCATGACAGGATCCCAACATAATGATGCTATTCTCGGTTGCACAAAGTCAGGAATCCACACCGAAACCAACTACGCCGGCGGCATCCTTGCAGGGATCAGCAACGGAGAAGACATTGTGGTATCGGCCAGTTTCAAACCAACGCCGTCCATATCACAACCACAGCGCACCATCACCGATGAGGGAGAACAAACAACCCTTTCCGTCACCGGCCGACACGACACCACCATCGTTAAGCGTGCCGGTGTCGTTGCCGAATCCATGTGCGCCATAACCATTCTTGACTGCTTATTAGAGCAGCAAAGCGCCCGTTTTTCTTTTTTAACT
>SVEW01000185.1 GCA_015057205.1 Lachnospiraceae bacterium | reverse complement strand
GGGAGGTTTTTACTGTAAGCTAAAGCGTCTGTTGTCCCCCTGCATAGCAGGGGGTTTATTAAAACCTTGCCACACAACAAAAAGGCACCGGACTCACTTCCGGTGCCAAAATAGTATTCATTATTTACTTCTTGTATTCTGTAGAAAATCAGGAATCTTAATATCCTGCTGTTTCACCCTGCTTTCAATCGGTTCCGGTTTACGAATACCAAACAAGTTATCATTTACCGGACTAGATACAGGTGCTCCCTGCTTCGTTTCTGTTCCAGCCACACCTGTAGTAGGCTGAACACTAGACTGAACCGGTGTCTGGGATACCGGATTTGTATAATTCTGTCTAGGCTGTGGTGCTGAAACAGGCTGTGTACGATTAATTCCTACGTTGCCACTTGGATATTTCAAACCGCTTAATAAGCCACTTGCAGTTGTCGGACGTTCTTCTAGTCCGGTAGCAATAACGGTAATGGAAACTTCATCCGGCGTTGTATCATCATACTTCGCACCAAAGATAACATTCGCATTATCACCTGCAAGTTCCTGAACATAGCTTACCGCATCATTCGTATCAAACAAGCTGATATCTCCTGTAATATTAATAATAACATGAGATACTCCATTGATAGAAGTCTCTAACAATGGGCTGGCGACTGCCGCCTTAACAGCCTCGGTTGCTTTCTCCTTACCCTTACCAACACCGATTCCGATATGTGCAATACCCTTATCCTGCATAACTGTCTGCACATCAGCAAAGTCTAAGTTAATCAATGCCGGCATGTTAATCAAATCCGTAATTCCGGATACTGCCTGCTGTAATACTTCATCGGCCTTCTTCAACGCATCCGGGAATGTCGTGGAGCGATCTACAATCTCCAACAATTTATCATTCGGAATTACGATTAATGTATCCACATTCTCTTTCAAATTCTGAATTCCGGAAAGTGCATTCTTCATACGCACAGTTCCCTCAAACTTAAATGGCTTGGTTACAACACCAACGGTCAAAATTCCCATCTCCTTGGAAATTCTTGCAACAACCGGTGCTGCTCCTGTACCGGTACCGCCACCCATACCACAGGTTACGAATACCATATCCGCGCCTTCAATGGACTTACGTATTTCTTCTTCACTTTCCTCAGCTGCCTTCTGTCCTCTCTCAGGCACTCCGCCGGCACCAAGACCCTTTGTTGATTTCTCTCCAATCTGAATTGGAGTAGGAGCATTACAAAGCGCTAACGCCTGTTTGTCAGTATTGATTCCAACAAATTCTACTCCTCCAATGTTGTCCGCAATCATTCGATTGACCGCATTATTACCGGCGCCACCAACACCTACTACGATGATATGTGCGCCCCCACTTACTCCTGTATCCTTTAATTCAAGCAAGGTTCTTCCTCCTTCTTACGTGCAGTTTCCTCTACTATAATCCAATCTATGCCTATTAGAAAATAATCAAAATACTTGTCTTTGCCTTCCCATGGCAACACTACTTTATATAATAACTTCTTTCAGCCAAATTTTCAACACTTTTTAGCCCTTTTTTTGTTTAGATTTCTCCTTTTGGAATGTTATGTCCGAGTCCTCGTTGCGCCAGTCCTCCATATGCAAAGTTCCTTTCATCCCTTCCAGTTGTGGTAAAATCTTATCCATACGCACCATCTTCTCATTCAAATTCGTGGCACTACCGAAATTCACGGTGATATCACCATAATACAAGGTAAATAGCATACCGCTAAAAACACTCACCTTTTTAGGTAATCGCTTATATTTCTCGAGGGTATTGGTCAACGCCAACAGATTCTTAAACGTAGCGGGATTCTCCGTTTTCAACGTTTCATACAACTTTACATCTTTGACCTCAAGTCCATTCAGTTCAACAACATTATCTACAATACGGGTAGACAACTCTTCCACAATTCCATCTTTATCGATATAAGCATATTGCCCGGTAGCGTTTACATACAGATAGCCAATCATGTTCTTTTCATACACATGAATTTGAATTTTCGACGGGCTCTTTATCTGAATTTCCATCGTATCCACAAAAGGCAACGTCTTTGGTTTTTTAAACTTATATTTCAGGAACACATAAACACTGTTCCATGAATAATCATCATTCAGAATAATTTCTTTAATTTCTTCGTTGGTATGAATTTCATTTCCGGTAACTTCCACCGTTTTTAATCCACAACCAAAATATATAAATAAAAATATAATTGCGCAAATTATAACCACACCAAGCAGGCCTATCATCCACCGTAACAAGCCACCGCCCTCGTGTTCCAGATCACGTGCTCTCATACTTTTCCTCAATTCGAATTCCTCTTGAAATATTCAACACAATTCCCATTTCCGCCAGTAAAAAGATTACCGAAGTACCACCATAGCTGATAAACGGCAAGGAAATACCGGTGTTAGGAATCGAGTTGGTAACAACCGCGATGTTCAGGATCACCTGTACCGCAATATGTCCCATGACGCCAACTACCAACAAGGAACCATATAAATCCTTAGCGTTATTGGCAATCACGGCAAAGCGCCAAAGCATCAGGATAAACAGACAAATTACGCAAATCGCACCAAATAACCCTAATTCTTCGCAGATAATGGAAAAAATCATATCATTCTGGGCTTCCGGAACATAGCCAAGTTTCTGTACACTCTGTCCAAGTCCTTTTCCAAACAGTCCACCGGAACCAATTGCGTACAACCCCTGCAACGTCTGATATCCTTTCTCAGATGTTTCGGGATGTAGCCACGCATCAATTCGGGAAGCACGATAACTTTCCACCAGAACAAATATGATACCCAATGCTGCTAAAATCGCTGCTGTCACAAAAAACTGTGCATATTTTCTACTGGCAACAAAAATAATGCATACGGTAATCGCCATAATAATGAGTGCATTACTCAAGTTGGTATACGCAACACTTCCAAATAACGGAAATACAATAAAAAAGGTTCGCAAAACATTGCTGAAGCGATTAATACTCTTAGGCATATTACAAACCACGCCTGCTACAACGATCAGACTCACCAGCTTGGCAACCTCGGATGGCTGAAAACTCAAAGGTCCTACCTGCAACCATCGTCTGGAATTATTAATTTCGGTACCGATTCCGGGAATAGCAACCGCTACACACAATATAAATGCGACAACGTAGAAAAGCCCAGACCATTTCCAATAAATGTGGTAGTCAATTCTAGAGGCAATAATCATGCCGGCCACTCCAATTCCACTCGAAATTAACTGTCGCCGAAAAAAGTAATCCACCTGACCAAACTTAATTCCAGCCGAATAGGCACTGGTACTATATACCATTATCAAACCAAACGCCAGCAAAAACAGAATAATAAACAACAGGCTAAAATCGAAAAATACAACCGGTCTGTCCAGTCTTTTCTTTTTCTTTTTCAATCGTTGTGTACGATGATCCATTTAATTCTCCCTGATTGCATTTACTATATTTTTGAACATTTCACCGCGCTCTTCATAACACTTAAACATTCCCCAGCTAGCGCAGGCCGGAGAAAGCAATACGGCATCCCCCTCTTTGGCGTTGGCAATACAGATATCCATCGCTTCTTCAAAGGTATCCGCCATCTGAATCTGTGTAATGCCATGCTTCTTGGCACATGCCGCAATCTTATCACGT
>SVEW01000184.1 GCA_015057205.1 Lachnospiraceae bacterium | reverse complement strand
ATACCGCCATCAATGGCAATGCGATAAACCTTGTGCCCATATTGCTGTTTTAAGGAATAATCAAGGGAGACATATGGTTTGTCTCCCCAACGTTGTATTTGTTGTTTCATATATTTATCCTACCATGCACCTGTCTTTTTGACAAGAGGTTATTCTAAGGCTGGGCCACGATTGATGGCAGCCTTCAATAAAACCGGAGTGCTTAAAGCGGATGCAATTACGGAAACAATGATTGCCGGTAATAATTTTGGATCAATCATGCCGGCATCAATTCCCTTTTGTGCAACCATTAGTGCAACTTCGCTTCGTGCAACCATTCCGATACCGACTACCAGGGACTGGTGGTTGGTTAATTTACAAAGCTTGGCACCAAGACCACATCCAATGATTTTAGAGATAACAGCTGCGATAACCAAAAGCAACGCAAAGACCAGTATGCTTTGATTCATAACGCGCAGATTAGTCTTCATACCTACACTTGCAAAAAATACCGGGGTAAATAACATATAAGAAGAAACGGTCATCTTCTTGGCTACAAACTGGCGGGATTTGGTGATGTTACAAAGAATCAATCCGGCAAAATAAGCACCGGTGATGTCGGCAACACCAAAGAAGCGCTCGGCACAATAGGCCATCACAAGGCAAAAGGCCAAGGCCCAGATAGCAACTCTACGACTATGCCAGTGTTCTTCCGATACTATGGAAAAAATCTTGTGGAAGATAAGTGCCATTGCGCCGACAAACACAAAGAATAACAAAATCTTTACAATCACAACGAGTACACTGGAGTCGCCGGAAGAAAAACCGGTTAAAACCGACAAAACAATGATACCAATAATGTCATCAATCAAAGCGGCACTTAATAGCATTGTCCCGGTTCTGGTTTTTAAACGCCCCATTTCATTTAATGTTTCAACCGTAATTCCTACAGAAGTAGCAGAGAATACAGCACCAACAAAAGCGGCTTTCAACACGTTCATAGTTGTAAAACTCTGATGAAAAAAGAAAAAGTACAAACCGCCGCATAAAATCAGTGGAACGAACACACCCATGACGGCCACCACGAAAGATTGGAAACCTGTTTTCTTTAATTCGTTCAAATCGGTATCGATACCGGCAGTGAACATTAGCATGATAACACCAATCTCAGCAACCTTTACAAAAAAGTCGGTGCTTTTTAAGACGCCAAAGCCGCTTGGGCCAAGAATAATTCCGGCTACCAAAGCACCAACAACCTGTGGCATACTGATTTTCTCGCTGACGAGTCCGAGTATCTTGGTAGAGGCAAGAATAATTGCCAAATAGAGTAAAAATGAATACGATTCCATAACCTTATCTCCTTAATATATATAAAAAAATCATACGCTCAAATTATAGCACGTGGGTGTAGAAAGTCAAGGAAGGATAAATTTAAAAAAAGTCTTGCAATCTGGAAGAAAAGGTTGTATAATACACAAAGACTATCAGCTAAGTTTTAGTTCAAAATAATATAGTCGATTCTGACTAGGAATTCCAAGAAACTTTTTGACACATATGAGTTAGATATTTCAATAAGAGGAGAAATGAATATATGAGTATGAGAGCAAAGTATGAAAGTTTATCTGTTGCTGATTTACGTGATATTGCACAGCACAGGGGACTGAAAGTGAGTGGCCTTAGAAAGGCAGAAATTATTGAAGCAATGGTAAAACTCGATGAAGAAGACAAAGGTAGCGGCAATAATGAGACAAAAGAAATAAAAGATAGAAGAGAAAAGAAAGAAAAGCGTTCCGCTGTATCGGAAGTGGTGGAAGTGGATACCGGAAAGGACAGAGGAGAGGAAATTCCGGATGGCCCCGGAAAAGAGCGCTATTTGAAAATCCCGGCTTACATTATGACACCGGAAGAGGCAGAACGTGATAAGGAGATTAAGAGCCGATTATCCGATGAAGTAAACGCATTGGACAGTGGTAAGGTCGCACGTGGTATCTTAGAAGTAATGCCGGATGGATATGGTTTCATTCGAAGTGATAACTTCCTTTCCGGAGAAATTGACGTTTATGTTGCACCATCTTTGATTCGCCGTTTTCGTTTAAAGACCGGTGACTGTATAAAAGGAAAAATTCGTATTCCAAATCAAGGTGAGAAATATGCCGCACTCCTTTATTTGTTAAGTGTAAATGAGGAACTACCGGAAAAGTGTTTTACAAGACCGGCGTTTGAAGATTTGACACCAATTTTCCCGGACGAACGTCTTCATATGGAACATCCGGGATGTTCCACTGCGATGCGTGTGGTTGATTTGATTGCACCAATTGGTAAGGGACAGCGTGGTATGATTGTTTCCCCGCCAAAAGCAGGTAAGACAACATTATTAAAACAAGTTGCAAAATCTTTATTATTTAGTAATCCAAATACACAGTTGATTATTCTTTTAATCGATGAGCGTCCGGAGGAAGTTACGGACATTAAAGAAGCGATTCAGGGTAAAAATGTAGAAGTAATCTATTCAACATTCGATGAGTTACCAGAGCATCATAAACGTGTGGCAGAGATGGTATTAGAGCGTGGTAAACGTCTTGTAGAGCATGGACATGACGTAATCATTTTACTTGATAGTATCACCCGTTTGACGAGAGCTTATAACCTTACCGTTCCGGCAAGTGGTAGAACATTAACCGGTGGTCTTGATCCGGCAGCACTTCATATGCCGAAGAAATTTTTCGGTGCAGCCCGTAATATGCGTGGTGGTGGAAGTCTTACCGTATTGGCAACGGCATTGGTTGATACCGGAAGCAAGATGGACGATGTAGTTTACGAGGAATTCAAGGGAACCGGTAATATGGAACTTGTTCTTGATAGAAAACTTTCTGAAAAGAGAATCTTCCCGGCAATCGATATTGTGAAGTCCGGTACCCGTCGTGAAGATTTGTTGTTATCAGATAAAGAGCGTTTGGCAATGGATAGTATGCGAAGAGACATAAATGGTGCGAAACCGGAGCTGGCAACAGATCATGTTATTCGTTTATTTGCAAATACAAAGACCAATGATGAAGTAGTAACAGAACTATTGAGAAATAAAAATCGCTAAAAAAATGGAAAAGCACTTGCATATCTGAAAAACCTATGATACAATAAATAAGCTGTTTGCATAGTGTGAACAGAAAAACTGTAAATAATTATTATTTAAATATAGTATGAGAGGTGAAACGAATGAGAGAAGGAATCCATCCAGAGTATTATCAGGCAACGGTAACTTGTAACTGTGGAAATACATTTACTACCGGATCAACCAAAGAGTCTATCCACGTAGAAATTTGTTCCAAATGCCATCCATTCTATACTGGACAGCAGAAGGCTACCAAAGCTCGTGGACGTATTGATCAGTTCAACAAGAAATACGGCATCAAGGCTGAATAATAAGACGATTGATAGGGTTGAGGAGTATTTTCCTCAACCCGTTTTAGTTATGGATATGTATTATTTAAGAGGCAAGGAATTATGACATATCAACAAGCACGTCAGCAAGCGGAAGAACGCTTTAGAAAGGCAGGTATTCCGGAACCCAAGAATGACGCCACGGTATTACTTTTTGAATGCTGTCAGATGACGGCGACCTCCTTTTTTATGCGAGGGCAGGAGGAGATGACGGTGAAAGAGAGTGCGGAGTATGAAGAGGCTGTTTCAAAGCGGTGCAGGCATATTCCGTTGCAATACATTACGGGAACCCAGGATTTTATGGGACTTACTTTT
>SVEW01000183.1 GCA_015057205.1 Lachnospiraceae bacterium | reverse complement strand
GGTGCTTCCTGCTGCTCTTCCTGTTGCTGTTCATCATTCTGCTGCTCATCGTTCTGCTGCTGTTCGTCCTGCTGCTGCTCATCGTTCTGCTGCTGCTCATCCTGCTGCTCATCGTTCTGCTGCTGCTCAGCCTGCTGCTCATCGTCCTGTTCTTGGATTTGTTCGTTTTGTTCTATTTGTTCATTTTGTTCCTCTTGTTCGTTCTGTTCTGTCTGCTCGTCCAAATTCTCGTTGTTCTCGCCAATCGGAGCATCATTCGCCAGTACGCACATCTCCACATTGGTTATGCACATTGCTAAAATCAGACTAAATGCCACCATCATTTTTACCATCTTTAAATACTTCTGTTTCATACCGCTCACACTCCTCTCAAAAACGAAAACCTCGCTGAATCCTCGTTACTGGTGTGAGTATACTATACGCACAGTTACAAAACCCTTACAAACAAGAAGAAGAAAGTGTGAAACGTATCCTTTCACATACGTTTCACACTTTCCAATTTATCCGACAGATAACCAACCCGATCTTCTGCCCACTCATATTGCTTCATATACTCTCCGCGAAAATTTTTAAGCCCTTGTAAATCGTTTTCCAATGCCTCATAATAGTCACATGCAATTTCCGATACCTTGATTCCGTATGCATTCCGACTCTGTTGAAAAACCGCTTCGCAACCAATTCCCTCCAGGGTCAAACGCAATTCGCGAATTAACTGCGTCAGGTAATTGCGCTGTTTATCCGAGTCTTCCGCCTCGTCTCCCCAGAGCATGGCGCGCAGCTCCGCATTCGTTGCGGTTGCTCCGTACAAATCCACCAGATATGCAAAAATTTCTTTTGCCTGGCTTCGCTTAAATCTAATCGGCTCCCCATGATAAAACACTTCGAAGTTACCAAAGCACTGCACATACAACCCATCCCGCGGCTTTTGCACCGGATTCCGCAAATTCATCAACGCATTTTGCACCGCCTCTTTGGTATAAGGCTTCACAATGTAACCACTGACAAATAATTGCAAGGCATCCAGCGCATACTGGGGATGCGATGTGACCATAATGATGTTAATTCGCGGCCACAATTCCTTAAGACTTTCTGCTAAACTTAACCCGCTTTCCTTCGGCATATCCACATCCAAAAAGGCGACGTCTATTTTCCGACTCTCTGCCACCTTGTACGCATCCTCTGCCGAAGTCACCGCTATAATCTGATCACCGGAGGACACAGCCTTCACCGCATTTTCCAGAATATGCAATGCCATCACTTCGTCGTCTACTAATAAGATTCTCACATAGCATCACCTCATGCCACTAGCATACCATATTTCTCCGACAATTCCCACGTTGCCAGACCATTTCACGAAATTTACACTTTCCCGTTTACAATCCGATAATACTCATTTGCTGTCATCTTATAAACGATCATATAAAATCCTGCAAATACCGCGAATCCAATGGCAGACGTCCCTGCTAATAACACACGATTACAAATTCCCATTAACATAATGATTTTTTCAATTAACGGAAACGCAAAACTCAAATGCAATCCAGCTGTCACAAGCGGTATGAAAAACACCATCAACAATTGGGAATTGATACTCTTCTTGATTTCCCTTTCCGTCATGCCCACTTTTTTCATGATGTCGAATCGTTTGACATCCTCATATCCTTCCGCAATCTGCTTGTAATAGATAATTAACACCGTTGCTACTAAAAATACCAAACTAAGTAAACATCCCAAAAACAATAATGCACCAAACTCAGACAGAAAGCTATCTCTCATTTCCTTCTGCGTCCTTACATCAAAGGAAACATCTTCCTCTTTCAATTCCTGCGCTGTTTTTTCCCATACGGGATAATTGCAAATTTCTTCTAATATCCTATTGGATAATTCCCTGCTTTGGGAATCTGTTAACGTCGTATCCACATCATAATGGTAAATCAGCATTGCTCCCTCCGGGACCTGGCCACCGTAGATACGAAGGGGCGGATACCCCGCAGCATTTGCATAAAAATTTTCTGCTCCACTTGTCGACACCCGCTTTACTTTGTAAACGGCACCGTCATTAAATTGAATCGTTTTTCCTTTATATGCGTTATCCGGATCCTCCAACAACACTTCGTCTACTGCCAGTTTTTCATTTTTCCGATAGTTATTGTTATAATCTTCAAGCGACATCCAACTCACCATGTAGCAATTTCCCGTCTTTATTCCTTTTTTAAAATTCACTTCTGCGGTATTTAGGTATCCGGATTTTTCCTCCGCAATAACGGTTCCCTCCAGGTAATCCGCCTTTTTCGTCACTTGTACCTGTTTTTCCTTTACTACCTTCTCAATTTGCCTGCGATATTCATCTTCAACTTTTGCAATGGGGAAATCTATATTTCCAAATCGGATAGATGTGCTAACCTGTTTCGGACACTGCATTTTTACTGATTCCTCCGAGCCAATATACATGCAAATTGTGGTGCTCATAGTCACCAGAACCATGGTGGATAAAATACAAATGGACGCCAAACCTGCCCCATTTCGATTCATACGAAAGCTCATAGAGGACACTGAAACAAAGTGATTTGCTTTATAATAAAACCCCCTTTTTTTCTTCAATCGTCCACATGCAAATACACTTCCGGCAATAAACAAACAATACGTCGCAACAATAACCATCAGCACCGCTATGAAGAAAATTGCAATTGCACGAACCGGCTCTTCAATGGTCACAGCCAGATAATAGGCACCACCTAAAAGCATTGCTCCTCCAATGGCAAACAACGCATTCCCCTTTGGTGGCTTTTCTCCCATCTTATCGGAGTGCAACAGATTCACCGCCTGCATTCGCATCATTTGCCAGGATGCCCCAATAAACTGTAACACAAAAATCACAGCGAACAACACCACCGTCTTTATTACACCAAAGGCAGAAATCTCATAGCGAAGTATAACCTCTCCATGAATCAACTTCACCAGACAAAGTTCTGCTCCTTTGCTAAGTAAAATTCCCAAAAACAACCCTCCAGCCAGAGAAATTCCTGCAGTAATAAGGGTTTCCCAACCGCAGATGCGTAATAGATTCTGCTTATTCAAGCCCAGAATGTAATACAAACCAAATTCTTTTTTTCGCTGCTTTAATAAAAACGAGTGGGTATACAGCAGGAAGAATACCGCAAAAATTGCCACAACCGCTACACCAAATCCCAGCATTCCTTGTGCGGAGCTACCACCTCTGGCCATGCTCAACGTTTTGCAACTTGCAAGGTATACAATCAAATAATCCATCATTACCATAATGACACATGTTAGCAAATATGGAAAATACATTTGTCGATTTTTATGCATGCCATCTTTTGCCAGACGTAAATACATATGTTTTCCCATCTTTATTCACCCCCAGTCGTTAGTAGCGTTAAGGTGTTTGAAATTTTCTGATACATGGCCTCGTTGTTGTCTTCCCCACGATAAACCTGGTGAAATACGACGCCGTCCCGGATAAACAACACACGGTTTGCGTGACTTGCCGCCTTCACAGAATGGGTTACCATTACAATGGTCTGTCCTGCGCGATTGATATCACCAAACAAGTCTAAAAGTTCATCCGTCGCTTTACTGTCCAAGGCACCGGTAGGTTCGTCTGCCAAAAGCAGTTCCGGTCTGGTTATGATTGCTCTTGCCACTGCTGCGCGCTGCTTCTGTCCACCGGATACTTCATAAGGATATTTTTCCAACAAGTCCTGAATGTTTAGCGCCTTCGCAATGGGTCGTAATCGTTTTTCCATCTCCGGGTATTTTTGCCCCGCAAGCACCA
>SVEW01000182.1 GCA_015057205.1 Lachnospiraceae bacterium | reverse complement strand
ACGCACGGTGGTGTGAGAGGTCGGGGGATTATTCAAATCTCCCTCCTACTCGATTTTATAATTTGATAGCAGTATTGCATTGTAAATTAATTAAATAATAGTTAAAACACCGGCTGCTCTTAAGAATAAGATGAACAGTAAAATAGGTGCAATGAATTTAACCATTAGCTCGTATAGCGTCTTTCTTCCGAAGGTGCATCCGGACTTCGTAATTTCGTCCTCTATTGTGGAAGGTCCTAATACCCAACCAACCAATACACACTCAGCCAGAGCGACAATCGGCATGAATAAGTTATTACTGATGTAATCCATAATATCCAAAATCTGAGCTACAGAGCCGTTTGGAAGTTTGAACTCAAAGTATAACTTGTTGTAGCCAAGACAAACAACAACACCAAGAATAAGAGCAAGTAAACCTTCTACGCAGCTGGCTCCTTTTCTGGACCAACCAAACTGATCCATGAAACTGGAAACAACTGCTTCCATGATGGATACAGAACTGGTAAGTGCTGCGAAGAATACCATAGCAAAGAACAATGCGCCGATAAAGTTGCCAACAACACCCATCGCCTGGAATACCTGAGGCAATGCAACGAACATTAAGCCAGGTCCGGCTGTAGATTTCATGACATCCGGTCCCATAAAGGTACATACTGCCGGGATAATCATGACACCTGCTAAGAAAGCAACGCCGGTATCACAAAGTTCAATCTGATTAACGGATTTCTTTAAGTCTGTGTCATCGCTAACATAAGAACCGTAAGCAATCATAATACCCATAGCAACGCTTAAACTGAAGAACAACTGTCCCATAGCGTCCATCAGGACGGAGAAGAATCCTCCAACGGTCAATCCGTCAAAATTCGGGATTAAGTAAATTGCAAGACCTTGCAAACCGGTTCTAACGGTACCTGTCGCATCACTCTTTAATGTTAAGGAATATATGGAAATTCCAATAACGAGGATTAACAATGCAGGCATACAAATCTTTGAGAATGACTCAATACCTTTATCAACTCCGGCAAAAACGATAAATGCTGTAATTGCAAAGAATACCAGCATCAAAATAATCGGTTCAGAGAATGAAGTGATAAATCCACCGAAATAATCGCCATTAGCGGCTTTGGCACCGTTACCGGTAACGAATGCGATAAAGTACTTCAAAACCCATCCACCAATTGCACAGTAATATGGCAAAATAAGGAATGGAATCAGGCAAGCAAGAACGCCTGTGAATTTGAATTTTGAATGTAACCGGCCGTAGGCGGTTAAGGGACTTTGTTTTGTTTTTCTACCAATGGCAATTTCTGTGGTTAACATGGTAAAACCAAATGTTAACGCTAACACGATGTAAATAACTAAGAATAAACCTCCCCCATTCTTAGCTGCCAGGTAAGGGAAACGCCACAAGTTTCCTAAACCAACGGCACTACCTGCTGCTGCAAGTACGAAACCTAGTGAGCCAGAAAAGGCTCCACGTTTTTTCTCTTCCATAGAAGACCTCCTTCTTGTTATATAATTTTTGCTCTTTCTTGCTATAATTAGATAATACCACAAAATGCATATACAATTAAAGAGAATTGTAACAAAATAATTATAAAAATATGAATCGAAAATGAATAAATAATTAAAAAATTTGTTTGTTTATAATTACAATAAAAAAATCTGTTATAATAAAATGGTGTAACTGAATTAATAATTGAGGAAATAGGGAGATTACTATGGGGCAGGATAAAAGAAAAGTTTATGCGTCAGGTGACGCGTTGCTCGAAAGTTTATCGTGCGGTATTGCGCAGTTCCGATTGTATAAAGACGGAATGATTTATGTAGATCGAATTAATCCGGAAGGAGTTCGTATTTTTGCAAAGGAGTCAGGAGAAAATGTGCGGACCGAAGTGCATTTGCGTGAACTGTTAAGTCAGGAGGATTTACAACGGCTGGACGAAGTTTTGAAAATGCTTATGCGCGATAATGGACGAATAACCTTTGAGTATCCGATTTCTGCTGATGATGATAGGCCAATCTGGATTACCGGTGTGTTACAAAATCTTGGAAATGGAGAAGATGAGCGGGGAGAAGTTGCTTATAAACAGGCTTCCTTCATGAATATTACGCCCACAAGACGTGCGCTAGAACGTGCTGTGCAGTCAGAAAAACGTGTGCAGATGGAGCGGGAGCAAAACGCCGAATTTTTTTATGAAATATTTAATCGGTTATATGAGTCTTCTGCAGTCGTGGAAGATATGGAGGAGGTATTATCCTTCGTTGGTAAATATCTGGATGCGGATCGCGTTTCAATATATGAAGAACGTGAAGAAGGGCATTTTTGCGATAATACATATGAATGGTGTGCGGAAGGGATTGATTCTGTTAAGGATATCCGCCAGAATCTTCCATACAGCCGGGAATATGCACAGGAAATTGTGGGGGCAAAAGGGTACTCGTTTTGCCCGGATGTGCGTAAACTGCCAAAGAATGACCGGGAGTTTTTGGAAAAAGATAAGTGTTGTTCCATTTTTTTGTGTGGGATTTTTGATATACAGAAGAATGCAATCGGGTATATTTCCGTGGAAAGCTGCACAAGAATTCGCGATGAGTGGGAAGAAGAAAGTCCTGAGCGTGAGGCTGTTTTGCATGCCGGTCAACTCTTATCCAATTATGTAAATAAAGTTAGAAACATGGAACATAACGAGGTATTTCGTCAGCGGTTGATTGATACAGAACGACGTGTTGGTGCACAGACAGATGCAATTGCGGCACTTGGAAAAGCATATCTGGTAGTGTTTCAATGTGATTTGGCAAAAAATACGGTAGAGCTTGTGGCCGGAGAGAGACAGGGGGAAATGCCGGAGGAACCACCAAAGGAACCGCAAGGATTGTTCAATCTGTTTATTGAACGTCAGGTAAGTATGCTGTATCAGGAAGAGATGCATACGTTTTTAGATAAGAATACAATGTTAGAGCGTATGAAGAACAACACGATGTTGAGCCATGATTATCAGAGTATGTCTGGCCGGTGGATTCGTGCCAGCCTGATTTATGGTGGAGATCAAATAGTTCTTTTTGCGGTAAATAATATTGAAGACGAGCGAAATGCAGAGCGTGAATACCAGAGACAGTTAAAAGAAGTGCGAAGACGCGAGAATATTCAGTTGAAAACAATTATGGATTCGATTCCGGGTGGCTTCAAAATTATGCGTGACGATGGACACTTTTCGATAGAGTATATGTCGCCGCGCTTGATTGAAATGTTAGGGTATTCCGTGGAAGAACAGCAAACAGTTTTGCAAATGCATATTACCGCATTTATTCATCCGGACGACCGTCAGAGTGTGTACGAAGAAATCATAGACCAGATTAGAAATAACAAAAACATGTATCTTAAATATCGAATGTTACGCAAGGATGGCAGTAGTTTTTGGATAGAGGATATCGGCCACCAGGTGAAGTTTGACGATGGAGAGATTAAGTATTATAGCGTGATTTTAGACGTGGATGAGGCGGAGCGCCAGACAATAGCGTTGAAAAATGCGAATCAGACAGTGTTGCGGGAACGACGCCAGTATCGTGACGCACTGACTAGGAATGCGTTGTATTATTTTCATTTTGATGTGACGGAAGGTATCATTGCAGAAGATGTGGTAGATATCAACGGTGTTAATTTTATGGAAGCTGTGGGGGTAAGTGCGCCGATTGGATTTGATGAGTATTGTCAAAGAGTGCTATTCGGTGATAATCCTCTTATTGAAGTTGAAAATCCGGAAGTGCTTACTACGGAATATTTGAAGAAGTCTTTTGAA
>SVEW01000181.1 GCA_015057205.1 Lachnospiraceae bacterium | reverse complement strand
TGCCCACTTAGCGAGGCAACTGATGTGGCACATACAACTGACCCAACACAGGCTATTCAGTTTGGTTTTGGTGATGGTAAGAGTGAAAAGTTTGATCCGATTAATCTTACATTAGAAAAGAAAACTGCTGATGATGGTGCTATTACTTATGAATCAGCTTGGACCGATCTTGATAGTGACGATGAGGGTAACATCTTAGCAAAAGGTGAGACTGCAACTGCATTTGATCATGTTTACTTTGTAGGTGATAAGATTTTCAACGATTTTGAAGCACAGAACCTTGAGATTAAAGTAGAGTATCGTGCTCTTCAGGCTGATAACACAAAGGACGTTGATATGGAAAAAGTATCTTATGAAAAAGAAGATAATCATGGTCAGCAGCAGCCAGTAGCACCAGCACCTGCACAGGATGAAACCCAGCCAACAAACCCTGTTGAAGGTGAAGGACAGAACTAATAACCAGAGAACATAGATACAACCACAAAGGAGTGAAAGAATGAAAAAAAGAATATTAGGTTTACTTATGGCGACCTTGTGCATTTCATCGCTGATTATGGCGGATGGTTCTATGAAGGTATTCGCCGCAGGCGATAGCTCCGACAAAGTTGTATCGCTAAGTGCCGATCAAAAGTTAAGTTTTCCGGAAGAGGGAATTGTAAATGCCACTATGATACCGGGGGATACGGTGAAACAGGAATTCGTTTTTAAAAACGGTTCGAAAGAAGATGTCTCTTTGTATATGTCCGAGAACCTGGATGTTTTAGATAAAGATGGCAAACCTATCGTAGTGGAAGAAGGCAAAGCATTCAAGAATGATTTATTGAAGCATATCAGCCTTGATATTAAGACTGCAGAAGGAAAGCAGATTTACATAGGACCGTGTACCGGAAATGATAAGGACTGGTCGGAAGGATTCTATAAAGCTTATGATGTAAGCGCTGAAGTAGTGACAAAAGGATTTTTTAAGACGGAAGCAAAGGCCGGTATCTGTATCGGAACCATTCCTTCCGGTAAGGAATTGACTTTGGTTGCAACGTTAAAAATGGATGGACCGTCCGTTTCCAATAAGTGGCAGAACTGCTACACGTTATTTAATTGGGAGTTTTACTGCAATGGATTGACACCGGAGTATCATCCATACTATCCGCCAAACAATCCGGATAACCCGGATGAACATAACGGAGACCCGCAGGAGAATCCAAAGGATGATCCAACAACGATTGAAGATGAGGATACGCCGAAGGATCAGAAGGAATTAGATGATGACGACGATGACGATGATGAAGACGTGGACATTGATGATGAAGATGTTCCAAAGACTGACATCGAAATCACGGAAGATGACGTTCCGAAGGATGAGAATCCAATTTTGGCAAAAACCGGATATGGTTTGGTTTATGTCAAAGAGGCGGCAATCGTAGTTGTAATTTTGATTAGCGTTTACGCATTTGTTTCAATATTAGAAAAGAAAAAACAGAAGAAGTAAAAATAAGGCCCGGCTCGTAAGAGCCGGGTTATTTTTAGCTGTGTAAAGATTTGTCGGTGATATCGTAGAAGTACGAATCAATATGAAGCAGGCTTTTTCTATGGTTTTTGTAGTAATTCTCTCGAATTCGCTCTACAATTCGTTCTGCATTTTGGCGGTCTGCCATGGGCAGAAGTAAAATGTATTGGGCACCACTGACTTTGGTTACAACGTCTCCACTTCGCAAACATTGGCTAATGGAATCAAGCAGCCAAGGCATAGTAAGCGTTAGGGTGTCCAACGGTGGAATCTGGTTTGATTGTTGTAGCGTTACTATACAAAGCTGACATAAGTTCCCTGTACGCAGACAACGGCGGCTTTCTAAGCGGTATATTTCTTCAAAAATACCATAATCACAGTAAAAAGCTCCTTTGTTTTTCATAGATGAATTCAGGTTTTTAATAATGCCTTCGTTGCTTATGCCTAACGAATGGTGTTCTTTAAACAGTTGGTTAAACAATGCAGTTAATCTTGGGGAAGACTGCACGCGCAGGTTTTTGTAAAGTAAGTCTTGCGTATAGCGACAATGAGCCAATGCTTCTTTGGAATTTCCTTGCATCATTAACAATTCAATTAACTGACAATGATATGCTTCTTCTAAGGAATCAATTTCCAAAGCATGGGTAATGGCCTGTTTCATGGCATCATACTCCTTCTGTTCCCCAAGTAGGCGAAAGAGTTCCAGATTGATTTTATTAAAAGTCATTTTTAATGCGGTGGCCAGGGGAGAAATCCATAGTTCTTCCTTATGTAATGGAAGGTAGTCACCTTCGTATAGTTGTGTTGCATTCATAAGATGCTGAATTCTTTCATTGACGGGAATGGTCTCGTCAAAGCCTGCATGCTGTTCACTTTCAAAAATATCAACGTCAATGGATAGCCCTATATTGGGATTAAACTGATATGCTCCACGGGTTGTTATGATGAGTTCCCCGGTCAATGTTGAAATTGGCTGCAAGTGCTTGCGTAATCTGGCCAATGCGGTTTTTAGAGAACTAAGCGGATTAGCGGAAGTGTCATCGCTCCAAAGATTATCAATTAATTCGCTATGGGAAACCTGCCTATTTCGATTTGTGACCAGATAGGCTAATAAATCCCATAGTATGCTGGAGTGACGATTATTCTCAGAGATAACCACGTCTCCAAAAGAAAGTTCGAATTGCCCCAAGGTTCGAACTTGTAAATCATTCATTGTGTCATTCATGTAAATCACCCTCTACCAAATAAATACATGTGCATATTTATTAACACACATAGTATATTATCATATGAATTTGTAAAAAATTCAAGATAAATTTAAACAAAAGTTTAGGAAAAAATGGTAAAATAGACTGAGGAGGAGAGTGCGATGAGAAAGTATAAAATTGTAAAAGCATTTTTGGGGATTTGTATATTGATTGCTCTCGTTTTTTTTATAAGAGAGGCATACCGGGCATATCAGGAATATCAGGATTTTCAGAATCCACCGAATGTGGAGAGTGATGCATTTAAGGATTTGCCTATGTTTGGAGATAAAGAAGCTGATTGGCCGGATGATATGTTGTTTTTGACAAAAGAAAGAGAAAACTACAAAGATAAGCAGATGCGGTTGATTATTCCAAGAATCGATTGTGATGAATATGTTATGGACGGAACCGGACTTGAGCAATTGCGTCAGGGGCCGGGGCTTTATGATTGTTCTCAATTACCCGGAGTGGGCAATCGGAATGTATCAATCGCAGCCCATCGAGCCGGTGTGAGCCATTATGCAAATCTTTTTAAATATATTCACAAAATCAAAAAAAGTGATAAAATATATTTGGTTTACAAGAAATATCTTTTTACCTATGAATATAAGGAAACAATCATTGTTAAGCCGGAGGATGTGAGTGTATTATACTTACAGGGATATTCCTGCGTGACCTTGACGTCCTGTAATCCGTTGGGACAGAACTATGAACGAATCATAGTGCGGGGAAAATTAAAAGATGTGAAGCCGGCGCCGGATGATATGTAGTGAAAGAGAGGTACATCATGAAATTAGTAAGTGCAATGGAATTTTGGCAGGGAAGGGTGGACAGCGAAACAGATTATGAAGCGTTTCGTTGGCATCAGAAGGTAGAACCGATTGACTTGGATACCGCAGAACCGTTTACCGGGAAATTGGGATTTGTTTTTATTGGATTTTGTTCCGATTTGGGTGTTTCGAGAAATCGCGGTAGAAGCGGAGCAGCCCTGGGACCGGATTTCATTCGAAAGCAAATGGCCAGTTTGCCGTGCAATTTTTTACCGGAAGT
>SVEW01000180.1 GCA_015057205.1 Lachnospiraceae bacterium | reverse complement strand
CCTGTGCGTCCGTACCTGCACCTGGCTCTGTTAAGGCAAAAGCACCTAACTTTTCACCGGTTGCAAGTGGTCTTACATATTTCTGCTTCTGCTCTTCTGTACCATATGTAAGAATCGGATCGATACAAAGAGATGTATGTGCAGAAACGATAACGCCGGTAGTACCGCATACTTTGGAAAGTTCCTCAACGCACATAATGTAGGTTAAAGGATCGCAACCCTGTCCGCCATACTCCTTTGGTACCGGAATACCCATAAAACCGGCTTTTGCCATTTTGTCTACGGTTTCCTGTGGGAACCGTTCGGTCTCATCGACCTCCTGAGCGAGTGGTTTCACTTCTGTTTCAGCGAAATCGTTAAACAGCTTTCTCGCCATTTCATGTTTTTTATCTAATGAAAAATCCATGATTTCAATTCCTCCATTTACTAAACTTTATTGTGCATCCATTGGTGTCTTGGTACGATCGGCATTATAGATATAGAATCCTTTTCCGGTCTTGCAGCCAAGGTTTCCTCCACGAACCATCTTACGAAGCAATGGACATGCACGATATTTGCTGTCGCCTGTTTCGTTGTAAAGAACATCCATAATAGCAAGGCAGATATCAAGTCCGATGAAATCGCCTAACTCAAGTGGTCCCATTGGATGGTTTGCTCCAAGCTTCATAGCGGTATCGATGCCTTCTACATCAGAAACGCCTTCCATCTTGATAAAGCAAGCTTCGTTGATTAATGGAATTAAGATTCTGTTTACTACGAATCCTGCAGCTTCGTTAACCTGTACCGGATTCTTTCCGATTGCTTCAGCGATTTCCTTAATCTTGGTAACGGTCTCTGCCGGTGTGTTAACGCCTGCGATTACCTCTACCAATTTCATTCTGTCTGCAGGGTTGAAGAAATGCATACCAATCATTGGACGGCTTAAGCCATTACCAATTTCGGTGATGGAAAGAGAAGATGTGTTAGATGCAAAAATACACTCCGGTTTTGCAATCTTATCCAACTCTTCGAAGGTTTTCTTCTTTACTTCCATATTTTCAAATGCTGCTTCTACGATTAAATCGCAGTCCTTGCAAAGATCTTCTTTTACACCAGGAGTGATGCTATTCAAAATAGAATCAACCTTTGCCTGATCCATTTTTCCTTTTTCAACTAACTTAGCATAACCTTTAGCGATTTTATCTTTTCCGCCTTCAGCCCATTCCTGTTTAATATCACAAAGGCAAACTTCATAACCATCTACCATTGCAAATGCTTTTGCGATACCCTGTCCCATGGTACCCGCGCCAATAACTCCTACTTTCATTTTTTTCCTCCTATTATTGTTATATTTTGCTAATCCTTTATTTATTCTTAAACGGTACTACCTTTAATTTCTTTTCTTTGTCCTTCTCTAAGAAGTTTGCCATGCCTGCTCTCTGGTCTTCTGTCTCGAAGCATGCACCGAATAATTTCTCTTCGATAACAATTGCCTGATCCATATCTACCTGAAGACCTTCGTTCATAGCCTTCTTACAGTTACGAACAGCGATTGGTGCTTGCGCAGCAATACCGGATGCCATCTTGTTTGCAGCTGCCATCAAGTCTTCAATGGTATCATATACTGCATTTACAAGACCGATGCGATATGCTTCGTCAGCCTTGATGTTACGTCCGCCGTAAACCATTTCTTTTGCCTTACCTACACCGATTACACGGGCAAGTCTCTGAGTTCCACCGAATCCAGGAGTGATTCCAAGACCAACTTCCGGCTGTCCAAACATTGCATTTGCGGAGCAAAGACGAATGTCACAGCTCATGGAAAGCTCATTTCCGCCGCCTAATGCAAAACCATTTACTGCTGCAATTACCGGAATCGGGAAAGTCTCGATCTTACGGAAAATATCATTTCCGTATTTACCGAACTTCTCGCCTTCTGCTTTCGTCATGGTGCTCATAGCGCCAATATCAGCTCCGGCAACAAAGGATTTTTCTCCAGCACCTGTTAAGATGACACAGCGAATTTCCTCTAAATCAATTCCGTCAAACGTAGCTTCTAAGTCGCGTAAAACATCTTCATTCAATGCGTTTAACGCTTCTGGTCTATTGATGGTTACGGTCGCTACATGACCGTTTACTTCATAGTTAACAAATCCCATTGCAAAAATCTCCTTGTTCTTATTATCTTTGTAATTGCTCAGCGGCCTATGCCGCCAGAGCAATTACCTATGTTCTTATTCGTATCTTTCAACTACGGTTGCACAGCCCATTCCGCCACCGATACATAAGGTTGCAAGACCTCTCTTGTACTCCGGATTCTTCTGCATCTCATGAAGTAATGTTACTAAGATACGTGTTCCGGAAGCTCCTACCGGATGACCAAGTGCGATTGCACCACCGTTTGGATTTAACTTCTTCATATCGAATCCAAGGTCTTTTCCTACTGCTACAGACTGTGCTGCAAATGCTTCGTTTGCTTCATAAACATCAAAGTCGTCAATGGTAAGTCCTGTCTTAGCCATAACTTTCTTTGTAGCTGCAACCGGTCCAACACCCATGATAGATGGATCTACACCACCAAGTGCACCTGCTACCCAATATGCCATAGGTTTAACGCCAAGCTCTTTTGCCTTCTCTTCGCTCATAACCACAACTGCTGCTGCACCGTCGTTGATTCCGGAAGCATTACCAGCGGTTACATATCCGTCTTTATTGATTGGACGAAGTTTAGCAAGTCCCTCGATTGTAGAGTTCGCTCTTGGTCCTTCATCGGTATCAAATACGATGGTTTCTTTCTTCTTCTTGATTTCAACCGGAACGATTTCGTCTTTGAATGCTCCGCTCTCAATTGCTTTGCAAGCTTTCTGCTGGCTGTTTAATGCAAACTCATCTAACTCTTCTCTTGTTAATTTCCACTGTTCAGCAACATTATCAGCTGTGGTAATCATGTGGTAATCATTGAATGCATCCCAAAGAGCATCTTTTACCATGGTATCTACCAAAGCTCCCTGACTCTGGCTTGGCCAGGTCATTCTATATCCGTAACGGCCCTGTGGTAAAGCAAATGGTGCCAATGACATGTTCTCCATACCACCTGCAACTACAACATCCGCATCTCCTGCCAAAATCATCTGCGCTGCCTGGTTTACACAGTTAAGTCCAGAACCACAAACAACGTTTGTAGTAACTGCCGGTACTTCTACAGGAAGTCCTGCTTTCAAAGCTGCCTGTCTGGCAACGTTCTGTCCCTGACCTGCCTGAATAACGCATCCCATATATACATGTTCTACATTCTCCGGTTTGATTCCGGCACGCTTAATTGCTTCTTTAATTACGATTGCGCCAAGCTCCTGCACTGGGGTTGTGCTGAGAGCTCCACCCATTGTTCCGATCGCTGTACGGCATGCACCAGCGATTACAATCTTCTTCTCCATATTTTATGTCCTCCTTCTAGGGTTTATTATATTAATGCCTTATGGCGATTAATCACTTATTATTTTTTTGACAATCTAGTGTTAAAAAATTTTACTACCTGTCTGGTGTACCCCCCATTCACCATATGAGATAGTAACTCTAACACACTTTTAACACAACTTCCTCCAAAAACACTTTCATTATAGTACACATTTGTCTGTTTAACAAGTACTAAAATTGTATATTATTGCACAATTTTATTCTACCAAGATTATTGCCCCACATTAGCACTTTAGTGCAGCAAATTTTGCAAATGACTATGCAAATTTAATTTTTGCTTAAAATCAGCACCACCGGCTTAGCCGGTGGTTTGCTCTTGCCCTATAAGGGCATATTACCGGCACTGAGTCTAAAG
>SVEW01000179.1 GCA_015057205.1 Lachnospiraceae bacterium | reverse complement strand
CAAGAACTGCATGTACGTAACCGTTCTTAATCAATGCGGAGAATGCAGAACGTGCATCCTCGTCAAATGCAAACGCCGGTCCTAAAACCCATACAATCTTACCATTGTCCTTATCATGCTGTAATACATCACGCAAAATGTCATAGTCTCTGGAGAAAGCTGTTTCTCTGGAACGACCGGTGCGGAATGCAAATGTATCTTCATTACCTTCTGCCTTCGGTGTTTCAAATCCGTTTGGATATACGTAAATACCCTCTTCGCATTTCTCGGTTCTACCTACTACAACAAGATCGCCTTCATACAAATTTCTAAATTCAATAACCTGAATCTTGCCATCCTTATAAACAGCAACGCAATCCATACGGCTCTCTTCTGCAAAAAGCCATTCCCCGTCAATCTTAAAATATTCCGGATAAATACTCATTGCATGATACTGTTCCGGTGCCACACCGTCACGTGGACACGCCTCTAATTTACAATTTGGTGCTTTAACAAACATCTCCTGCGTAAAATCCGGAGCTGTGTATTTCGCTAACTTTAAGCTCATTTGAATCCTCCCTATAATATCTTCTTCATGTTTTCCGCTACTTATTATTAAAACAAATATTTATCAACTATGCAACCCTTTTTGTGTATCTTTTATGTTTTTTTATACAAAAGGAGGAGCAACTTTGCTCCTCCTCATTTATTACAATTCTCTATAGTTGGAATCTATCTACCAAAGCATTCAGGTCACCAACAACATGTTCTAGTTCCTTCATTGCTTTGCCAATATTCTGAATCTCTGCATTCTGCTGTTCCATTCTTGATGAAATCTCTTCACTGGATGCAGAAAGTTCTTCCGTCTCACTTGAAATATCCGAAAACTTATCAACAACCACTTCTTTGCTGTTATTTAAGTTTTCCAGTGCATTGCTTACCATAGTAATGTTTTCATCCACCATGGTAATCTTTTCATTGATTCCCGAAAACAGTTCCTGTGTTGTATCCATGGCCTCGATGCATTCATCCGTCTTGCCCTGCATCTGTCCCATCTGATTGGTAACATTACCAATTTCCACCTGAATCTCAGAAATGATACTGGTAATTTCTCCTGTCGCGCTTGCCGTCTGCTCCGCCAGTTTACCAATCTCTTCCGCAACCACTGCGAATCCTCTTCCGGCCTCTCCTGCTCTTGCAGCCTCGATCGACGCGTTCAAGGCAAGTAAAGACGTCTGCTCCGCAATAGAGCTAATTGTCTGACTGATACCATCAATATTGCTGGATTTTTGCGACAGGCTCTGTACACTCTCGGAAGCCACTTCCTGAATTTCCTGCGTCTCTTTTATCTGTATTGCAAGTTTTTTCACTGAGTCGCGTCCACTGTTGGTAGCTTCCATAGAATTGTTTGCTGCATCACGCATACCATCTGTTCGCTCCGAAATGTTATCAAGCTCTAACGCAAAATTGTTCAAATTCTCATTTGCGATCTGTGTCTGTTCTGCAACTTCGCTAATTGCTATACTAACCTGCTGAATGGTATCACATACAGATGCATTATCGTCAACCGAATGTTCCACCGAACCATACACATTGTTGAACTCCTCTGCCAAAACTGAAGTAACCTCCACCAGTTTCTGAATGATGTCGTGAAGTTCTTTGCTAAGGCTTGCTACCGCCATCTTCATAGCGCCAATCTCATCCGGTCGCTTCTCTTCTTTTACATCTTCGATCTTCAACTCCAGATCTTTTAACCGCATAACCTGTTTCTGCATAGCAATAATCGGTTTGGTAATGCTTGCACCAAATACCAAAATGATAATTGCAGAAAGAATACCAACGATAACGGCAATCAAAATCAACCCTTTAATCGCCTTATTTACTGCTGCCGTATAAACACTTGCAGGTGTAACGGTATACACTTTCCATCCGCAACAGGCAACATCTGCAGCTTTTACATACTTCTTCTTGCCATCATAATCCTTAAACGTACCACCGGATTTCACTGCACGTTCATAATCGCCACTTAAAACATCACTGACTGTATGCACCTGCTCATCCTTCATCAGGAACTCTTCATTTGGATGTAAAACAATGGTTCCATCCGCTGTCGTCATAAATGCATAGCTGCCATCCGACGTATCCACCGTATCATTCATCATGTTAAAAAGAGTCTGCAATGCAACATCTTCACCCACAACACCTTCTCCGGTATCTGCTCTCGAAAACGATTTTGCAACCGTAATAACCAATCCGCCTGTCAGGGTATCCACATACGGTGCCGTAAAAATTTTCTTTCCTCCGGCTGCTTGTGCATCCTGATTCCAACCACGGGTCGTGTAATCGAAATCATCCGGCAAATCTGCATCGATACACAAATGCTTGTCTTTACTAAAGCCAATATATACTTCTGCAACGTTATCGGATACACCCTTTTGTGTAATGGCATACTCCACTACCTTGTCGTAATCCAGTTCTTTCAGATTCGCTATGTATCCTGCTGCATTATCCACAACTGCTGTCTCCCGCTCCATCCATGCATCCACGCAAGATGCATAATGAGATGCCATGCTTTGCTGTAGTGAACTATAATTGGTTTGGGTTGATGATTTCATAAGCAAAGCGGCATACACCGATGCAACCACCACCGCACCAATACAGATGCTTGAAAAAACTACAACTAGCCTGGTTCGAATACTTCTTACTTTTTCCATGCTGTCCATCCTCTCATTATTCATTTATTCTATTATCAAGCAGCTGCAAATATTGTATCAACAAATTGTGTATATTTTTTGAATTATTAGCTTATTCCGCTTTGTTTAACTTTATGATGCCAAATAAAGTCAGCATGATACCGATAAGGTGCCAGATTGTAAAATTTTCTTTCAATATCAGCACACCTGCCACTACCGAAATGACTGCGGTCAGATTTGCAAAGGATGCAGTCTGCTGGCTGGTCAGTCCTCCTGCTGCCACATTTAAGCAAAAGAACGCAATAACCGATGAAAGCACTGATAAATACAGCAATGCCAATAAAAACATAGGATTACTAACCAACGGGAGGAGTGAATCCAGCTTTCCCTCCAGTTTTACAAAACCAAATGTTACATAAACAAGCGCTGCTAATCCAAACATCATATATGTGCGCTCGAAAGGGGTAAAGGCTTCTGCATAACGTCTGGTTAGCACGTTAAACATGGCACCACACAAAACCGCAATGCATAGGCAAATTACGCCAAATGCGGTCACTCCACCGGCTGCATTTTCGGAAAATGACAAAAGTGCCACACCACACACCGACACAATTGCGAATAAAAGTTTCTTCGGAACAAAGGGTTCCTTATTGATTGGTACCGAAAGCAAATAGGCTACCACCGGAATGATACCGATCATCATACCGGCAAAGGATGAACTGGTGGCCTTGATACCATAGCTTTCCGCCCAAAAATAAACCACCGGCTGACATGCGCCAATGGCCAAAAGGGGAAGGATGTTCTTCCCCTTAAGATTCAATTTACCAACTTTAAAAAGTATCAACAGATTCAGTACTACAAAACTAACAAGGAAGCGTATCCCTAAAAACACCTCCGGCTGGCAGTAACGCATGGCAATTTTACTTGCCATAAAGCTGAATCCAAAAATCGTATTTCCTGTTATAATGGCCGCATAGGCCTTTTTCTTACTTATCTTTCCCATTTGTCACACAAAGCATTAATCTGATCTGCAAATTTTGCCAGATCCTTATTTGCCATTCCTTTACATTTATGAATTACCGCAAGTAAACGCTCGCCGGCAAGCACCAGACGGTCGAATACATTGTTAGAACGAAGTTGCGGTGCCTTC
>SVEW01000178.1 GCA_015057205.1 Lachnospiraceae bacterium | reverse complement strand
ATGGAATTCCATGGTGTGGAACCAGTGAAATCGCGCAGCCTTTTAAAAAGAATTTGTGGGGAGTATTTTTTATTCATCAGAGTAATGGTAATACCTGTAAAGAAATACAGGGTGCCCAAAGAACACTGGCTCTTTCGAATCGTATGATTTCACCATCTTGGACGAAGAATCTCTACGAACAGAACCTTGCGTTTGCCTATGAAGTTCAGCCTAAAATCATGCTATGCGATCTTTTCTGCAATACGGAGGATGAAGCAGCAAAAGTGGCAAGACAATACGTAATATCTTACATTGAAGAAGAGGATAAGAATAAAACAATATGAAACTTTTGATGGAGTATATACATAAGTTCATAAAGGCATCGAAAGATGGAAGATTAAAGGAATTCTTGGAAGAAACCCGTTGGATATATTCCTATATCCGACGGTTCTGGAAGAGTATGATTCTTTATACGGTGGTGGGAATGGTAAGTACCGTGGTTTCCATTGCTTCGACGTATATCTCCAGAGATTTGGTTGATATTATTACCGGGCATAAGACCGGTGCGGTGGTAAAGTATTTTGCCATTATGATTCTCTATGGATTAATTAGTATGGTGATTGGGCAGGTTATTAACTATATGAGTACCATTATATCTATGCGCGTGGATCAACAAATTCGTAGTGAAATCTTTGAGAAAATTTTGATTACGGATTACGAATCCATTACAAAGTATCATAGTGGTGATTTGCTGACGCGATGGTCCAGCGACACGTCAATCATTTCCAATGGTGTATTGAATTATATTCCGAACATGATTGTATCGATCTTTCGTTTTATTGCGGCTCTCGCAGTTGTGATTTATAACGATTGGACATTTGCATTATTTGCTCTTGGTAGTTTCCCGGTAACGTTGCTTCTGTCGAGAACGCTTATGCGAAGAATGCGTAATAATAATGATCGTTCGGCGGCTCTGTCTGCGAAAATGTCCGGATTCAATCAAGAAACCTTTGCCAATATACAGACCATCAAAGCGTTTGACTTGATCGGATTATATGTTGAGCATTTAAAGCAATTACAAAGAGAATACATGGGCATGAAAATCGATTTCCAAAAGATGTCCATTGGAACTTCTTTTATCATGTCGACGGTGGGGTTATTAGTATCTTACAGTGCATATGGCTGGGGAATATATCGCGTATGGAGCGGTAATATTTCCTATGGTACGATGACACAGTTCCTGTCTTTATCAGGAACCTTGACCGGTGCATTATCATCGTTGACTGCACTTGTTCCGTCGGCGATTGCGCTTACGACATCTGCCAGGAGACTGATGGATATCCTAGAAATGCCCAAAGAAGACTATTCCAGAATAGAGGATGCAGTTGCATTTGGAGAGAAGTATGAAAAACAGGGACTCACCCTTCGAGTTTCTGATATGTCGTATGCGTATCATAATGCTACGAATGTATTTGAACATGCCTCTATGGAAGCCCATCCGCATGAAATCGTTGCATTGGTTGGCCCATCAGGAGAAGGAAAAACGACGATGCTACGACTGATTTTGGCAGTCTTGCGACCACAGTGTGGTAGCTTGGATGTGGTGGCGGAGAATGGGGAACAGATTGAGGTTGCTCCCTATACAAGACGCTTTTTTTCCTATGTTCCACAGGGGAACACGATGTTTTCCGGCACGATTGCAGAGAATATGCGTAATGTGAAGCCAAATGCGACGGATGAGGAAATCATTGATGCCTTGAAAGCTGCTTGCGCATGGGATTTTGTTCAGAAGTTGCCGGATGGAATTCATGCATCGATACAGGAACGTGGAGGTGGATTCTCAGAAGGTCAAGCACAGCGCCTTTCCATTGCGCGAGCGTTGCTGCTGAAGGCACCGATTCTTCTACTTGATGAGGCGACAAGTGCTTTGGATGTGAAGACGGAGCGTGCGGTGCTTAAGAATATTATGAATGATGATTACCCAAGAACCTGTATTGTAACAACCCATCGACCGACAGTACTTAGTATGTGTCACCGCGTGTATGGAATCGAAGAGCAGGGGTGTAAGGTCCTATCAAAAGATGAGATTCAGAAGTTAATAGATGTGTTTTAGAAATAAAAAGGAGCTTCATAGTTGAAGCTCCTTGTGGTTTTTAGTAAGAATCCATATTCTCCATTGTATGTCCGGCATCAGTGATAACAAAACTGGTAATTGACAATCCAGGATCTGAAGTAACATAAAGATCACCAAGACCGATATTAGTATGTGCATTCTGATGGTAGTGATATTGAATAGTCAATTGGGTTCCGGAAGAAGAACCGACAATTTCTCCTTGGGAACTAACATAATTAACATTCTGATTGAATGTAATAATTGCCTGCTGCCAACCATTGCAATGATGATCAGCATTATGTTCACCGTTCAACTGGATGCAATAATTTTCGCGTCCAACTTCAGGTGTTTGTTTGATTTCAGCTCTGGCTGAATAACAACTGCTACCACTTGCTGCGAATACACCTTCTGCTAAGTCTTTGTTTTCAATGATGATAGGTTTTTCATAGGTCTTCATCGTCTTGTGCCCCCTTATGCACTATGATTATACTCTAATGTGTGTATCTTTCGATACATAATAATTTTATATCGAATTTTTGCACGCGTCAATTTAGTTTGTCCCTTGTATTTCTTTAAGTGCAATTCATTCATGTATGTGACTTTTCGAAGGAAGAAGTCACAGGAAATGCCTGTTGAAATGCGGCATGGAGTGCTTCTTTACTTTGATTGAAATCAATGTCGTCGTTGGAGTCATTGATACATATGCACAGGTGTTTACGATGGCGAATTGCAGAATATAGATGTGCATCATGTTCGCCCAGATTATAGTACCCCAGATCTTTACAAATATTGTAAGGAACAAACCGTCCCGTGAGTTTTGCCCATTCTCTAAAAAGATATTGGGATACATCTTTTCTGGAGCGGAACCGTTGTCTTGCGGTACATTCTAATATTTCCGGCTCTTTGTTCCAGACTTCTTCTATAACGCTTTTTAGCAAAGGCGAAGGGCCGTGGACGGTATAGAATCCGGTATATCGAGGAAAGGCCAATTCCATTAGATTGTAGAAAAAATAGAGCGGCGGATACCCGATATGGAAATAGTGTCCGGGATGACGTTTTACACCTTCCCTTTTGCGAAAATGTTTGGCGAGAACCATGGCGTTATTCAGGAAAACATAGGGCATGGTATCATCGGATTCGTTTGCAACAATCGGTTGAAAGGCCAGCATGTCTTTGGGAAGTCCTCTTTGGAAGAACTGTGTCGGTGTGGTCTTTTGCATAAGAAACATGTCATCATTAAAGAGCAGAAACTGCTCGGACAAATTTGGAATGTTCTTGATAAAAATCTCAATGGCATTGGAATTGAATACCGGAAGATATTCTGCCGGGATAATATCCTTATGATTGATGATTTGAAGTTGTGGATGATTGGTGTCTAACCAGTCGGGAATGTGTCCCCAGGTGACAAAATAGATGGTTCCAATCCAGTCTAAGTTCTGCTCCATGCCGCGGAACCAATAACGCATCAAATCGAAGTCTCGATAACGCTGGATACGGTCATCCGTTGGAACAGAGGAATGCTGACGGGAATCGAATTGTGCTTTTTCCTGTTGCCATGCAGGATCTGCGCCATCGACCCATAATACGACGATATCAATTTTTTGTTGTAAATCCATTGTTTTTCCCCTTATTGTTATATGTTTATTATAGCACAAGAAATAAGGAATACTGAGGAAAAACGAATAATCGACTTTCGACAATTCTTTGAACATGATAAAATAAGAAAAAGTATAGATACGAGGTGAACCTATGAAAGTTCGCAAAGAGTACATGATCAAATAT
>SVEW01000177.1 GCA_015057205.1 Lachnospiraceae bacterium | reverse complement strand
GCATATTTTTTCCCATGTGGAATGGCACATGCAAGGCTATGAAGTCTGGGTGGATGCAACGGGAGTGCTTCCAAAGAAAGTGGTGCTTGCCAGCGTAGAACAGATGGAGAAAGTATATTCCATTCCCGCAGCGTTTGAAGGATTCAAGAAACAGATTCATGTAGTGTCCAATACGGCAAAAAAGCCGTAGGACTTGGGGGATCCTTCGGCTTTTTTGAAACTGCGCGTATAAAAGTATATAAAAATTGGAGGAACTCTGCATTTTCATACAGAGTTATGAAAAAGATAAGTTTATTATAGCCAGAGGCTGTGATAATGTTATGATTAGAATGTTATAAAAAACGTAGTTTGCTGTAAAGAAAATGTGAACGAAAAAAAACAAATAGATATTTGCGAAAACGATTTTTATGCAAATTCAACATGCCACGTTCGTGGCATAAGAGTTTCGCAATTACCTAAAAAACAAAATTTCGGAGGGGATAATGAAAGACGTTATTATTATTGGTTCCGGTATTGCAGGAACCGTAGCAGCAAGAAAGCTCGCAGAAGAAGGTCACAAAAAGGTGTTGGTGCTTGAACGACGGGCGCACATTGGTGGCAATTGTTATGATAAAAAGGATGAACACGGAATCCTGATACATGTGTATGGACCACATATTTTTCATACCAACGATGAAGGTGTGTATCAGTATTTTAGCAGATTTACAGACTGGTATGCCTTTCCGCACCAGGTAGTTGCGCAGGTGAATGATAAGCAGATACCGATTCCGTTCAATCTAAATACGCTTCATATGGTTTATCCAAAACCGAAGGCGGATGAAATGGAAAGAAAGTTAATAGATGCCTACGGCGAGGGAAGTCGGGTACCGATTATGAAACTTCGTGAGAATCCGGATTCGCAGATTCAGGAAATTGCAGAGTATGTTTATCAGAATGTTTTTCTGCGGTATACCATGAAGCAGTGGGGACAGACGCCGGAGCAGATTTCTCCGGAGGTTACGGGACGTGTTCCGGTATTAATTTCCTACGATAACCGTTATTTTCAGGATGTACATCAAGGCGTTCCAAAGAATGGCTTTACAGAAATGTTAGAAAAGATGTTAGACCATGAAAATATAGAAGTGCGTGTAGGGGTAGATGGAAAAGATGCCTTAACATTCACAGAGGATGGTAAAATTTTATTTGAGGGCGAAGAATTTACCGGTGATGTGATTTTCACAGGCGCATTGGATGAATTGCTGAATTGGAAATATGGCCAATTACCATACCGATCACTTGATTTTCGTTTTGAGTACCATCCGGTAAATGACTATCAAGGGCATGCAGTTGTAAATTATACTGTGAGTGAAGATTTTACGCGTATAACGGAGTTTAAACATCTGACAGGCCAGAACGATGCAATCGGAACGACCATTGTGAAGGAATATCCGTTTGCATATGAAGGAAAAGAAGGTCAGATACCGTATTACGCAATTATGAATGAAACAAATAATGCGTTGTATGAAAAATACGCAGCAGATGTTCGGAAGTATACAAATCTGCATTTGTTGGGAAGACTTGCAGAATATAAATATTATAATGTCGATGTTATGGCAAGAAAGGCCATGGATTTGGCAGAAAAACTGGTAGGAGGAGAAAGATGAAATTATTGTCAATAGCAATTCCTTGTTACAATTCGGAAGCGTATATGGAGCATTGTATTGAGTCTCTGCTTCCGGGGGGCGAAGATGTAGAAATTATTATTGTGGATGACGGTTCAACTAAGGATCGGACCGCAGAAATTGCAGACTCATATGCAGAAAAATACCCAACCATTGTAAAAGCTATTCATCAGGAGAATGGCGGTCATGGTGAGGCGGTGAATACGGGAATCAAAAATGCCACCGGTTTGTATTTTAAGGTGGTGGATTCCGATGACTGGGTTGATGAGGCAAGTTACATGAAAATTCTTGAAACCTTGCGGAGTCTGGTGGCAGGTCCGGAGACACTTGACCTACTGATTAGCAACTATGTCTACGAAAAAGAGGGGCAGAAACATAAGAAGGTTATGAAGTATGATTCGGTATTACCAAAGAATCGTATGTTTACCTGGAATGATACCAAGCGTTTCCACAAGGGACAGTATATCCTGATGCATTCGGTTATTTATCGTACCCAGTTGTTGCGGGATTGTGGATTAAAACTGCCAAAGCACACCTTCTATGTGGATAATCTGTTTGTATATGTGCCGTTGCCATATGTAAAGAATATGTATTACTTAGACGTTAATTTCTACCGTTACTTCATCGGAAGAGATGACCAGTCTGTTAATGAAAAAGTAATGATTTCCCGTATTGATCAGCAGATTCGCGTAAATAAGCTGATGGTGGAAACCGTGGATTTGTACAAATTGGAGAACAAACATCTTCGTAAGTACATGTTTAATTACCTGGAGATTATTACGGTGGTATCAACGATTATGTTAATTCGTTCCGGTACGGAAGAAAATCTACAGAAGAAAAAGGAGTTATGGAGTTATTTAAAGGGATATGATATTCGTCTTTTCCACAAATTGAGAAACGGAATTATGGGTAGAACAATGAATTTACCTGGTAAGGGAGGCAGAAAGATTTCTGTGGCAGCCTATAAGATTTCTCAAAAGGTGGTCGGCTTTAATTAAGGCATCATATTTGCAGGCCGTTTGCATACTGTTTTTATAAAAAAGAAAGCAGGCATTGGGTGAAGAAGAGAATATTTGCAGGTTTACGTGCTGTTTTAGTAGCAATCATGATGACGGCAGTATCAATTGTAATCATGGGGCTTTGGTTGAATGCGTTTCCCTTATCTTATGTGCAATTTCAGGTTTGGCGAGGCATAACGGTGGTCAGTTCCCTGATTTTTGCTGCTCGAAGTTGGAAAAAAGCGTAAAATGCGAAAGGAAAGGCAAAAAAATACTTCCCTAAACAGAAGGCTTATGTTATAATGAATAAGGTTATTGACTATTTATTCGAATTAAAATAATTACGAAGGAGTGATTTTTATGAAACATATTAAGACATTAAACACAAAGAGATTGCAGAAGACAGTTAAGAAGGGTGGCTGCGGAGAATGCCAGACATCTTGTCAGTCCGCTTGCAAGACATCCTGTACTGTAGGAAATCAGAGCTGCGAACACAAATAAGAAGCGGCTTTGCACAATCGGACAGAACGAAATAGGAAATAGAGCAAAGACCGCTCGTGTATATCGCGGGCGGTCTTATGTTGCTACATGCAGAAGTTAAAGGGAAAGTAGCGCATTAGAGAGGAGTAGTACACGTGGTTCATCAGTATAAGAACAACGGATACAATATTGTATTAGATGTAAACAGTGGTGCCATTCATGTTGTGGATGAGGTAACTTATGACGTGATTGCGGCATATGAGAAGAATTCGAAGGAAGAAATAGTTGAGAAACTTTCCGGAACATATCCGGAAGAGGATATTAACGAAGCGTATGATGAAGTTACTGAACTGAAGAAGAATGAGGAACTTTTTACGCCGGATGAATATGAAGATTACATTGATGGTCTGGCTGACCGTCCGACAGTTGTTAAGGCATTGTGTCTGCACATTGCGCATGACTGTAATCTTGCTTGCCGTTATTGCTTTGCAGAGGAAGGTGAGTATCATGGACGCCGGGCATTGATGAGCTATGAAGTCGGTAAGAAGGCATTGGACTTTTTGATTGCCAATTCCGGTACCAGACGTAATCTGGAGGTGGACTTCTTTGGTGGAGAACCGCTTCTTAACTTCCAGGTTGTGAAGGACCTGGTGAAATACGGTAGAGAGCAGGAGAAGATTCACAATAAGAACTTCCGCTTTACCTTAACCACCAACGGAGTGCTTTTGGACGATGATATTATTGCTTTTGCAAACAAAGA
>SVEW01000176.1 GCA_015057205.1 Lachnospiraceae bacterium | reverse complement strand
AAAAGAGAAACAAAACCGGACAAAATCGCACCCTTAGCAAGCTGCACCTGTCGCACATCTTTTTGCGTTACCAACACACCATCTGCCAATCGGAAAGCCGGCCCGTTCTCATCCTCTATTAAATACTGCTGCCGCCAATCGTCTTCGGCCAATTTCTTTTTCTTAACAAATGCTCCGGTAGGCTTTACAAAACCTGCTTTCAAAAGCTCCGACACCACTTCCAAAATACCACTTCCGCAAATGCCTTCCGCCGGTGCATCTCCTATGGTTCCGTAAGAAACCTGCTCATCCTTAATTACCACACTTTCAATGGCTCCCGGTAACGCCGGCATTCCACTGGTAATGTTCATTCCTTCCAGCGCCGGTCCCGCTGCACAAGAGCAGGAAACCAAACGTCCATTTCCGGTTAACACCATCTCACCATTGGTACCGATATCCAAAAACAAGCAATTTTTCTCCTGATGCTTTAAATCACACACATAAGCACCGGCCAAAATATCACCACCAATGTATCCGGAAACCTGAGCCAGACAGTAGACCATTGCATCCGGAGCGCCTATAAGTCCAACTTCCGCAGCCGTTCTTGTTTGCGCCGCCAAAAAAGCCGGTTTGTAGGGTGCCACACCAATAGACCTTGCATCCACCCCCAATACCATGTGTGTCATGGTACAGTTTCCGGCAATGGAATAACTTACAATCTCAGCAGGCTTCACTCCGGCTTTCGCACACATAGTGCGAACCGCCTGATTTGTAGAATCCACCACCGCTTTTTGCAGGTTGATAATTCCCGCTTCTCCATTTTCCATTTCATACGTAATTCTGGTCAAAACATCCTGACCGTAAGTACGTTGGCTATTCATGCCCGCGGCTTTTTCCACAATCTCACCATCTGCGAGACGAACCAGGGACAACGCCACCGTCGTGGTTCCAATATCAATGGCAACACCATAGCCCGTCAGGTTTGCATCTTTTTCAAAATCCGGCACATAACCTGCAGACAAAACATTCATAGCGGTCGTATCATTTTGGGTACGCACCGTAATATCTTCCACAACTTCTGTCATACATGCAAGACGTACACCCCCGGCAATTTCTTCTGCCGTCAGCATGCTCTTCTCATGCTCTGACATCTCACTTCCCGCTCCGGAAACAATGGTCACCTTACATTTTCCACAGGTTCCTTTTCCATTGCAGGCGTTATTCACATAAATCTTGCGTTTTTGCAAAACCGGCAACAGCAATTCTCCGGCTTCGCAACTTACTTCCTTACCCGTTGTAAGATCTTTGATTATCGGCATGCCTCTTCCTCCGTTCCCAAAAGAACCGCCTGTACATTGGCTAACGGTGAGCCCATTCCCAATCCACACGCCGGAGAAATTATATCCATCCCCTGTTCTACACAGTGATGTACGAGGGCTTTTACCTTATCCGGTGTCTGTCCCTCAATAGCATAAGTGCTGACATTTCCCATAATTGGCCGATCCTTCATATATTTTCGAATCTCCGTAAGAGGTACCATAGCATCAAAACTCAATACATCACTCCTGATATGATCCGTCTGCTCAAGTACCGGTGTCATCTGCCCACAAATATGCACGATGGTCACCACCTCCGGATTTATCGCTTTTACTCCATCTATCAATTCATTTAAGTAAGTAACCGTAAACTCTTCAAAAAACTTCGGTCCCAGAATTTCACCGGTTGCACTTGGGTCCGCAATCATAATTACGTCGGCTCCTGTTTCCACCATCGCCTGTCCAAATCGCACCAGTTCCTTTGTTACATGGGCCAAAAATTTATGACAGAGATCTCCTTTTTTGCGAAGACCTGCATAAAACGGGGACGGATCAATCACACTGGTTGCGGTGGAAATCGGTCCCGTAATATTTCCCACTACCGGCACATCCGGTTTGTCTTTCTTCATTATACGAATGGCATCCAAAATCGCCTTAATTCGCCCATGCTCCAAATCAAATTCCGGAAGGTTGTCCACTTCCTCTAATTTCTTCATGCCATATTCGATAACTCGCGGTTCCTTGGTATTATCCCCCAGGTCCACTTTCGCACCCAATTGTTCCGCTTCCACCGTCATACAGAAAGGCACTCCCACATTTTCAAAACAACCACGGTCATAAGCATACTCTGCCACCTGTGCCATTTTCGCACCATCTTGGTGTGCCTCAACGAAGGAAAACTCCCCCTCCGTTAACAACTGTGTTGTTACCATATTCATCATGCCTCCCGGACAAATGCAGGCCGGGCGATCATGCTTTTTTCTCTCTAAAATAGAACGAATCCGTTCCTTATTCTCCATTCTATTACCTCCATGTAGGCTTTAACACCATAATATATCCTTTGTTCCAGCCTTTCCCCGACTGCTTGATGCAGCGTTGGGCATATAATACATCCGCAGGTCCGGACAAAATCGCCTCTTCGTATGTAAGCGACTCATCCACCGGTATCTTCTCATGGTCTGCAAATCCTCCTAACAAAAGGGACTTATTCAGTCGCGGACACAGATGAACATGCATGCCGTACTTCATTGCCTTTTCCAATACCAGGCGATGTGATTTTTCCGTCATCTCCACTGCTACCGGTTCTCCCAGAAGACCCACGCTTCCTGCAGAATCCGCATAGCTTAAAATATCCACATATGGATACACTTCATCTAAATAAAACAAAAGCGCCTCTGTGACCCATGCAATCGCTTTTTCATAAAGCGCCGGGTTCTTGCGTCTTGCAACAAATAATTTCTGTAATGGCACCAATCCGCTTAAAATCGAAATCGGCCCGGACATAATCAGCATTGTCTTTTCCCCGGCTTCCTTAAGTTCCTTTAGCGCCTTCTTTGTCTCACCAAATAATCCATCCACATAAAATGGCTCTTCCATTGGTAATTCTTCTAATTTCTTATAAGCCTGCTGCCCTACCCTCGGGCCGCCACCATCCGTAGCGTTATTAATCGCCCCATGTAGCATCTCTACCTCTGCCGTTTGGCAAAATGGAACCGTACAGAGACTCTTTTCTTCATGTTCTTTCATCAATCTGGCTATCGGCACCATGTACTTCGCCTGTAAATAGCAATCCGGTACCGGATAATCTCCGGCTTCAAAGACATACTCCGGCAAACCGGACATCTCTTCATTACCGCATATTATTTTTTCTTCCATGATTACACTCCATCTATTCTATTCGTATAAACAATAGAATTATAGCACGTATTAATAAATTTTGCCATAGCGAACCCACGCCAAGACCTCCCCTTGGCGTATTTATTGAAATACACAAAGTACCCAGATGATGGCGAACATCATCTGGGTACTGGTTTGATTAACACATTCTATGAAATTAGTATCTGCTCAAGCTAGATGACGCATGGTATGTGGAACTGAACTTGCTGGATTTCCAAGTACCGTAATATTCTAAAATATTTTCGTCACCTTTTGCTGTCTTATAGCAATATTTTTTTCCTTTTGTCGTCTTTAATTTGATTATATAGCCATCACCGGATTTCTTGGCAGATTTTATTCGGTTTTTATAGCTATAAACATATTTTTTCTTGTTTGCGTCGTATTCGTAATATTTTGCATATTTTTTGGTAAACTTTGCATATTGAATTGGCTTTCCATCCTCGCCTATTGTAGTGGAATACCATCTTCCCTTAAGGAATTTTACTGCTGTTTTTCCTGCGTCTGCTGATACCGGCAACGTATAGGAACCTACTGCAATCACAGACATTACCAGACACAATGCAACTACTAATACATTTCTTGTTAATTTCTTCATTATGCGCCCTCCTTTTTTCATGAAATATAGGCCTAATGGTATTACATTTTACCGGCTTTGTCAATAGTTATATGTAATCCCCCTATTTTACAGCATCTCAAGAAAGGCCGTCAATCTTGTCTTCAACTGTCCTTCATCCGCATTTCC
>SVEW01000175.1 GCA_015057205.1 Lachnospiraceae bacterium | reverse complement strand
TAATACCGGAAGAGGTGTTTATAATAATGGTTCTCAGACTGATGCAACAATCACGCTTGGGACGGCTTCGCTGAATGGATGGACGTTGCGAGGTTATCGAACCGATACTGCGACGAATACAACGCCACAATATAATGCGGGCCAGACAACTACGTTCGCAAATAATATGACGTTATACGCGGTGTATACTGCAAATGAACAGACAGATTTAACATCAACAAAGACGGTAACATTCACACTTAAGAATAGAATGGATGGCACAGAGAGTGTTGAGGCCGGATCTGCAAGAATCAATGAAGGAAGTTCTCCTACATCGATTTCTGCTACCACTCACTACTACTACACGGAAGTGTATAACGCTGGCAACGGAGTAAAGGGCAAGATTAATGAATCGAAGCCTGCTGTTAATATAGCTGGTAAATGGTCATTATCTTATTCGAAAAATAAAGACGTTGAATTGCTAAGTAATGATACCTGGACGCAGTCATATTTCGATCCAGATAGTGTAGATTCGTCAAACAATCCTACACATTTGATTACTAATAGCGGAACATTCCAGCGAGGACGCCATTATAGTTTTTCCAAATACAATACAAATACTGGTAATGTTGACGGAAATGGCAATGCAAGTTTCTCCGGTTTGTTTAATTATGATACGAACAGTGTAAATATGGTGGTTTATGCGGACTTTACTCATAAGGATTATACGTACGGATTTACAGGGATGATTAAAAATTTAACATCTCCTAACCATGGAGAAGCTTGGTATCCCGGTACCGGTGTATACTTAGATCCTTCACAAACGGTTACATTTTACGCAACAAGAGAAGGCGCCAGATCAGATTCGATTTACACGTTATTCGCGGCGAATTGGGGTGTTGAAGGTGAGCGTATCATGAGCTATAGTCCTACAACTGGATACTATCAATTTTCAATAAACGGTTTGGACTTTAACAATAAAGTTACAGGTGCTTCTGTTCGTAATACTTTGTCGGGATTAGATACCTGGTCATATGACAATATGAAATACTGGGGTGCTAATAAAATTACTTATTACGTTGGAATTAACATTACAAAACCAGTATTTCATGATTAAAAAGAAAGAGGCTAAAAAAAAGCCTCTTCTTTTTAGTTTTTTTTTGTCACAAAATAGCTTCAAATGATACGTATTATTATTGTAAAAAGAATTGGAATTCTTAAAACCTTTTATTGATATTTTACGTCTTAGTGATATCAAAAGAAAAATACAGAAAAGGAGTAGAAATATTATGAAGAAAAAGAACATGGTAAAATTATTAGGTTTGTTATTAATTGGTGCGAATTTACTTGCGCCTGCTAACGTTTTTGCAGCAGAAATGCCAAATGCCGATGCTTCTGGTGTGCAAGAGGTTCCGGAACCACCAATGACTCCGGAATTTGAAGAGCTCATTAGACAGTCTCATGAGTATATTGATTCTCAAGCAGAAATTGATGCGAAAAACCGTGAACAGGGGCAAGCTGAATGGGAGGCGATGTATGGCAAGCATGACGAGCCGGCGCAGCCGACCGAAAATGCAGCACCTGCAGAGTCCGCACCTGCACCTGCTCCAGCAACCAATAACGTGAGTCAGTCAGCAGAGACTACCACAAGTGCTCCATCTACCCAGATTTCTTCTAACGATGCATCCAACGTTGCAGAATCTAAGGTCGTAAAGAAGCAGACCAAGAGTGATGCAGATGCAAAGGATAAGGAAACCGAAAAGAGTACCAAGGAAAAGATTACTGGGGATGCCGTAAAGAAGGATTCTGAAAAGGTATCCAACGATGACAATGCTGCCCCTGCATACAAGCTCGATTCTACAGATCCAAGTAGTGTTGTAGATGATACTGAAGTACCAACGGATCCAAGGATGGATGACTCTAAAAAGGGTGGAGTCGTTGTTGCTGTTTTCGAGAAGGTTGGCGACACATGGAAGTGCATTGCTGCCGGTGTTCGCGATGCTTGCTCAAATGCAATTGACTGGTTCTTCGGATTATGGAGCTAAGATAAAGAACGCTAAGTCCTAAGTGGAATTATCCACTTGGGACTTTTTTTTGTGCCCACAAATATATCTCATATTTAAGTACGTCATAAAATAACGTTATTATATGAAAGGAGCTAATTATGGCTAAAGAACAAATGATTAAGACATTCAAGGAAGGAAATAAAATCTACGTTGTAATTGAAAATCCGACAAAAGATGTAGAATCTCAGATTGCAAGTCTTTTTGGTGGAATTGCTGGTAACTTGGCAACAATTTTAGCCCCACAGACGGAAAGTAATACAAAGGAAGAAGCAAAGAATATTGATGCGATTGCCGGAAAAAGTGTTACTGAACCTATTTCTGCCACGAAAGTTGAAGAGCAAGCTACTGCGGCTTCAGTAGAGACGGAAGTCGTTTCCGAATCCGCACCAGAGGAATCCAAAGAATCTGTGTGCGAATCAGACGACATTACGGAGTCTGCACAGGTTGCCAAAGCCGATGAGCAAAAAACAACAGAGGAACCTAAGCAGGCGGAGGATACTAAGCCGGCAAGACCAAATCTTCCGGAAGTTAAAACATTGCAGCAAGCGAAGGAATTGATTCGTATGGCATTGGTTGCGGAATTGGAGCGTGGTGATCACTTCTCAAGAAAGTATGCATTATATGTTATGTTCTCAAATAACGAAAAGATGAAGAACATGATTAGTGCAATGTCTGAGGAAGAGGCTGCTAAGCAGTGGGACGCTCGTAATATGCAGCAGACTGCAATTGACTTTTGCGGGTATCAACCTAAAACACAGAAAAAGGCACTTGAATGGGTCTAACAAAGAAAAAGAAGTCTCTATAATGGGGCTTCTTTTTTTTATTACTAAAAATAATTCCATATTTAAAGCGTATAACAAAAAAGCAACGAATGGAGAAGAACGTTTGATTCGGTGTAACCCCGAAACCCGTAGCAGATGCGATAAAGGCATCGCGGGTCGCTCATAACGCCAGTTTAATACTGGATGGGTACGGAAAGTCCGACCCAGCAATTACTTTCTTCGAAACCGGTGTAACCCCGGTTAACAATCATTAACGTGACCAAAAGTTGGCACGATTTTTAAGGAGGTAGCGTATGATGAACGCAAAAAAGGCAACAAAATTAAACAATTCTATGGTAGCACTTGTGATGGACCAGGCAGCAACTGGCCGTGAGGTTATTGGTACTGTTGTAACTATGGTTCCTGATAACAAGGAATACAAGGTAACTGCAATTGATACCACAGAAAAAACCGTTACGGTAACAGAAGTTCTTCCGGAGGGTTCTGATGCAGTGGCAGATGTTGTAGAGCTTTCTGAGAAGAACGCACATATTGCACACTATGTGAACAATCCGAACGAGAGACCGGTTCCATCTGTAGACGTTAATACCACAAATGGTAAGTCCACTTTGGTATTTGAGGATGGCCCAGAGGTTTCCTGTGGACGCATTAAGGTCGTTAGTGTTCTTGGAACAATCAAGGGAACTGTTCTTTTGATTACCGAGAACGTTGATTCCGACAAGATGATCGATATCATGGCATATGATGTACAGAGCGATGAGTTCCGTATGGTGCATGATAACTTCTCTGTAGCTGATGCAGATATCAAGTTCTTCCGTATGGCAGATGATATCGTATTGGTTAACGAGCGATTAATCGTTACCGAGGAGCAGAAGGACGAGAACGGCAACGTTGTCGATACCTATGATGTGCTTAAGTACAACAATCTGTACCAGGTGAGAGAGTCCGGTGAATTGCATCGCATTAGCAATGGCGAGGTGTACGATGAGGATGCCGATGAGTATGTTGACATCGATTTCCCTATCGTTGAGAGCATGAAGCTGGTTACTCAGGCTGACCGTAGAGACTTGGTCATCTTATCCGTATCCGAGGATAAGAATGGCAAGATCGAA
>SVEW01000174.1 GCA_015057205.1 Lachnospiraceae bacterium | reverse complement strand
CAAGTGAACTTGCGAGAACGATTTTTATGCAAATTCAACATGCCACGTTCGTGGCATAAGAGTTTCGCAATTACCTAAAATAAATTATAGCATAAAGGGGGAAGAAAGAATGCTAGACATGACGAAACTGCCGGCTTATGAGCTGGTGAAACAACAACATTTGGAGGCATTGAACTCGGAGGGGTATGTTTTAAAACATATAAAGACAGGTGCACGTATTTGCCTGCTTTCCAACGATGATGAGAATAAGGTGTTCCAGATTGGATTCCGAACACCGCCAAATACGGATACCGGTGTGCCACATATTATTGAGCATACAGTACTTTGCGGTTCTGATAAGTATCCTTTGAAAGATCCGTTTGTAGAACTGATTAAAGGTTCCCTAAATACGTTTATCAATGCTATGACCTTTAATGACAAAACGATTTATCCGGTTGCAAGTTGTAACGATAAAGATTTCCAGAATCTGATGGATGTATACCTGGATGCGGTATTCCATCCGAATATCTACAAATATGAGGAAATCTTTATGCAGGAAGGTTGGCATTATGAGATGGAGTCAGAGGATGCTCCGCTAACCATTAATGGTGTTGTATACAATGAGATGAAGGGAGCTTATTCCTCACCGGAAGAAGTTTTGGGAGAAGAACTTAGCAAAGCATTGTTCCCGGATACCTGTTACGGTAAGGATTCCGGTGGTGATCCGGACTTTATTCCGACATTGACAAGAGAAGCGTTTTTAGACTTCCATAGAGCATATTATCATCCATGCAACAGCTATATCTATCTTTACGGAAATATGGACATGGAAGAGAAACTTGCCTACATTGACGAGAAGTATTTATCAACCTTCGAACCACGTCAGATTGATTCGGAAATTGCAGTGCAGAAGCCTTTTGAAGCGCCTAAGACCGTTACGAAGAAATATTCCATTTCTTCTGAGGAAAGTGAAGACAAGAAGTCTATTTTCTGCTTTGGTACAGTTACAGAGGGAAATCTTGACAGAGAACTCTATATTGCAATGGAAGTGCTGAATTATGCGTTACTGGCATCTCCGGGTGCAATCTTGAAACAGACGCTTTTGGACAAAGGAATTGGTAACGAAATCAGCGGTAATTGGGAGACCTGTGTTAAACAGCCTTATTTCTCCATTGAAGTGAAGAATGTAAATCCGGATCAGTTCGATGCGTTTAAACAGGTTATGCAGGATACCTTGCAAGACGTAGTGAAGAAGGGAATTGATAAATCCGTTTTGGAAGCTGCGTTAAATACCATGGAGTTTAAGTATAGAGAATCCGATTTTGGCTCTTTCCCGAAGGGATTGATGTATGTAATCGGAAGTATGGACAGCTGGTTATACGATGACAGCGATCCATTTATGTTCATCGAAATACTTGATGTTTATGCATCCTTGAAAGAAAAGGTTAAGACGGATTATTTTGAAAAACTGATTACCAGGTATCTGCTTGAAAATCCACATAGTGCTTATGTGATTTTAGAGCCGGAAAAAGGACTTGCAAACAGAAAAGACGAAGCCCTTGCCAAATCCCTTGCAGAGAAGAAAGCCGGTATGAAGAAAGAAGAGATTACTGCTATCGTGGATGCAACCAAGCGTTTGCGTGCTTATCAGGAAGCACCGGAGACACCGGAGCAGTTAGCAACCATTCCAAAATTGAGACGTTCTGATATCCGGAAAGAGCCGCTTGAGATTAATAATACACTTTATAAGCCGGAATCCATTCCGGTACTACACCACGATATGTTTACCAATGGTATTCATTACGTAAATCTGTTATTTGATGTAAAGAAATTATCCAATGAACTGTTGCCGGCACTTGGCGTTTTACAGTTTGTATGGGGATTGATGGATACAGAGCATTACACCTTCGCAGAGTTAAGCAAGGAAATTGATCTTGCCACCGGAGGCGTTGGATGTAGCTTTGGATTTTATGAGAATATTAAAACACCGGCGCAGTTTGACCTGAAATTTACCATTGGTGCAAAGACCTTCTATCATAAGATGGGACGTGCTATGGAATTGATTTCCGAGATTATTGAAAGCACTAAGTTTGAAGATGAGAAGCGGTTAAAGGAGTTGATTTCAGAAAATCGTTCCCGTATGCAGGGAGATATTTCTGCGGCAGGTAACCGTTACGGTATTTTACGTGCACAGTCGCACCATACTAGAATGGGCGCGGTAAAAGATATGATTATGGGTATCGGTTTTTACCAGTACCTTGCTAATCTGGATGACAATTTTGAACAGGAAAAGGGCAAATTAATTGCCAACTTAAAGAGCTTGAACGAAATTGTTTTCCGTAAAGAGAATCTGGTTGTAAGCTCAACCTGTTTAAAAGAAGAGTTTGAAGAACTTCCGGCACAGTTAAAAGAGCTTTGTCACCATTTAAGCCATGAAGACTATGCATTCTCACCGGACGAGCCGGTTTACGAACCGAAGAACGAAGGATTTACGAATTCATCTCAGGTTCAGTATGTATGTCGTTCCGCTAACTTCAGAGATGCAGGATTTAACTACAGCGGTTCCATGGCATTGTTGCAGCCGATTCTGTCCTATGATTATTTATGGAATAACATTCGTGTAAAAGGCGGTGCGTATGGTTGTGGCGCATCGGTACAGAAGAATGGTAACATTTTGTATACCACATATCGTGATCCGCATATCAAGCGTTCCCTGGAGGTGTTCGAAGGCGTTGCGGATTACCTTGAGAACTTTGAGGCGGATGAAGAAGAGATGACCAAGTACGTAATCGGTACCTTCGGAATGGTGGATGTACCGTTGACGCCATCACAAAAGGGTATGCGTGATACCGGTCTTTACTTAAGAAAGATCTCCATGGACGATTTGAGAAGAGACAGAAGACAGGCATTGGCTACCACGCCGGAGGACATTCATGAGATTGGACACATTTTGAAGGAATCCATGAAAGAGTCCTGCTATTGTGTAGTTGGTAATGAAGATAACATTAAGAAGGTTAGTGACATCTTCGACCATATTGAAACAATTAAGTAATTGAAGATAATAGAACACGGATATGGGCAGGTTTGTAACCTGCCCGTAACGTGCGTTTAAAAAGGAGAATTATGAGCGAATTAAAATCAGGATTTGTTTCGTTAATCGGAAGACCAAATGTTGGAAAATCAACACTAATGAACTACATCATCGGGCAGAAGATTGCCATTACATCAAAGAAACCGCAGACCACCAGAAATAAGATTCAGACGGTTTACACAGAGGAAGGAACCGGACAGATTGTGTTTTTGGATACACCCGGTATTCATAAGGCGAACAACAAACTCGGTGAGTATATGGTAAACGTGGCTGAACATACCATGCGTGATAGTGATGTGGTGGTATGGCTGGTGGAACCAACGGATTACATTGGTGCCGGCGAGAAGCATATTGCCGAGCAACTTGGAAAGTGTAAACTTCCGGTAATCCTGGTTATTAATAAGGTGGATACCGTTAAGAAAGAAGAAATCCTTTTGTTTATCGATACCTACCGTAAGCTTATGGATTTCGATGAAATTGTTCCGGTATCGGCAAAGAATGGCGACAATGTCGAAGAATTGCTGGCAACTATTTTTAAATATTTGCCTTACGGTCCGATGTTTTACGATGAAGATACGATTACGGATCAGCCTGAGAAGCAGATTGTAGCGGAAATGATTCGTGAAAAAGCATTGCATGCATTGGACGATGAGATTCCGCACGGAATCGCTGTAGTAATCGATCGCATGAAAATGCGTAAAGGGAAAAAGATTATGGATATTGAGGCTACCATTATATGCGAGCGGGAGTCTCATAAAGGAATTATTATTGGAAAACAAGGGGCAATGTTGAAAAAAATCGGTAGCAATGCCCGTTTCGAAATAGAGAAAATGTTAGAATGTCAGGCAAACTTAAAGCTTTGGGTTAAAGTGC
>SVEW01000173.1 GCA_015057205.1 Lachnospiraceae bacterium | reverse complement strand
CGGAACCGGAAGAAGAGTTGCAAGAAGAACCGAAAGAAGAACCAAAAGAAGAACCAAAGCAGGAGTCGACAGAAAGTAAGAGACCTACTTTTGAAATTGATGGTGTAACATACGAAGTATCATCAGAATTTGATAACGAACTCTTGAATCGTGGATTTGAGAAGATTCCTTTGAAAGTTCAAGGAACTGAAGTCGACGGTTTGCAGTATGCGCAGGGCGGCTATATAGTACTGTTTTTGGTAGATACAACTAATGATGCTCATAACGGATATTATTTGTATGATACGAAATCCGGGGAAGTATGTCCATATTTAGGTTATGGAATTCAGGAGGAATCCGGTAAAGAGAGTCAGCAAAGTGAACTATCGGATGAAGCATTTGAGAAGCTTAAGAAACAGTACGAAGAAGTGAAAGATAGCAACCGTAAGATGGTTCTGGGTATGATGATTGGGATTGTCGTATTCGTACTTTTGGTTGTAAACATTCTGATTTTCAGAAGGATTAATCGCCAGGAAGAAGCGGAATATGCTTTTATGGATGATGATTACAATGAGCAGGTAGCCATTGATAAACAAGGAGAATACCTTGCGGCTAAGGCAGGGAGCGAAGAAGCCAAAGAGCAGGCTGAGCACACACAACTTGAAGAAGAAGTGGAACTTGCCAAAGAAATTGAAGCTATTCGTGCAGGAAGCAAGCCGGAAGCACGAGAGGTTTCAAAGAACACAAATGAAACAGACGATAGTCTGGAATTTATAGATTTTGAGGACTTGTAGGAAACTACAAGTCTTTTTCCTAAAATGACAGGAGGAGTGCATCTATGAAAAAATCATATACCAAGAAAGCCGAAAAGGCATTAAAATTAGCAGAACAGGCATCTAGGCAAATGAATCACCTTTTTGTAGGGACAGAACATATATTGCTTGGCCTTTTGCAGGAAGGAACCGGCGTTGCGTATAGCGTGTTATCCGGACAGAAGTTAGAGTCAAAACAACTGGCACACTTGATGGAAGAACTGATTACGCCGGCTAGCAATGTTACATTAAAAGACCGGGAGGGATATTCATCGGTAGCAGTGCGTGTGCTGGAAGTTGCTGAAATGGAAGCAGAACGTTTTCATGATGAACAGATTGGAACGGAGCACATTTTACTCGCAATCGTGAAGGAACCGGAGTGCGCTGCAGCAAGGCTATTGAATACGCTTGGAATTAACGGCCAGAAAATCTATACAGAAATTTTGACTGCCATGGGTATAGAAGGGAATCTTTTTAAAGAAGAGTATGCAGGAAGGGCAGCAAAGAAGCAGGAGCCGGGAATCTTAGAGCAGTATTCCAGGGATTTGACAGAATTAGCAAGAGAAGGGAAATTAGACCCTGTAATTGGACGTCGGGAAGAAATCCAACGTGCAATTCAGATTTTAAGTAGACGTGGGAAAAATAATCCCTGCTTAATTGGAGAACCGGGTGTTGGTAAGACTGCTATTGTGGAAGGTCTTGCGACTATGATTATTAATGGGATGGTTCCTGAAACGGTAAGGGGTAAGCGGTTGCTTAATTTAGATTTGTCAGGAATTGTAGCCGGGACGAAATATCGAGGAGAGTTTGAGGAACGAATCAAACGCATCTTAAAAGAAGTAAAGGATGATGGGAATGTTATCCTGTTTGTGGATGAGATTCATACGATTATCGGAGCAGGTGGTGCAGAGGGCGCAATCGATGCATCCAATATTTTAAAGCCATCTTTGGCGCGTGGAGAGATTCAGCTGATTGGTGCTACGACAATGGAGGAATACCGTAAATATATTGAAAAGGACGCAGCGTTAGAACGTCGTTTTCAGCCTATTATTGTAGAAGAACCATCCATTGAGCTTGCAATTGATATTTTGAACGGCGTAAAACACAAATATGAGGAACATCACAAAGTTGTAATTACGAAGGAAGCAATTGAGGCAGCTGTGAAGTTGTCGGCCCGCTATATTAATGACCGTAATCTTCCGGATAAGGCTATCGATATCATAGATGAAGCGGCCAGCAAAGCGAAGCTTTTACAGATAAAGATTCCGGAGAACCGTAACGAGTTGGAACAGGAAATTGCGCGGTTGCAGGAAGATTTTGAAGAAGCGTTGATGTACCGCCATTTTGAAGAAGCTTCTTTAGTAAAGGCTCAGCGCATACAGAAGGAAGAAGAATTAGAGAAACTAGATAAGCGCCTGGCTAGAAAAAAACGTTCTCCCAAGGTTGTAGTATCAGAAGAAGAGATTGCTGCCATGGTTTCGGAATGGACGAAGGTGCCGCTAAAACGTTTAGAGGAAAAAGAAAGTGCTCGATTAGAAAAGTTGGATAAAATACTGCACAATCGCGTTGTAGGTCAGGAGGAAGCGGTATCGGCCGTTGTGCGGGCGGTAAAACGAGGACGAGTTGGATTAAAGGATCCAAACCGACCGATTGGTTCTTTTTTATTCTTGGGACCTACGGGTGTGGGCAAAACAGAGTTAAGCAAAGCATTAACAGAGGCACTTTTTGGAACAGAAAAGTCTTTGATTCGTGTTGATATGTCCGAATATATGGAGAAACACAGTGTATCCAAGATGATTGGTTCGCCGCCTGGATATGTAGGATATGATGAAGGTGGACAATTATCGGAAAAGGTAAGGCGCAATCCGTATGCGGTTATTCTTTTTGACGAAATTGAAAAAGCACATCCGGATGTGTTTAATATTTTATTACAGGTTTTGGATGATGGACATATTACAGATGCACAGGGAAGAAAGGTGGATTTTAAAAATACACTCATTATTATGACATCGAATGCAGGAGCGCAGGCAATTATTGCACCGAAGAATCTTGGATTTGCGTCGGTTCGAGATGAAAAAAAGGATTATGAAACCATGAAAAACGGTGTAATGGAGGAAGTTAAACGTATCTTTAAACCGGAATTTCTGAATCGAATTGATGAAACTATAGTTTTTCATGCTTTGAACATGGAGCAGATGAAGCAGATTGTAACTATTCAGACTGCTACACTAATTAAACGCTGCAAACAGAATATGAATATTACTTTAACAATTACTTCTAGTGTAAAGGAACATATTGTTAAAACAGCGTATGATCAGAAGTACGGTGCCCGACCACTTAAGAGAATGATACAAAAGAAAATTGAGGATCCATTGGCAGAAGAGATTTTGACGGGGAAGATAAACGCGGGAGATACAGTAGTGTTGGGAATTCAGAAGGATAAACTAAACTTTAAAGTGAAAAAATAACAAGCTGTGAGAATTTCTTTAAATCTGGATAAAGTGCTGGAAATTCTAAAAAAGGTAGTTTATAATGAGAATACACGCAAGAGTCATTGGACTACAAGGAGGATAAAAATGTCAGTAGTGAAAGAATTAATCCGTACCGAGAAGACCGGTGAAATTAGTTTCGGAAATTATGAATTAGAAGCTAAGGCGAAACTGGATGATTTTAAATTTGGTGGAGACATCTATAAGGTAAAGACTTGCAAAGATATTACCAAGTTAGAAAAGAACGGATTATTCATTTATGAATCAGTCCCGGGAACGACTGTTATGGGGCTGTGCGAGACGGCAGAGGGAGTTAAGTTTACAGTTGAAGGAACGACGGATGCGCAGATTACTTTAGAGCTCATGGATGATGCAGAGTATGCCATTAACATTAATGGGGAAGATGCAGGGGTTATGAAGACCGGTTTGGGCGGCAAGGTAACGATTGGCGTAGAGTTAAGTGAGGGAGAGCAGTCTTCCGTAATCGTAACAAAGAAGTAAACAAGTAAATCAAAAAATCCGGCCTCTTGGCCGGATTTTGTTGTCTAAAATAGGAATAAGAAAGGGGAATGAGATGGCAAAAGCGAAGACAACCGTGTTTTTTTGTCAGAATTGTGGGTATGAGTCTTCAAAATGGATGGGACAATGCCCGGCATGCAAAGAATGGAACAGTTTTGTTGAAGAGAGAGTGACAAAGACGAATAAGGAGGTGAGAGCACGTGTACGAGAATGTGTTGCTTTACCGATTAATGAAGTGCAGAGTGAGGAACATAATC
>SVEW01000172.1 GCA_015057205.1 Lachnospiraceae bacterium | reverse complement strand
AAAGAATTCTTCAACGCCTCATTCAAGTCATCAAAATTGATGCCGTACTTATCTCCAATCTGCTTCAAATACCCGGTAACCGCTTCGGTGTAGTTATAAACAATCACGTCCTGGTCAATAATAGTTGGAGACGCAATGCGGATTTCTTTGTCATCCATCAGCATTGTGCCGGAATAACTCTGTCCTGCGATGCCGATTTCAGCAGACAAATAAGACTGCTTTTTCGGACGATCCAATGCCATTTTGACCTTCACATCGGACTCATTCGTAGCACCGGTTGCTTCCTCTGAACTTAATTTACCATCAAAATCTACGGTATATACACCACTCTGGTAAATTTCAGGGTTAAAAATCTTCTCCCAGGAATGATCCGGCTTAAAGGTATTCGCCATCGCCTTTAATATCTTATCATTCTTGCTCATGAAAAATCCGGTAAAATATAACGCTGCTGCTACGGCGGCTGCAATTACCACAATAATAACCGGGATAATCCACATTGGAATTTTCTTTTTCACCGGTTGCTCCGGCACTACCGGATTATTCATTGGTTCATTTGTAACATTTGTATTATCCAAAAACTAACACTCCTTACTGTAACAATTTTTCCACAGTTGCAAGCTTCACACAAATAACGAAAAGCTGCCCTGCCACTTCTAACTCTTCCATTGGTGGCAGTGACGGTGCAATACGAATTACACTGTCATGCGGATCATTTTTATAAGGAAATGGTGCACCGGCTCCCGTCATTACCATGCCTGCATTTTTGCACAGCTCAATAACACGTTTCGCACAACCATCAACGGTAGTATATGTAATAAAATATCCACCCTTTGGTCTACTATAAGTTCCGGCACCAGCTCCGGCCAACTCCCTGTCAAACAGATTTAATAACATTTCAAATTTTGGTCGAAGAATATCCGCCTGTTTCATCATATGAGCACGTAAACCATTGATATCCTTAAAGAAACGAACATGACGCAGCTGATTTACTTTATCAAAACTAATCATCTGCGCATTCATCAGCTTCAATAAGTGCTCACGATTTGCCTTTGATGTTGCTACTGCAGAAATTCCGGCACCCGCCAATGACATCTTTGACGTAGACGCAAAGACATAAACCATATCCGGATTTCCCGCTTTTTTGCACTCATCCATGATATTCAAAAGCTGATCCTGATCATCTTTATAAAGATGATGCTCTGCATAAGCATTATCCCAATAAATACGGAAATCTTCTGCCGCCGGTTTCAAGGCTGCAAAACGTTTTACCGTCTCATCGGAATAGGTAATACCAGATGGATTTGCATACTTTGGAACACACCAGATTCCTTTCACGGTACTGTCGTTGTTCACGTATTTTTCCACCATATCCATATCCGGGCCACTCTCATTCATCGGAATGTTAATCATTTCAATTCCAAAGTGCTCTGTAATGGTAAAATGACGATCATATCCCGGTACCGGGCATAAAAACTTCACTTTATCAAGTTTACACCATGGTGTAGCCCCCATTACTCCATGCGTATAAGAGCGACATACCATATCATACATCAAAGTAAGGGAAGCATTTCCGCCAACGATAACTTCATCTTTATCGCATTCCATAATCTGAGCCATAAACTCTCTCGCTTCGGTAATACCTGCAATTACGCCGTAATTACGCACATCGCCGTCAACTGATTTAAAATCCGACTTACTGTTTAACACATCAAGCATTGGATTCGCCAAATCAAGCTGTGCTGTTGCAGGCTTTCCTCTTGCCATGTTTAAGGATAACCCCTTTACCTCATAATCATGATAAGCAGCTTCTAAGCTTTCCTTTTCTTTTAATAATTCTTCGCGTGACATCTCCTGAAATGTTTTCATAATCTTTTACCTTCTTTATCCTTTTTTTTGCGAACAAATCGCATCGTGAACTAAATATGCTGTTCCAAAATGCGGGCAAACTCCTCGAGTCCCTCCTGATCTTCTTTTAAAAAGCGACCAACAGTAGGACTATCAATATCCAAAACTCCAAAAATTTCCCCGTTTTTATGAATCGGCACTACAATCTCCGAATTGGAGGCGCAGTCGCAGGCAATGTGGCCGGGAAATGCATGCACATCCTCCACCAACATAGTCTTGTCTTCAGCTACCGCTGTTCCACAGACACCTTTGCCAATCTTAATACGTATGCAGGCTGTTTTTCCCTGAAACGGTCCAAGCATCAGCTCTCCGTTATCCATTAAATAAAATCCTGCCCAATTTAAATCCGGCAAACTCTCATACAAAAGCGCCGAGGCATTCGCCAGATTCGGAATGAAATGTTTCTCATCCTCTACCAATGCTTCCAGTTGCTTGTTTAATGTCTTGTAATTCACTGCTATACCCTCTCTTTCTTATTCACTTTCTTTCGGGTACTCTCTCCCCTTAATTCGGAAAAAATGTTCGCGGATAGCCTTCTCATGTCCCTGTTCACTCGGCACATAGAAAGTCTCATCCGTTAAGCCATCCGGCAGGTATTGCTGTTCAACGTAATGGTTCGGGTAATTATGCGCATATTGATAACCAATTCCATGAGCAAGTTTATCTGCTCCCGCATAATGATGATCCATCAAATGAACAGGTATAGGCGCGCTTGTGTGATTCTTCACACAATCCATCGCTGAAAAAATGGCATTACAACAAGCATTGGATTTCGGCGCCGTCGCCACTGCATTCACAGCCTCCGACAAAATAATCTGCGCTTCCGGCATCCCCACGCGCTCTACCGCCAGGCAGGCACTTACTGCTACATTCAATGCCATAGGATCTGCAAGTCCCACATCCTCCGCCGCACATATCATAATTCGTCTGGCAATAAACCGGATATCTTCCCCCGCATATAACATTTTAGCCAGATAATACGTTGCAGCATCCGGATTGGAGCCTCGCATACTTTTTATAAAAGCGGAAATCGTATCATAGTGATTATCTCCGTTTTTATCATACTTCACTACACGCTTCTGGATACATTCCTCTGCGACATCCAAGGTAATATGAATCATCCCGTCATCGCTTCTCGGCGTGGTTAAAACACCAAGTTCCAACGCATTTAGCGCCGCCCTGGCATCTCCATTGCAGATGTCTGCCAAAAAATCGCAGGCATCCGTCTCTAAAACTGCATGATAAACACCCATGCCACGCTCCTCATCTGCAATGGCACGTTCTAACAGTGTCGCTATGTCATCTTTATCCAATGACTTCAACTCAAATATAATAGAACGGGACAAAAGTGCCCCATTAACTTCAAAATAAGGATTCTCTGTAGTGGCCCCAATTAAAATTACGGTACCATCCTCCACAAAAGGAAGCAAATAATCCTGCTGTCCTTTGTTGAACCGATGAATCTCATCAATAAACAATATGGTCTTCTTACCGTACATACCGGCATCGTCTTTCGCCTTGGCAACCACCGCTTCCATATCCTTCTTGCCTGCAACCGTTGCATTCAATTGGGTAAAATTGGCACTGGTGGTATTGGCAATCACCTTCGCCAACGTTGTCTTGCCGGTTCCCGGTGGTCCGTAAAAAATAACGGACTGTAACTTATCGGCAGAAATAGCACGATACAACAACTTATCCTTACCAACAATATGCTGCTGCCCTACCACCTCATCCAGCGTCTTCGGGCGCATGCGGGACGCAAGGGGTGCATCCTGCTCTTTATTCTGCTCTCGCATATACTCAAAAATATCCATAATCCACCTATTATAATGCGGTCTTTGCAGTATTTACCAACACTTCCATGGCTTTTACCGGGTTCACACCAACGGCGGTCTCTCCGGTAAGCATCACCGAAGCTGCTCCCTGTTTTACTGCATGATAAACATCCGTCACCTCAGCTCTGGTAGGCACTTCCGCTTTCTCCATACTGGCAAGCATCTGTGTCACCACCATAAAATTACGGCCGTACTTCTTACAAACCTCCGCAATCTCCTCCTGTAGTCTTGGTAACTTGCAAAGATCAATGGCATTGCCCAAATCACCGCGGGCAATTACAATTTCATCACAGGCATCAAGCAATGTCTCTAATTGCTTCACACCCTCTAAATTCTCAACTTTTGCATAGATTTTAATATGGCTG
>SVEW01000171.1 GCA_015057205.1 Lachnospiraceae bacterium | reverse complement strand
TCTTCCGGTTTAACATTTAAATGTTCTGCAACGGTTAAGTAAATATCCGGCGCCGGCTTTCCGCATGGTACTTCCTTAGCCGTTACAATGGTGTCGATAAAATCTGAAAAATGCAGACTTTTATCAACTAGTTCAACAAGTTCTCTGGAATTACTGGTTGCTATTCCTGTTTTTATTCCCATTGCTTTAATTTTGCGAAGAAATTCATAAGCACCTTTTTTATAAGGGACTTCATTTGCATATTGATAGGCAGCCATTTCATTCCATACATCCATTAACTCTTTAACCGTATAGGAAAGTGGAAAGGTTTTTATAAAATATTCTGCTGTTTCCTTCATACTGTAGCCTTCGATATCCTTTTGTAATGTATCCGGCATAGGAATTTTCTCATTTGCAAAAAAGTCCTTATCCAATTTAGGCCAAATCCACATAGAATCAATCAGTGTACCATCCATATCAAAAATAATTGCTTTATAATTCTTAAACATACTTCTTCCTTTACTTTTTTGTATCTTTTAGCGCTTGAACTTCTTCTTCCGAAAGCCTTCGATATTCTCCGGGAGCTAGTTCGGAATCTAAAATAAGGGGGCCCATTTGTATACGTTTTAAGAAAATTACCGGGTAGCCGCAATGACTAAACATACGCTTTACCTGATGAAATTTACCTTCTTGTATGGTAATGTATGCGCGTGAGCGTTCACCTGTTTCCAAAATCGTTAACGTAGCTGGGAGGGTTGGCTTTTCTTCGCCAATATCCAATCCTGTGGCAAACTTCTCTATGAGTGTATCATCCAGTGCTCCGTTAACAATTACTTCGTATCGTTTATCAACATGATGAGCTGGGGAAGTCAATCGATGACCAAGTTCACCATCGTTCGTTATAAGCAATAGTCCTTCCGTATCAATATCCAGTCGGCCTACCGGGAAAAGGTCATTTTGTACGTTGTCATCAATCAGGTCAATAACTGTACGATGCAGATTATCCTTTGTTGCGCTGACAACGCCCGCCGGTTTATTAAGCATATAATATATGTATGGTTCATAAAGTAATGCATTTCCCTGAAACTGAACAAGTTGTTTCGTGGTATCAATTTTCATTTCCGGCTTGCATACAATCACATCATCTACGGAAACTTGTTTTTTCTTGATGGCTTGTTTGGCTTCCTGCCGGGTTAATTTACATGTCATACAAAGATATTTATCTAATCGACAAAGCATTCGGTAATGTTCTCCTTATAACGGCGCAAAACTGGATGTAGAGATACATCCAGTTTACGTGCCGCATATCATACTATCTGCAAAAAATTATTTTGCACGTTTTAAAAATTCAACTAATAAATTCCAGTAGCGTTCTGTTGAAGAAATACTTAAACGTTCCTGTGGTGTATGAATATCAAAGTTGGCCGGTCCGAAAGATACTGCGTCTAAGGTTGGCATCTTTTCGTTGAAATATCCACATTCAAGACCAGCATGAATTGCCTGGATTTTCGGCTCTGTTTTAAATAAATCGCGATATACTTCTGCAATTTTATTACGTACAACAGAATTTGCATTGTATTCCCATGCCGGATAGTCATCTGTCTTTTCAACGGTCGCACCAACAAATTCGCCAAGGAATACAATTCTGTCTAATACTTCGTATTTTCTTGTTGCTACGCTGCTTCGGATAGATGAACATACGTGGAAATTATTTTCCTGTAAGTCAACAATACCGAGGTTGCAGGATGTTTCAACCAATCCTTCAATGTCAGTACTCATAGCCATAACACCAAATGGAATTTCTCTTAAAATAAAAACCACTTTTGTCTGTGCAGTTTTATCAATAACGGAAATTTTTCCTTCTTTTTCTACTGCAAGGCTAACGGTAAGATCCGGATCCGCAACACGATATTCTTTTTTTAGTACTTCCTCTAAATTCTTGATTACTGTATTAGCTTTTTCAACGTCGCCTTTTGCCAAAAGGATGGTGGCTTCGTTATTTCTGGTAATTGCATTATGTTTTGTTCCACCTGCAAGTTTTGCAATGGAAAAATCAACTTCGTCAGAAAGTGTTTTTAAAATACGTCCCATTAACTTGCTTGCATTAGCACGCTCTTTATGAATTTCAGCACCGGAATGGCCTCCGCATAATCCGCCAACGGAAAGATTACAAATTACACCTTCGGCTTCTACTCGATTAACCGGCAAATCAAGGCTTGTTTCGCAACCACCGGCACTACTGGTTAAAAATACACCTTCTTCATCAGAATCGATATTTAACATGATGTGTCCTTTTAAAGGAGATAAATCAATTGCCTGCACACCGCCCATGCTGGTCTCCTCATCAATGGTAAATACCATTTCCAAACGTGGGTGCTCAATTTCCTCGCTATCTAATAAAGCAAGTCCGTAAGCTACAGCAATTCCATCATCTCCACCAAGGGTAGTTCCTTTAGCTTTGAGAAAGTCGCCATCTACATACAAATCAAGGCCTTCTTTATCCATATCCTTGTTACAGTCAACTTCCTTCTCACAAACCATATCCAAATGTCCCTGGATGATAATTGGTTCTGCGTTTTCATATCCCTTGGTTGCTTCTTTGATAATGATGATATTATTTACGTCATCCTGATGGCATTCTAAACCATGCTCTTTAGCAAAGTTTACGCAGTAGTCACTTACTGCTTTTGTGTTTCCGGAACCACGTGGGATTTTACTTAATTCTTCAAAATAGTAAAATACATTTTCCGGTTGTAAATTTAATGAGTTTTTCATATTGACCTCCTAATAGCATATATCATATGCCTGATTAATATATTCTAATATGAGCAAAAAATTAATCTTACCCATATTTATATATTGCCTATTATACCTTATTGCCAATCCCCTGATTAGCCGACAAATTGTTGTCGATACACTGCGCTTATGGCACCAGTCCGTAATTCCGGCATTATTTCCAACAATACTGCTGATTCAATACTATTTATTAATGCAACCTGTTTCCTGCATGCCGTATTTCCTTGCAGCAACCATTTCTATTGGGTGTGGGTTCCCAATTGGAACGTGGATTACCTGTAAATATGGCACGATTGGAAAAATTAAACCCGGTAATGTACCAATTTACTGTGCAATGCTAAATCAATTTAGCCCTGCTTTCATTCAATCTTATGTGGGGACAACAATTTTACATTCCAATCCACATAAGATATTGTTTTTATATTATTGCGTTATGGTGTTTAGCGCTCTGGTGTCATACCCCATCATTAAACATTGGAGTGCGTATGAATCAAATCGATTCATAACACTAAAAGAAACGCTGCCAACCATTCAGGAAGAACAATCTTTTTCAAAGGCAATTCTTCTTAGCAGCGAAATCTTATTACGACTGTTTGGTTATATGTTTTTATGCAATAGCATCATTACCATGCTTTCTTCCATAAAATTTCTAAAGACAATTACCATATTGATAAGCCCTTTGTTAGAAGTTACCACCGGGTTAATCGGCTATGTAACCGCTTATGATGCTACAAAGCAAATACCATATATTTTTGCCGTTCTGAATTTTGGCGGTTTAAGTGGGTGCTTACAAGTAATTCCGGTTCTAAAGAAAGATAATTATTCCATAAAATGTTATCTTTTCTCAAAATGCATACTGATGGTTACCACTTATATAATTACCAAATTACTTATCTTATTCATTTAAGTCAGCAACATCAACGCTATCATTTTCTTCTTCCGGTTGTGGTTCGCTCTCTTCAGAAGAAGGAGCAGTCTCCTGCGGTACAAGTTCTTTCTTGTTTGCTTGAACAATTTCAAGACAGTTCTTAAGGTTGTTAAAATAGTTATCAAATTTTGCGTGGCTGGTTTCCATTGTTGCAGATAAAATACTCTCTACGTTGCCAAGCATGTCATCGGTGTAAGAGATGGCAGCTGTTCTGATATTGTTGGCATCTGTAGTCGCATTATCAAGAATCTCCTGTGCCTGTTTCGTAGCCAACATAACTACTTCATTCGCCTGGGCATAAGCTTGTTGCATAATCTGATGCTCGCTGACTAATTCATTGGTGTGAATTTCGGCCTGAGCGATAATTGCTTCAGCTTTCGCTTTCGCATCTGCTAAAATGGCATCCTTATTA
>SVEW01000170.1 GCA_015057205.1 Lachnospiraceae bacterium | reverse complement strand
AATTCCATATACAATCACCTTGCCGTCTTCTATTCCCAATAGATTTAAATCACCATTTAAAATTCTACTATCGAACAGCCGCTCCCATAACCTGCTGTGTGTCGATTTTCCTGCTCCGGAATGACCGGAAAATAAAACAACACCATTGCGAAATGCAACGGAAACACTATGCAAAGCAAATAACCGATGTTGCGATGCATAAATCAAAAAAGCACTACGCATTGCCAGAAAAGCCTCTTCTGCCACATCTGGAGTCATTTGTTTTAGAAACAACGTTGCGTTTTTTCCGTCTTTGGTTACAATCATTTCGCGCACATATATATTTTCCGGGTAAAGAAATCCATAGGTATTCTTGTATTCATAAATAACAACATCTCTACTGCGCACCAGAATCGTACCTTCCGAATAATCGTTACGCTCATAGTACGCGATTTGAATTTCTATATTCTTATCGCATCCTTGGGATGCAAAAGGTTTCAGTAGTGGATGTACATAATCTTTCGGAGCATTCAAAACCATATGAATTCCGGCAATCGTAAAACAGTGTTGTTCTTCTACCCTTGTACACACCGGCTGTATTTGGCCCTCAATGACTCCGTATTGTTGCAAACGCAACAGAAGCCCATCTAAGTCTTCTGCTAATTCCGTACTGCTAACCCCGTCTCCATATGTCTCTTCCAGCATAGACAACAATTCTTCAACTGACGCCTCGCCCTTTTCCAGCAAAAATCGAACAATGCACTCCGAGCTTCCGATTAACTGTAATCCGTGTTCAAAGGAAGCAATACGATTTCCATATGGCAATAAGAATACATCGTTCTCTATCTCTTTTAAGAAAAACCCTTCTTTAATTTTCATTTTTTCCTCTGCCTAATAATAACTTACCGTTATGTATAACCTTTGATATTATTGGTCGAAACGGCCGAAGTAACATCCATAGCCTCGTAAAAAAAACATACAGGGGATGATGTACGGATATTCTTCGATTTCCACGAATAAACGCCACACTTTTCCCAAGAATCATATGATTGGAAATAGGCCCTTCGATTTCCACCTGGTTATCCCCTACAAAATAAACCCCATCCTGTTTCACTGAATAAACCCGATGCAATACAAGGATTGAATTCCTCCTTCGGAACAATAGGACATCTCCGCGTCGAATCTTGTCGCGCTGACGAACAAATGGTTCCAAGACCACACGGTCTCTGCCCGGACGGACCAGCGGATACATGCTATATCCTTGTGGATAGATTTCCACCGAATGTCCACAAGATAACAATTCTTCTACATTTTTCTTGGCTGCATTCATATGTTACTTTTCCTTAAATACCTTCATTTCTTTGCGTAATCTTGCTCTGCTGCGTGCACTTTGTATAATCTTACCTGTAGAAATCCGGCGCAGGCGATGATTGTTGTAAATAAAACCAAATAAAGTAATCACCCAAAGATACGGCCAACGCCACACATCTTTGGATGCTTCATAATGGTTGCGCTTCATTTGATGGTGGAATTCATGTAATAAGCCAATCAGTCCATGACTTTCCGGAGCAACCATACGGCCCACTTCGCCTTCGCCGAATTCACCGGAGGAAAAGATTTCCTCTACCAATCGATTACATAAGCTCTCACTCACCTCAGTCGTCATCAGTCTTTGGGCTGTGTATTCGTCTAACCCTAAATAGGTCATACAAATCCAACTAATGGAACTAACAAATGTTAAGACCTTCCATGTTTTAGCTTTTTCAAGAAATGCAGACAAAACTTGCTCTGAATCTGTATGATTCCAGAATACGGTCCAATCACATAAAAGTCTCCATCCAAAGCCGTGTGTCACATAATGCTGCAACATATGCAACAACATATGACACGCCTGATCCTCATCCGATAATACGGTAATGTTTTCGCAATCCAAGAGCTTGATTGTTTTCACCCGCGAATAAGCTTGATTAGAAAGCTTCGCTACATCCTGATTGATTGCCTGGAATTGGAAATCTTCTTTCCAAAGGACATGTACTTCCACTTCTCCGAAGCCATGCTTTTCAAATGCCACATGGTGATTCGCATGTTGTTCTTTGCTCTTTACATAACCTTTGTCCAACAGGATTTTCTCAACGGCTTTATAATTAGGTCCATAGTATATGTCCCCGTCTACCGCCGGACTATTCGGCTGATATACCCACAGGTCCAAGTCGCCGGACTTACGAAGTTCCGGTGTATCATAGTACGCAGCCAAAGATGCTCCCTTTAAAACGATTACCGGAATCTTTGCCTCATGAAACAAACGTTGTAATTGCAACAGTTGCTGCCAAAGGCGATAGTTGGCAAGAATCATTTCATTGCTTTGCTTGTGAAAATGATTCATCCACTTTGCGCTACAATCCTCTCGATGAAAGCGATACAAATAGTCATACCAAATGGTGGTTAGCCCCTGCTTATAAGCCAAATCGGATAATTCGGCCATTAATGACTCATCCGATAAGTCTATAGCAGCAACATCCTTTCCACAAAAAGTGCTACGCAGTGCATCCAAAAAGCATCTTTGAGCAATTGTTTGCCCGTGAACGGATGCTTTGTTTGCCATTTTTTGCTTCCATAATCCCCTTGCCTTCTCCAGCAAAAATACAAATTCCCGGTTCCGGCAATACACGCAAAGCATCCATAGATTCGGAACAATCACACAAATTGCAAGGCGGTATAGGATCATCAGAATCTCATTGCCGTGATAACACTGACAGAGAAAATGAGTCATTATAACGGCAATACCGCTCACCGGGATATAGCATGCGATTCGCTTCCAAAACTCCAACCAGGAGATTCCAAGGCGGTGCTTATATAACATATAAGGTTCTACCCAGGCAGAGGTCGTCAGTGTACTAATCACCGTTCCAAGCAAAACACCCGCAGTTCCCATATATTGTGCCAATATCACAGAGACAATCAGATTAATAATTGCCTCCGCAACGGCCTTGTACCGGTCATACCAGAAAACTCCTAAAGAATCCCGAAAGACAAGGATTCCTTCCCTCAACGTACCTAGGTAGAAATTTAAACAGATCATCACCACCACAGGTACTTCAAATACATACTTTTTGCCAAAAGAAATACCGACGAAAAGATTGAAAATCTCAAATAAAGTGATGGATGCAAAACAGCTTATCCACTGGTTAATAAACAAGGTTGCGTGAAAAACACGGGCAAGATGTTTTTGATTCTTCGATACACCCAAATTACCAACACTGGCCATAATTCCCTGAAAGAAATTACGAACAATGTTACGAAGGCTCTTGGTAATCAACAAATAATTGGAATATTTTCCAACACTAACGATACCAACAAAAGCAGACATGAGTAAGTTGTCTGTGTTATTTACAACAACACTACTCATCTTATGCAAAAACATTGCACCAACATTCTTGCGGATATCGCTTAATTCATCCATAGAAAGCGGCTGAATCTCTTGTTCTTTCAAGAAAGGATACAATTGATTTGCTTTTCGCGAAATAAGGACATTGGTAACAACGGTTGTAATTAAGTTGATACTCAAAAACAGAATAAAATTCCGGGTAAACAATAATACAAGAATTTGAATTCCATCCTGTATGACCCAGGAAACCGTATTGTAAACCGTTCCAATGTAGGCCAATTGATGCGCGTCGATTAACGTTCTCTTATAAACCAGCAAATAGCTGGAAACCGCACTGGCCAGATAAAACAAATAGATGATGGTCAAATGCTCAACATTCGGCGGATCCTTGATAATGACATCCATAAAAGGAATCAAAATCAACCCCAATGCCAGAACGATAAGCGCAACCATGTGATAGAACTGACGAAACACACGCATCAAGCTCTTTTGCTTTTCAATATCACCCTCTTCGATAGGACGATACAATGCGTATGTTATGGCTGTTCCCACACCCAGTTCTGATAAAGAAAGGATGTTAATAATATCCAGAAACAAACCATTCACTCCGACATAATCTTCACTCAAGGTATGGGTGAAAACAATGCGAAGGGCGAATCCTACAAATAAATGTATCAATTGTGAAATCAATGCCACCGAAGAATTCCGTGCGGAATACTCGGTACGACTGCGTGATTCCATAGTCTCTTACTCTCCGTATAATTGTTCTAAAGTAAAACTGCCCAGATAATAC
>SVEW01000169.1 GCA_015057205.1 Lachnospiraceae bacterium | reverse complement strand
GAAGAAGGACGAACGAATGTGGAGACGGAATTGCGTAGTCGGATAGAAAATACATTTTTCCGTTTGAATTTGTTGCTTTCAAAAGATGAAGTGACCAATCATATTTATGCGTTTTTGCTTTGTAGAGATACTACGGAGACACGAAGAGAAGAAGAGCGCACAAAGCTGGCGTTGAAAGAAGCCTATGAGGCAGCTAGTTCTGCAAATCAGGCGAAAACTGATTTTTTATCAAAAATGAGTCACGATATTCGAACACCGATGAATGCTATTATTGGAATGACAAACATTGCAAAAGCACATATTGGTGATACAGAGCGTGTTGTTGATTGCCTGGAAAAAATTAATACATCAAGCGAGCATATGATGGGGTTAATCAATGAGGTGCTGGATATGAGCCGTATTGAATCCGGTAATATGGTTCTTAAGGAAGAGAAGTTCAATATTAGAAAGCTTTTGGATAATATGCTGGATATGGCGAATTCTGAAATTGAGCAACGGCATCATAAAGTGAGTTTGCATATGGTAGATGTGGAGCATGAAACCATAATTGGTGACAGTCTGCGTATGGAACAGGTATTTGTCAACATACTGGGCAATGCGTTGAAATATACGCCGAATGGTGGACAAATTGATATTTGCGTTCAGGAAAAGCCGGCACGACAGCCGGGAATCGGTTATTACGAATTTTCTTTTGCGGATAATGGGATTGGAATGAGCGAGGAGTTCCAAAAGGTTTTGTTTAAGCCATTTTCGAGAGAAGAAGATGATCGAATTAACAAGATTCAGGGAACCGGACTTGGTATGGCTATCGCAAAGAATATTATCCAAATGATGAATGGTGATATTCACGTGGAAAGTAAGGAGGGGAAAGGATCACGATTCACGGTGCGCGTGTATTTGCGGTTTGTTGAACTGGATGATAAAAATAAGCAGGAGCGGACCAGAGAACAAAAGGTTGTACGATTCGAAGATAAACGGATTTTAGTAGTGGAAGACAATGCCTTGAATCGCGAAATTGTTTGCGAGATTCTAAAGCTTCGTGGATTAAATATTGAGCAGGCAGAGAACGGCAAAGAGGCAGTGGAAAAATTTGAAAGCTACCCTGCCGGTTATTACGATATGATTTTGATGGACGTTCAGATGCCGGTCATGAATGGGTATGAAGCTTCTAGAGAAATTCGTGGATTGGATCGAGAGGATGCAAAAACCATTCCGATTGTGGCCATGACGGCAAATGCTTTTGCGGAAGATGTACAGGCATCCAAGGATGCCGGAATGAATGAGCATTTGGCAAAACCGTTGGATATGCGTAAGCTGACGGATGTTTTGGTGTATTATTTCGATCAATAGTAAAATACAAAAATCGGGCTGTGAAAAGCCCGATTTTTGATGTGAAATTCGTTTATGCCATTGTCTAGTCGTGACGATTCATCCAATCAACAAGGATATCTACATAGTGTTCGTTGTCTTCCACGAAGCACATATGTCTGCAGGTTCTGAATAATTCCCATTCGGAATCCGGAATGTGATCGTACATATATTTTGCAATGTATGGTGTACACAAATCGTTGCCACCGCTGATGACTAAGGATGGCTCTTTAATGTCTTTTAACTGCTCGGTTACATCGTAATCCTTTAAGGTTCCAAGTGGTGTAAATTCATTTGGTCCCCAACCCACAACGTAAGCTTCACGCCCTTTTTTTACCGGGCGACGCAAACATTCCGGAGAATCTTCCGTTAATGCACCGGCACAGTGACGAAGCATGTACTCATCTTCTGCAGCCTGGTATGCCGGGTCAGAGTAGTCGCCGCTTTCCGTGGCTTTCTTAATTGCTTCCTGCATATCTTTTGGCATCATGGAAATATTTCTTTTGGCCTCTTCACCCCACATCCAGGAAGCCGGTAAAGTGCTGGAAAGGATTAAGCTCTTAATTCCCGTATGCTCATAATTGCATACATATTCCAAAGCTTGCATACCGCCCCAGGATTGACCCAAAAGATGGATTTCATCAAGTCCCAGATGTTCACGCAGAGCCATTAATTCTTTGATCCATACTTCACGAGTCCATAATTCCGGATGACCGTCAAGGTAAGAGTTTCCACATCCAAGCTGATCGTACATAATAAGTTGACGACCATCTTCTTTGGCAATGCGATCTAACACCTCAAAATAGTTATGAGAAGACCCCGGTCCACCATGTAAAAGAACCAATGGCTTCTTGTTTCCTGTAGATTCGCCTACAATACGGTAATATGTCTTGTAGTCTAAAAATGGCATATAGCCTTCTGTAATTTTCATCCTCGCAAACCTCCTACATATTGCATGACCTTATAGACTAAGGTACAAAACTATCATCGCACAATGAACGGATACTGTCAAGTTTACAAAGTTTGACGGTGGTCGCTGATTGACAATGTCTGTACTCTGGTCTATAATGTTTCTTGTGGGGAAATTCAAAGAGTTTCCATCACGAGAGCAATAAGAAAGGTTGGGGTGTACTATGGACCAAGGTAAATTAACACGAGTTTTAAACTCAATGAAAGAGAATGAAGTACCGCAGATGATCATTTCTGATCCGGTTGCGATTTTCTACTTAACAGGAAAGTGGATTTTCCCGGGTGAAAGATTGTTGGCGTTATACTTGAATGTAAATGGAAACCACAAGTTCATGATTAATAAATTGTTCCCACAGGAGCAGGATTTGGGTGTAGATATTATTTATTATGATGATATTGAGGATGGCGTTGAAATCTTATCCCGTTACGTAGAGAAGGATAAGGTAATGGGCATCGACAAGACCTGGCCGGCGAAGTTCCTTATTCGTTTGCAGGAATTGGGCGGTGGAAGCAAGTATGTAAACGGTTCTCCAATCATCGACTACATCCGTATGGTGAAAGACGAGAAAGAACAGGAACTTATGCGTATTTCTTCTAAATTGAATGATCAGGTAATGGAGAAATTAATTCCTTACGTTGTGAAAGGTCTTACGGAGAAAGAGTTAAATGCAAAAGTAAAAGAGCTTTACGCAGAGGTAGGATGCGAAGGACTTTCCTTTGACCCAATTACCGCATATGCCAAAGGGGCAGCAGATCCACATCATGTTACCGATGATTCTAAGGGTAAACACGGCGATTGCGTAATTCTGGATATCGGTGGAATGAAGGACAACTACGCATCGGATATGACAAGAACCGTATTTATCGGTGAAGTTTCCGAAAGACAGAGAGAGATTTACGATATTGTTTGCGAAGCAAACAGACGTGGTATCGAAGCAGCAAAGCCGGGTAACAGAATGTGTGACGTTGACCTTGCAGCAAGAAATTACATCGAGGAGAAAGGTTTTGGACAGTACTTTACACACAGAACCGGTCACTCCATCGGTTTGGAAGATCATGAATTTGGCGATGTATCTTCCGTTAATACCGATATTATCAAACCGGGTCAGTGTTTCTCTGTAGAACCGGGTATTTACATTGCAGAAGAAGGCATTGGCGTTCGTATCGAAGACCTGGTATTGATTACGGAAGATGGATGCGAAGTATTAAATAACTTCACGAAAGATTTAATTGTCGTTCCGGAAGAGTAATTATAGAAAATGGAGCTTTTGCAGGGGTTTGGCCATACCAAGCCCCTGTCTAATGAAAAAGATAATGTAAAAAAGGGGAAGAAAAAGATGGCAGTTTTAGAAAACTACGAACCAAAGAAAGTATTTCAGTATTTTGAGGAGATTAGTCAGATCCCTCATGGAACATTTAATACCAAACAGATTAGTGACTATCTTGTTGATTTTGCAAAAGCACATAACTTTGAATATCATCAGGATGAGGCGAATAACGTTATTATTTATAAACCGGGTACTGCCGGTTATGAGAATAGCGAGCCGGTTATCATTCAGGGACATATCGATATGGTATGCGAGAAGAGACCGGGAAGTAATCATGACTTTAAGAAGGATCCACTTCAGCTTTTCGTAGAAGACGGCTACGTAAAGGCAAAAGATACGACATTGGGTGCTGACGATGGTATTGCAGTTGCTATGACCATGGCATTGCTTGACAGTACCGATGTGCCACATCCGCCAATCGAAGCATTTTTTACAGTAGATGAAGAAGTTGGTATGGGTGGTGCGAATGCAGCAGATCTTTCCTTACTGAAGGGC
>SVEW01000168.1 GCA_015057205.1 Lachnospiraceae bacterium | reverse complement strand
CGAAGAATTGCGTGCACAAATGAAGGGATCCGGAATTGGAACCAGCGCTACCAGAGCGGAGATTATTGCGAAACTTGTGCGTGTAGGTTATTTAAATTTGAATAAGCGGTCACAGGTATTGACACCGAGTCGATTGGGAGAGATGATCTTTGAGGTCGTAAACCTAACGGTTCCGGCGCTTTTGAACCCGAAGATGACAGCATCGTGGGAAAAAGGATTAGATGGTATTACGAACGGAACCGTCCCTTTTGATAGTTACCGGGCAAAATTAGAAGAATTTATTCGCAGTGAAACCCAGGCGATTATTGACAGGGATTTAAAAGAGCCGATTCAAAATCGTATTGTTGATTTGGTTGATTTGAAAGAAGGGGCCAATATTTCCCGCGTGAAGATTGGTGTACCTTGCCCGCAGTGTGGTGCGCAGATGATTACCACACCATTTGGATACGGTTGTGAAGCTTATCAGAAAGATGGGAGTGGGTGCAATTTTGCTATTGGCACGATTGCAGGAAGACCCCTGGGATTAGCAGAAGTTAAAGAATTGTTGGAAAATGGAAAAACTCAGGTACTAAAGGGATTTTCATCAAAAGTCGGTAAGAAGTTTGAAGCGGCACTTGCACTTCATAAGGAGGAAGACGGAAAAGTAAACATTGGTTTTTCCTTTGATGAGGTGGAAACGAAGGTGCTTTCGAATGTTACCTGCCCGGATTGTGGTGGACAGATGCAGATTTATTCCTTCGGTTATCGATGCGAAAATGCGGATACGCACAAAGAGGAACAGACCTGTCAGTTTACTGTGGGAACCATTGCAGGTAAGAAGTTATCGACAAAACAGGTAACGGAACTTTTAACAAATGGTAAGACGGAATTGATTGAAGGATTTGTATCTAAAAGCGGCAAAAAGTTTGCTGCGGTTTTGCGACTTGAAAAAGATGTAGAAGGAAAGCACCAGGTGGTGTTTGATTTTGATGATAAAGAAGCATACTATATTGAGGACTTTTTCTGCCCGGCTTGTCAGGCACCTATGGTAAAAACGCCGTTTGGATTTGGGTGCAGTAGCTACGATGCAGACAATCCTGAGAGCTGTCGCTTTTCCATAGGTACAATCTGTGGAAAGTCATTAAATTTAGAACAGGCGAAGAAGCTTGTAAAAGAAGGTATGACCGACACGATTCGCGGATTTAAGAGTAAAAGCGGTAAGAAGTTCGATGCATGCCTCAAGATGGAGCAAAACGAAGAGGGTGGTTTCAACATTTCCTTCGATTTTGACCATGTAGAAGCTAAGAAGGTAAAAGGCGTGGTATGTCCAAGGTGTGGAGGCGATTTGGTTGTAACGCCGTTTGGGTTTGGATGTGCAAATTATAAGCGTGATGAGGAAGAAAGCTGTGGTTTTTCCGTTGGCAAGATTGCAGGCGTGAAGATTAAGGAAACACAGCTAAAAACACTTTTGTCGGAAGGGAAAACCGATGTGATTACCGGGTTTACTTCCAAAAGTGGTAAGAAATTTGATGCCTGTTTGCAGTTGGTGGATGCGGAAGTGAAGTTCTTTTTCCCGGATGAAGTGAAGCCGGTAGAGAGTAGTGTGGCATGTCCAAACTGCGAAAAGAAACTGATTCGCTCTAAATTTTACCATGAATGCGACTGTGGATTTAAAGTATCGCATATGGTGGCCCAGGTAGATTTGTCCGACGACGTGATGACGGAGCTTTTTACCAATGGAACAACAGCTGAAAAAGTGACCGGGTTTAAGAGTAAAGCCGGTAATGTATTTGATGCGAAATTAAAATATGACAAGGAATCCGGTATTTCCTTTGTCTTTGAATAGGAGTAAGAGAAATGGAACAGTGTAAAATCGAAAATATGTATACATTAAAAGAGAGCGTTGCCGGTTCTTATCTTGAGACGTTGACGTATCCGTGGGAGGCGTTGCCACTTATCAAAGAGTGGATTATTGCAATTGGTGAGAAACTGGATAAAACAGTTTATGAGGAAGTCAGCGAGCATGTATGGATTGCTAAATCAGCGAAAGTATTTGAAACGGCGACCATTCTTGCACCGGCTATTATAGGAGAAGAGACAGAAGTACGACCTGGTGCTTTTATCCGCGGAAACGCCATTGTTGGTAATCATTGTGTGGTAGGAAATTCGACGGAACTTAAAAATGTAATATTATTCAATAATGTCCAGGTTCCACATTATAATTATGTGGGCGATTCTATTCTGGGATACAAGTCTCATATGGGAGCCGGAAGTATTACCAGCAATGTGAAATCGGACAAGACTCTGGTAGTGGTTAAAAATGGTAATAGTACTATTGAGACAGGTCTTAAGAAGTTTGGTGCCATGCTTTCTGATTATGTGGAGGTTGGGTGCAATAGTGTGTTGAATCCGGGTACGATTATAGGCAAAAACACGAATATTTATCCATTATCTCCGGTGCGAGGGGTAATACCTTCCAATTCTATCTACAAGAGTCAGGAGAATATTGTGACAAAACGCTGAATAGGGACAAAAGCTCTTTACGAATTGTAAAAAACAATGTACAATGATGTTAGTGTGTTTTTATTCACATACAATATGGATCAAACGGGGGCCGTTGTCTTCGTAGAAAGATATAGGAAAGGAGAATAACATGATTTATTCAAAGGAAGTAGAATTAATGTGTCCTGTAGCTAAGGGTGCAAAGCATGAGCCGGCACCAATCCCACAGGAGGGTAAATGGACGCATGCAAAACAAATTTCAGACATCTCCGGTTTTACTCATGGAGTAGGTTGGTGTGCACCACAGCAGGGTGCTTGCAAGCTTACATTAAACGTAAAGAACGGTATTATAGAAGAGGCATTGGTTGAGACCATCGGATGCTCCGGTATGACACATTCCGCGGCTATGGCAGCTGAGATTCTTCAGGGAAAGACCATTCTCGAGGCATTGAACACAGACCTTGTGTGTGATGCAATCAATACAGCAATGCGTGAATTGTTCTTACAGATCGTTTACGGAAGAACTCAGAGTGCTTTTTCCGATGACGGACTTGTAATCGGAGCAGGACTTGAGGATCTTGGTAAAGGTCTTCGTTCTCAGGTTGGTACCATGTATGCAACCAAAGAGAAAGGTGTTCGTTATTTGGAGATGGCAGAAGGTTATGTAACCGGTATTGCGCTTGACAAGGATAATGAAGTTATTGGATATCAGTTTGTTTCTCTTGGAAAAATGACTGACTTTATTAAAAAAGGCGATGATCCAAACACTGCATGGGAGAAAGCAAAAGGCTCCTACGGACGTGTAACGGAAGAGCAGGGTTGCGTTAAGATTATCGACCCAAGACAGGAATAGGAAAGGAGAAGCGACATGGCATTATTTGAATCTTATGAAAGAAGACTTCCTCAGATTACGGAAGTTTTGAAGAAATATGGCATCAGCTCCTTAGAAGAAGCTGAGAAGATTACGAAAGATGCTGGCCTTGATGTGTATGAGCAGGTTAAGAAAATTCAGCCAATCTGTTTTGAAAACGCTTGTTGGGCATACACCGTTGGTGCAGCTATCGCAATTAAGAAGAATTGCCGTCGTGCAGCGGATGCGGCTGCAGCAATCGGCGAAGGATTACAGTCCTTCTGTATTCCGGGTTCTGTGGCAGACCATCGTAAGGTTGGTCTTGGACATGGAAACCTTGGAAAAATGTTATTGGAAGAAGAAACCGAGTGTTTCGCATTCTTGGCAGGTCATGAGTCTTTTGCAGCAGCAGAAGGTGCAATCGGTATTGCTGAGAAGGCAAACAAGGTTCGTAAGAAACCACTTCGCGTTATCTTAAATGGTCTTGGTAAAGATGCTGCACAGATTATTTCCAGAATCAATGGATTTACTTATGTTGAGACGAAATATGATTACGCAAGTGCTAAATTAGAGACTGTTTATGAAAAGGCATATTCTGAAGGACTTCGTGCTACCGTTAAATGTTATGGTGCCGATGATGTTCAGGAAGGTGTTGCAATCATGCACAAAGAAAACGTTGGTGTTTCCATTACCGGTAACTCAACGAACCCAACTCGTTTCCAGCATCCGGTTGCCGGAACCTATAAGAAAGAATGTATCGAGCAGGGTAAGAAGTACTTCTCCGTTGCATCCGGTGGTGGTACCGGACGTACCCTTCATCCGGACAACAT
>SVEW01000167.1 GCA_015057205.1 Lachnospiraceae bacterium | reverse complement strand
TTCCTCCCGTGTTGTCAGTTCCTTAATGCGTCCAAAAGCAATGGCACTACGAAAATAAGTGGTATACTCCTCTTCCATCACTTCATTCTTGTCTACCACGGTAAAGCTAACCTTATCACAGGCACGAATGGCATCTATTTTATGCCCTTCTTTGGCACAATGCAAATAAATTTTACCATCCTGATACACATAACTAATCGGCACACCATACGGATAGCCATCATCCCCCAATACGTTCAAAACGCCTACCGTATTACGAATGAATACCGCTTCCGTATCTTCCTTTGAAAGCAATTGTTTGCTACGTCTCATCTGTCGAAACATTTCCATCTCCTCCATTTTGTAATTTCTTAATAATACGATACAATATTCCCACGGACACCATCATCATAATCACTTCCGTAATTGGCTGTGCCCAGATCATACCGTAAAAACCAATAAAACAATTCAATGCCAACAACAATGGCACATATAAAATCAGCTGTCGCATAAGTGTGATTCCAAAAGCGTACTGCGGTTTTCCCATCGCCTGAAAAGAAGTTCGGCTCATAGAAACCGCACCTACAAATGGTAAAATACACATAACAGCCCGAAGTACGCAACTTCCAATATCGATTACCTCCGGATTTTCGGTAAATATTCCAATCAACTGCGGAGCAAAAACGCCAAACACCAGCATGACGACTCCCTCCATGCTACTTACAACCAACAATCCAGCTTTCAGCACCTGTAGCATACGTGCGTAATTTTTTGCACCATAATTATAGCCCATCAACGGTTGTGTTCCCGAAGCCATGCCCTGATAAATGTAGTTACCAAGCGTCATTATTTTCTGGGCAATTCCCATGGCCGCAACGGTCAGTTCACCATACCCAACCGCCAGATTATTATTTACGATATAAGCCACCGAACTTAGCAACGTCTCCAACGTTGCCGGCACGCCAACCCAAAAGATTTCTTTTAGAATCTCCTTTGTCGGTCGCAGATAGCGCCAACGCATTTTTAAAAGCGTCTTACCGCTTATATAAAACCAAAGCGAGATGCCTGTACTTAGCGCATTGCCAAGAATGGTAGCAATGGCCGCCCCGCGAATCTGCAGTCCTAATCCAAAAATAAACACCGGATCCAGAATCATGTTTGCAATGGTTCCAATCACCATACCCATAATGGAAATCTTCACAGAGCCTTCGCTCCTAAGCAGTTGTCCCAGGGTAAAACTTCCCATGGTAAAAATACTTCCCCACAAAATCACTTCTGCATACTGTTCGGTAAACGCTACGGTATTTGCTTTTGCACCAAGTCCGCTTACAATCTCCTGCAAAAAATAAAGTCCTACGACCGTCATAAGCACACTGTTTATTACCGTCAGCAATACCCCAACGGTAACCGTGTGATTCGCCTTCTCCGTCTGCCCCGCACCAAGACTGCGTGCAATCAGGGAAGCCGCTCCGGTTCCCACCATATTCGCCACCGCTATGGCAATCATCATAATGGGATAGGCCAGATTCACTGCTGCAAGCTGATAATCATCCTTTGTCAAACCGATAAAATAGGTATCCACCAGGTTATAAAGCACCATTATAAACATGCCCGCAACCAAAGGAATCCCAAGCTTAAAAACAGCCTTTGCCGGCTTCTCTTCGCTTAGAATGAATATTCGTTTGTCTTTCTTATTCTGTTGTATCATTTGTTTTCCCTTTTTCAAAATCCTTTATTCTACTATTTTAGCATAAAAACCCTATCGATTCCATCTTTGTGCAAAAAACAAGAGCTGCCACTTAGTGCAACAGCCCCTTGAATTAAGAACACATTCTCATGTCCTCCATTAGAATAACTTCATCAAATAGATCCGCATATTCTTTGCTCTTATTATGCGAAACCATAATAATCGTCTTATTTTTCATTTCCAAAAGCAATTGTGTGAAAACCAGCTCCCGCTCGGAACTCATGGCAGCAAATGGTTCATCTAAAACAATAATCGGCTTGTCTTCCATTAGTGCCCGCAAAATTCCTATCTGTTGTTTTTCACCACCGCTCAGCTTACTACAATTTGAATGCGTCGGTAAATTTTCGCTCATAGCCGCGCCAAAATATTTCTCAATTTCATGCCACTTTTCTTTTCCCACACTCCCAAACCATGTAATATTATTTGCAAAATTTTCTTTGAAAATGTGATTTTCCTGCGGAATATAAAGCAATATATTCGAAATATCAACTTCTGATAAATCCATATTGTCAACTTTTAGCATACCCTCATCCGGCAGTGTGACCTGCGCCAACATTTTTAACAAAGTCGACTTACCGGATCCATTTTCCCCTTGCACAAGATATTTCTTACCAGCAGTTATCGTACACGTATATTTTTTCCCTCTTATTCCCTTATAGTGCTTTTCTACATTATCTACCACTATATTTGAAAAATTCTTGATTGCCTTCTTCTTCGCAATTTTTTCATACGCTTCGCATATTACTTGCTCAGCCGCTGGTCGCACAGATTTGAAGGCACTAATTCCATCCACAACACCACGCAGTGGAAGCGCAAACTCGCGTATATAGGTAAGAGTCGCCGCAGCAACACCCACGGTAATCATTTTTTTCGACAAAAAGATTGCAATAACCGCAAACGCTACTATGTCAATCAAATACATGACACTTCCGTTAAAAACATTTACGAAGGTTTTATACGTACCGAATTGATACCTGCTCCGCTCCAATTTTTCCAACTCATCACCATGACGACGGACGACTCCGTCCCGTGTTGTATTTGTTGTACTATAAAATCCCTGCATAAGATCACTTAATTTTTCCAGGTAATCGCCTGTAGCCAGTAACAACTTATTTTTTCGTTCCGCGAAGCGATGTGCTGTTATCTTTGGCAAAAACATTGTCATCACCGTCACCAGATAAATTACGATTGCCAGCTTCACATTCAGCAAAAACAAAAATACCGCATATACAACCAAACTGATAACATTTTCTATAATTTCAAGCCCATACTCTATCATCTCTGTCGTTGTCACCACATCATTTTCAATTTTTGAAGTGTAATTTCCAATGCTGTTCGTACCAAACCGACTCTTCGGATAACTCATGATGGTTGCAAAATATCTTCCCCTCAGTTCCAGAAATATCTTATATTCAGCTTTCCACGAAGCCTTTTGCGAAATGTATTGTGCCACCATGGCAACTGCAATCATCAAAACGAATAGGGTTATATAATTCCAGGATGCAGACAACGTTCTTGTTTTCCCAACGTCGTCTATCATATATTTGATTATAAACGGTAACGACGCAATTGTAACACTGTACAAAATGTGAAATATAATGCGCACAATAAGTGGTACACATGCTACTTTTATTATTTTCTTCATGTCAACCTCTCCAATTATGAATTCTAGAACAGCTTCAGTTCGTCGATAATTGTAAGGAATAACCAAATAATAATAATCAGTGTCCAACCACTGCCTACAACTTTGCTCAGTTTTTCCTTACGCTTCGCTGCTATTACCACATGAACAATCATGCACAATAACATAAGTGCTAGCACTACCACTTTAATCACTTTGTTCATTAATCCCACTCCCTTCTCTTTCGCATTTATCATAACATACTTTTTGGGAAGAGCAAACCCCTTTCCCTTCTTAACTAATTCCTCTTTTTTTACCCAAAATGGATAGTTTTTGGAGCTGAATCGTGTATATAATGTAAGGGTACATCGTAAGAAAAAACAGTAGCAGGGAGTTTGACTATGGATACGAACACAATCAGAGAAATATATGAAAGGCAAGTTGAACTGGTATATAGGACCGCTTTTCTATATTTGAAAAATGTAGAAGAGTCGAAGGATGCAGTATCATCGGTTTTCTTAAAATATATGGAAAAACCGGTTATGTTTCGGGATCAGGATCATGAGAGGGCATGGTTTATAACTGTCACAAGAAACTGGTGTAAGGATGTTTTAAAAAGCTCCTGGAAAAAACGTGTAGACTACATACCTATTCCGGAAAACACGGAAAATTGCACAAAAGAAGACAGGATTTTAGAAGATGTTTTGCAGTTACCTCAAAAATATCGAGAAATGATATACCTGCATTACTATGAAGGATATAGTCTTCGGGAGATAGCACATATTATCGGAAAACCAGAGAGTACCTGCCAATC
>SVEW01000166.1 GCA_015057205.1 Lachnospiraceae bacterium | reverse complement strand
GTTGAGGAGAAGGCGGAGATAACGGAAGAAGCGATGGGACAATTCTTTTCTAAGAAAGAAAATATGTTTTTGCTGGACTTTTGCGTTCCGATGATTGATAAAAAGATTTTTTCAGAAGAGCAGGTTGCTATGACGAAGGCGGCGGCCAAATCCTTTGCGGCGTGGTATGTAAAAGAACATTCGTTGGAGGAATATGAAGCATTATGTAAAAATCTGGAAAACTGCGATAAGGAAAAATTAGAAAAAGAAAAAAATGCATGGTTGAAGAGCGTTGGTGGAACAGAGCAGTATAAGGAATTCTCTAAGATTCCCATAAAATTGACGGATTATGTGTATTTTCAGGACAGACTCGGAAGTGATCCAGCAGATTATGAGATTGAGCGACCAGATGCTATTTGGATAATGTATAATAAAGATATTAAACGGTTGGGTTATCGAAAGATGATAAAAAAGTATACAGAGCTAGAACCGCTTAGAGCAAAAGACTTTGCGGATGCAAGAGAATTTCTGAAAGACTATTTGCCGAAAAAAGTTGAGAAAGTAAGAATAATTATTGATTTTCATAATAATACTGGTGCTCCGGGGGTTACGCAGCGCGGAACAATGGTTATAAAGATGAATTATGAGTGGCTATGCGTAGCGCGAAGTTTGCTCCATGAGTATATTCACTATCTTACGGTGAAAAATGACAAGATTCTATATGGATGCGATTCTGATTTGTGCGTAGAGGGAACGGCAGAATGGGTCGCAATTTTTAGAACGAAGAACCGGGAATATGAACGCTATCGTCCGATGTTTGCGGAGGGGGATATAAAGCCGGACTCTTTGAAATTGGATTTGAAATATGGTTCCTATTCGGGAATCCAATATTGTGTCAAGAAAAAGTATTCGCGTGATCCTAAACGCAAGGCACCGAAAGGACTCCCATTTGCGGTTGAACCGAGTTTATATGATTACTCGGAATACGGTACAATCATAGAGTACGTCTACCAAACTTACGGCATGGAGAAGACGATAGCGCTTTTGCAATCAGATGGGGATTTCGAGAAGGTACTGGGTAAATCCTTGGATTATATCTACTTTGAAGCAGCGGATTATGCGAAGGAGCAGGTGAAGAAGATGGAAGCGGAGGATAAGAAGTAGCTATGAGTGAAAAAAGAGGTTGTCTTATTTGCGTAGCGTGTCTATTGCTATGCATATTCACTGCTTGCGGTACGCAAATCACACAATCAACTGTAATGCAGTTGGAGTGGAAACATAGTGTGGTACGTCCACCTGAAAAAGACAACTTACCTCTTGACCCACCCAAACATTTTCAAGCAGCGAACTATGGAGGTATTAACTATAATTTTGAGGAATCTTCTTTTGTAAAAGCGAAGGCGAAAACGTTTATCAAGCGCGAGACGTTATTAGTTACTTATGCGGACAGGATTCTTGGAAAGAGCCGAGATGGAGAAGATATTTATGTTAATGAGTGGGTTAAGGGAAGGAAGGCGTCGATTGAGGACGGGATTACGTTCGAAGCGTTATGGACGGCACTGAATATGGTTCATAAGGCAAGCGGACTTGAATTATATGGATTATTTTATTTGTATTGCGAGGAAAATAAACTTTGTGACGTAAAAGAGACAGAAGTGAGAGGCGATGCGATTGCAAAGTATTTTTCTGAGGAAGGGAATCTGTTTTTGTTGGATTTTTCTATGCCGATGCTTGATAAAAGAGTGTTTGATGAGGAGCAGATACAAATGACCAAGGCAGCAGCGCGGTCATTTGCCACCTGGTATGTGAAGCAGAACTCTTTGGAGCGATACGAAAAATTGTGCGGGAATCTGGAGCAGGCAGACCGGAAACAACTTGAGCAGGAGAAGAACGCATGGTTAAAAAGTATCGGTTGCAAGGCAAAGTACAAAGAACTTGCGAAGACTTTTTTTAGAATGTCGGATCAAACCCGTGTTGATAGCGATTTTTCCGAACATACAGCAGATTATGAGATAGAGCGGCCGGATGTGGTGTGGGCGTTTTATGCAGAAGACATTAAGCGAATGGGATATCAGCAGATGGTAATGAAATATAGTCAAGTTGAGCCTAGGAGAGAAAAAGATTTTGCGGATGCTAGAAGGTTTTTGAAAGCGTATTTGCCAAAGAAATTGGAAAAAGTTGTGATTTTCTTGAATTTTCACAGCGACACCGGTAGTGCAGGAAAAACATCGTACAGCAAACCTCAGATTGTAATGAACAATTACTGGTATAATGTTGCGCATTCTTTACTACATGAGTATATTCATTTTCTAACCATTTATGGCGGAAAGATGCTGAACAGCACATGTCCGGATTTTTGCTCGGAAGGGGTGGCACAGTGGATTTCGCAAGTGCGGTTAGAAAATCGGGAAGCACAATTGTATATTCCATTTCTGCGGGAAGTTTTTCCGGAGGAAAATTCCACAGAGGGGAATCTGGCATACGGGGAGTATAAGGGATTTCTTCAGTGTGTAAAAGACGAGGATTCCAAAGATTCGAAACGCAAACCACCAAAAGGCCTCCCATATGCGGTAGATATTGATTCGATGTATTATTACACGGAGTATGCCGTGATACTGGAGTACGTCTACCAAACTTACGGCATGGAGAAGACGATAGCGCTTTTGCAATCAGATGGGGATTTCGAGAAGGTACTGGGTAAATCCTTGGATTATATCTACTTTGAAGCAGCGGATTATGCGAAGGAGCAGATGGAAGCGGAGGATAGATAACACCGTTAGGGAGTCTATCTGTATCGCGTATTTGGGAACGACCCAAAAGGAGAAGTATATAATGAAAAATGGAAAACTGGTGGGAATTGTATGTATAGTGGGGATTATATTGAATTCGTTAGCGGCTTGCAGAATTAAGAGTGTGCAGACTGAGAAGATACAGACGGCCTGGAAACAGCATGTGGTTCCGGGATTGGCGGTGAATAACCGTCCACCGCAGAAAGCGAAATGTTTCAAAGTGACGACATACGATGGGATAGATTACAATTTCAAGGAAGATGTTTTTGAAGAAGCGACGGCAAAGGAATTCATTGAAAAAGAATCTGTGTTGGTGAAATATGCGGATAAGATTCTGGGCAAACGCCGTGATGGAACGGATATTTATGTCAATGAGTGGATGGATGGTGAAAAGGTAAATATTGAAAATGGAATAACCTTCGATGCGTTGTGGACGGGGCTGAATCGTGTTCATAAAGCAACGGGACTTGAACAATATGGGTTATTTTATTTATATTGCGAATCCAATCATCTGATTGCTGTGGAAGATGAGAAGGTAAGTGATGATGCAATTGCGGCCTTTTTTTCCGAAAAGAAAAATATGTTTCTGCTGGATTTTTGCGTTCCGATGATGGATGCTCGGATTTTTAATGCAGAACAGGTGCGGATGACGAAGGCTGCGGTCAAAGCTTTTTCCATGTGGTATATGAAGCAGAAGTCCTTGGAAGCTTATGAGAAGCTGTCTGGAAATTGGGAAAGTGCCGAGCCAAATGAGCTTGAGGAAGCGAAAAACGCATGGCTAAAGAGTATTGATTGCAAAGTAAACTATAAGGAGTTTTCCAAAATTGCCTATAAACCATGTAATCGCGGATGGGAAGATATGCACGGTGATAGAAATATTTACCAGGCGGATTATGAAATTGAGAGAAACGATGCAATCTGGTGTTTTTACAATCGGGACTTCAAAAAATTGGGATACAAGGAAATGGTTCGCAATTACAATCGGATGGAACCGAAAAGGGAAAAGGATTTTGAAGAAGCCCGTGAATTTTTGGAAGATTATTTGCCCGCAGAAATGAAGAAAGTGGAAATATATGCGGATTTCCAAAACACGGCCTCGGCCAATGGCTTCGAGATGCCATCTAAAAATGCAATCGTACTTGGTGTTTCGTGGATGTCGGCGATGGGGTGTCTGTTGCATGAATACGTGCATTATCTAACGATGTCGAAGGACTGCATTCTTGATATGTCTTATTCTCGATTTTGTTACGAAGGAGTCGCGGAATGGGTGGCAAATATGGCGCTAGAAAATAGAGAACACGTTCTTTTTCAAAAGATGCTTGTGAAAAGCGAAAGAAAGCACGGTGAGCGTGTTGCATATGATCCGGTAAAAGATGATATCAAATATGGTAGTCTTGAAGGATTTCTCCAATGTGCAAAGGACGAGGATTCCAAAGATTCGAAACGCAAACCACCAAAAGGCCTCCCATATGCGGTAGATATTGATTCGATGTATTA
>SVEW01000165.1 GCA_015057205.1 Lachnospiraceae bacterium | reverse complement strand
GAGCAAATGGCTCAAAAAGCCCGTACGGAGACCAGCAAACATTTTGGAAACACGGTGTATTTGTTTACACCACTTTATATCGCAAATTATTGCGAGAACTATTGTGTGTATTGTGGATTTAATTGCTTTAATCATATTCGGAGAAATATATTGGATGAAGCTCAGCTTCGTCACGAAATGAAGGTAATTGCAGATTCCGGCATGGAGGAAATCTTAATTCTGACCGGTGAGAGCAGAGCCAAAAGTGATGTGCACTACATAGGCGAAGCGGTGAAAATGGCAAAAGAGTATTTTCGTATGGTTGGCCTTGAAATCTATCCGTTAAATACGGACGAATATGCATACCTACACGAATGTGGTGCAGATTACGTCACGGTATTTCAGGAAACCTATGATACTACCATGTATGAAAGTCTGCATCTTGCGGGACATAAACGTTGCTGGCCGTACCGGTTTGATGCCCAGGAGCGGGCTTTGAAGGGCGGTGTAAGAGGTGTTGCCTTTGCGGCACTTTTAGGATTGGCGGATTTTCGTAAGGATGCCTTGGCCACGGCATTGCATGCGTCACTTTTGCAAAAAAAGTATCCGCACGCAGAGATTTCGTTATCGTGTCCGAGATTACGTCCAATAAAAGGGAATGAAACCATTCATTCAGAAAATGTGCATGAGCGTCAGCTGTTGCAGATTATTTGTGCGTATCGTATTTTCTTGCCTTATGCAGGAATTACGGTTTCATCGAGAGAAAGTGCAACCTTCCGAAATGGTATTGCAAAGATTGCAGCTACGAAAATTTCCGCAGGCGTATCTACGGGAATTGGAGACCATGAGGAAAAATATCAGGGACAGCAAGCACAGGAAGCCGGAGATGAGCAATTTGAAATTGATGACGGTAGAAGTTTTCAGACCATGTATGAGGATATGGAAGGAGAAGGCTTACAGCCTGTTTTAAACGATTATTTGTATGTGTAAAATTATTGCGATTACGGACAGTAGTATAGTGAAAGGGTCCTTCCTTACCCGGGTAGAAGAGATCTGCCAAAGCGGGGTATATGGGTTGATATTGCGTGAAAAAGGTGCATCGGATGAAGCGTATGAATGGCTGGCAAGGAAAGTTATGCCCATTTGTGAACGGTATAGTACCCGTTTGATTTTACATGAGCATGTATGGGCAGCCATGAGGCTAAAACATCCGTATTTGCACGTTTCCATGGATACGCTTATGGGGATGCAAGGAAAGGAGAGGCGGGCATTTTGGATGTTGGGTGCATCTTGTCATAGTCAGGGAGAAGTACGAAAGGCAATTTGTGCCGGGGCAACTTATGTTACGCTAAGTCCTATTTTTGAAACCACCTGTAAGCCGGAGGCAATCCCGTTGGGGCTAGAGGCTTTGGCTCAAACTGTGGGCATGGCAACGGTACCGGTAATTGCGCTTGGTGGAATTTCGGATAAAAATGTGGGTAGTATCCGCAAGAATGGTGCAGAAGGCATCGCAGTTCGAGGTGCCTATATGACATGCGAAAATGTGGAAGAGCTTACTCATATGCTACAGGAAAAATGGAGGGAGAGTGCACTATGATACAAGACAATTTACGTCTGTATGCCATAACCGATCCGCGGTATGCTACCAAAAGAACTATGGTGGATGTGGTAGAGGATGCGTTAAAGGGCGGGGCTACTATGATTCAGCTTCGTGAAAAAAAGATGACAGAGGCGTCGTTTTTGGCGGAAGCAAAGCAATTGGCCAGTGTGTGTCACCGTTACAAGGTTCCTTTGATTATCAATGATAACTGGCGCGTGGCCATACAAAGCGGTGCAGATGGTGTGCATCTTGGACAGTCGGACTTGCCGGAAGATATTGGTTTTTTAAAGGAGAAGCATCTGATTGTAGGCGTTACGGCCAAAACCATTGAACAAGCACAAACCGCTGAGAAAATGGGAGCCGACTACCTTGGTGTGGGAGCACTTTTTGAGTCGTCAACGAAAACGGATGCTAAGGGAATTACTTTTTCAGAATGTAGGGATATCTGCAATAGTGTAGAGATTCCCGCGGTTGGAATTGGTGGTATAACAAAAGAAAACCTGTCGGAATTAGAGGGATTGCCGTTGGCTGGTGTGGCGTTGGTATCTGCTGTTTTTGCAGCGGAGAATATTACGGAGAACTGTAAAGAGTTGCGACAGATAATTAGAGATGTGATAGCGTGATGGAGTAGATTATGAAAATGAAGAGTGTGTTGAGCATTGCGGGAAGTGATTGCAGCGGCGGCGCAGGAATCCAAGCGGATTTGAAGACGATGATGGCCAATGGAGTATATGGAATGAGTGCCATTACTGCGGTAACTGCGCAAAATACCATGGGGGTACAGGGGATTTTTCCCATAACGCCGGAGTTTTTGGAAAAACAATTGATAAGCGTTTTTTCAGATATTGTACCGGATGCAGTGAAGATTGGAATGGTTTCCGGACCGGAGTTGATAGATGTTATTGCGCAGGTACTTACAAAATACAAAGCCAAAAATATAGTAATCGATCCGGTAATGGTGGCCAGTAGTAAAGATACGCTGGTGGGTAAAATGACTATAGAGCGGGCGTGCGAAATTTTGTATCCGTTAGCGACTGTTCTGACACCGAATATTGCGGAGGCAGAAGTGCTTTGGGGTAAAAGTATTTGCAATCGTCAGCATATGGAGAACGCAGCAACAGAATTGGGCGAGCGTTTAGGGTGTAGTGTGTTGGTAAAAGGTGGACATCGGCGACAGGATGCCGATGACCTTTTATATAATAAACAAAACGGGGATCTTAATTGGGTGTATGGACGTAGAATTGATAATCCAAATACCCATGGAACCGGTTGCACGCTTTCCAGTAGCATTGCAGCAAATTTGGCAAAGGGCTATAGGCTTTACGACAGTGTGGTGCAGGCGAAGGAATATATGACAACTGTTATTTTGTCAGGACTTGATTTGGGACGAGGCAGCGGTCCCTTAAACCATGCTGCTACATTAACAGAAATTGTAGAAAAGTAGAGGAGAAGGAAAAGATGGTTCGTTATACAACACAGATGGATGCAGCACGTAAAGGCATCTACACAAAGGAATTAGAAGAAGTGGCTAAGAAGGAGCGCATGGATAAAGAAGCGTTGCGGAAACTGGTAGCAGAAGGAAAGGTAGTAATTTGTGCAAACAAACACCACAAATCATTAAATCCACAGGGTGTGGGAAGTATGCTTCGCACAAAAATTAACGTTAACCTGGGTGTGTCAAGAGATTGTAAGGATTATGACATTGAAATGCAAAAGGTTATGCAGGCAGTGAATCTTGGAGCTGAGGCAATTATGGATTTGTCATCTCACGGAGATACACAGCCATTTCGTCGTAAACTCACTTCCGAGTGTCCGGCTATGATTGGAACGGTACCTGTGTATGATAGTGTAATTCATTATCAGAGGGATTTGGCTACCTTGTCTGCCAAAGATTTTATTGATGTAATCCGTATGCATGCTGAGGATGGTGTGGATTTTGTAACGTTACACTGCGGTATTACACGCAAAACCATCGATCAGATTAAGCACCATAAACGAAAAATGAATATTGTTAGCCGTGGTGGAAGCCTGGTGTTTGCATGGATGTCTATGACTGGCGAAGAAAATCCGTTTTACGAGTATTTTGACGAAATTCTTGATATTTGCGAAGAACACGATGTGACGATTTCACTGGGGGATGCCTGCAGACCGGGTTGTCTGGCAGATGCTACCGATGTATGCCAGATTGAGGAACTGGTTCGTCTTGGAGAATTAACCAAGCGTGCCTGGGAACATAATGTACAGGTTATGGTGGAAGGTCCGGGACATGTGCCGCTTAATCAGGTTGCAGCCAATATGCAGGTACAGCAGACTATTTGCATGGGCGCACCATTTTATGTATTAGGCCCGATTGTTACGGATATTGCGCCGGGATACGATCACATTACCAGTGCAATCGGAGGCGCTGTAGCGGCAATGAGCGGAGCAGCATTCCTTTGTTACGTAACACCGGCAGAGCATTTGGCACTTCCAAATGTGGAGGATGTAAAACAAGGTATCATCGCTTCTAAGATTGCTGCCCATGCGGCGGACATTGCAAAAGGAATTCCGGGAGCAAGAGAGCAGGATGACAAAATGGCAGATGCCCGTCGTGTGCTTGATTGGGAAGCACAGTATGCTTGCGCATTAGACCCGGAAACAGCAAAAGCAATTCGTGAGAGCCGCAAGCCGGAAGAAGACCACGAAGAAACCTGTAGTAT
>SVEW01000164.1 GCA_015057205.1 Lachnospiraceae bacterium | reverse complement strand
AAGCATGCTGTTTTTGACGGTGGGATGCGCTTCAGGACAAGGAAAAGCAGGCATAGACAATCGGCAAATTGCAGAAATACAGAGAATTTCATCGGTAGTGGAATATAATCAGTTGATGATTTGTAAGCCGGAAGCGGTTAAGCAATTTGTAGCGTACCTGAAACAGCAGAAATACGAGCCGGTCGAGATAAAGAGCATGGAAGAAAGACCAACATGCATGGAAACAGTGTATGCGGATACAGCAAGTGGAAGAGAAATGATTTCATTTGACAGAGATTTAATAGTGTATCAGGGGCAAATCTATCGTTGCAAAGGGGCGGATTTCTCGGAAGTGTATAGCAGATGTTGCAAAAAAGGCACGAGTACTTTGCAAACGGATGGAAGAATATTCGGCTATGTGTTTAAGGGCCATGACGTAATTTGCGTTTGCTCTAAAAATGCTACGCATGAGGCGATAAAAAAGGACACAGACCCCGTAATCTTTAGGGGGAATTACTCCGTACAGCTCTATCGTGATAATAAGCTGGTAGACTGTCGTGATCTAACCATTAATGGAAAAAGCGAGTTACGTTTTCCATTACCGCTTGAAATGAGCCTTGAAAAGTGTGAGGACAATAATCAAGATAGTTTCTTTATCAATTGCCATTATATGAACAAATGGACGAGACTACCTTTTTTATACAATGGGCAGAAACTGAATTGGGAAGATAGTAAATAAATTTAGTGTCGCAAATTAGAAGATTATGTTATAATATCAGTGTATAAGCGCGTGAAACATGCGGCATGAATTGTATTTAGAAAGGGGTTCAACATGAAGAAAATGAAAAAGATCGTTGGTGTGTTGCTTACGTTGGCGTTAGTTGTAGGCGTAGCGGGATTCAATGCACAGGCGGCAAAGGCACCGAAGTTATCTAAGACAAAACTCACGATTCAGAAAGATGCAACTGCGAAGTTGAAGGTTTCCAATTTTAAAAAGACTGTCAAATGGTCTAGCTCGAATAAGAACGTTGCAGATGTGTATGCGGATGGAACCGTTGAGGGTGTCGGAGAAGGAAAGTGCACCATTACGGCGAAATGTGGTAAGAAGAAATTAACCTGTAAAGTAACCGTAAAGTATTCTGAGAAGAAGAAAGCGACGGATGTATGGTTTTATGCAAGTAGTTTATGCGATAGAATCGAAGCATTAGCTACATATCAGGAAAAAGGCAGAAGTTGTGAAGTGAAGGCAGTGAATGAAAAAGCCAGACTTGATGAATTAATGAAGGAAGTGGATGCGTACGATTCCATTTGCAAGTCTCTAAAATCAGAAAAATTCGAAAGCTTCAAGGTCTCATGGGAAACATTGATAAAGGAAGTAAAGAGTCAGTACGAAACCATCAATACGATGGATTGGACCGGTGAAGTTGCAAAGACACCGCAGATTACTTATTTATCCTTGATGGGTTATCTATTGGATATGGGAATGGTTATTAAGTAGAATTCTTGTGAGAGTCATGATAATATATCGCCCTCAGCTATTGGTCAAAAAGGCAGTGGCTGAGGGCGGTATTTTTTGAAAAGAAACTCCTATTTAAAGGCTCAATCCTATAGAAAAAATTTTAAAAAAATTAGCACTCACCTATTGACAGTGCTAACAATTGGTGGTATAACATAATCAGAACAAAGGAACAGAGAAGATTGAAAGAATCTGAACCCTCCGTCCCGTTGCTCAATACAAAAGATAATGAAACGTATGAGTAAGGAGGAATGAAGTATGTTGTACCCAAGTTTATTAGGAGAGAAGTTGTTTGATGATTTTATGGATTTCGATTTTCCAGCCTTTAGAGGATTCGAAGATGCGGACAGGAAGTTGTATGGGAAACATGCAGCGCAACTCATGAAGACGGATGTGAAGGAACATGAGAAGGCCTACGAAGTTGATATTGACCTGCCTGGATTTAAGAAGGATGAGATCCAGTTGAATCTGGAGAATGGTTATCTGACAGTGGCGGCAGCCAAGGGGCTTGATAAAGACCAGCAGGATAAGAAGGGAAGAATCATTCGTAAGGAACGTTATGCAGGAAGTATGCAGCGAAGCTTCTACATCGGAGATGGGGTTAATACCGAAGATGTGAAAGCGAGATTTGAAGACGGTGTATTGAAACTAATGATTCCAAAGAATGAAGAGAAGATTCCTGAGAAACATACCATTATGATTGAAGGATAATAAGAACCAAGATAGGGGCTATCGCTTTAGATGATTTAATCATCTAAAGCGATAGCCCCAAACTGTAGACAAACGTGGTTGTTATGTTTACTCTTTCTTTTCTTTGCCCACCAAAGAAGTGGAATGCTCAATTTCCTGCATTCGGTAATCTACCGAAGCGATAATATCAGCACATTCTTTTAGTTCTTTCGCTACTTGCTCTGGATTTTCTACATCTTTCTTATATTTTACCTTGTGTTCCAGACTGGCCCAAAAATCCATGGCAATGGTTCGGAATTGAATCTCTACCTTCATGTTCTTCTTCTCATTAGCGAGAAAGATTGGGACTGCAACAATCAGATGAAGGGAACGGTAACCGTTGGGCTTCGGATTGGCAATGTAGTCCTTAATCTGAAGTACAATTATGTCATCTTGTTCGGTAATTAAGCGGGCGACACTGTAAATGTCTTCCGGGAACGAACAGATGACGCGAACTCCGGCGATGTCGTTTAAATTCCGTTCCATACTATCGATAGTAAGGGGATAGCCACGACGTTCCATTTTCTCATAAATGCTGGCAGGGGATTTCATACGGGTCTTAATGGACTCGATGGGATTACGCCGCATGCGTAGAGAAAACTCCTCGTTCAAAACGCGAATCTTCGTCTCGACTTCCATGATGGCACATTGGTAACGCATCATCATATCCTGAAAAGAATTGGAAGTCGCCATCAGGTGGCCGGGTTCAATGGTATTTACCAAATCGGTAAAATTATAATTTATTGGCATAACTACTCCTTCTCGTGTCTTGAGAAATTATTCGTAAAGGCTTGCCTTTTCTCCGCGAAGTACGCGCAAAGCACCAAGGGCCAGAGAATCCATTTCTGCTTCTCCCGGTAAAATAACAATTGGTGCAATTTTCTCCACATAAGAAGCAATGGCTGCATCGAAAGCCTTGCTGTGAGCCATACCGCCGGTTAATACAATGGCGTCCACGTCCATATGCAAAACAGCAGCCATAGCGCCAATGTCTTTGGCATGCTGATAAGCCAATGCGTCGAAAATCAATTTGGCTTCCGGCTCCTTCTTGTTCAAAGCACGATCCTCTACTTCGATAAAATCTTTTGTCGCCAAATAGGAAAAGACACCTGCCTTGGAACCAAGAAGCTGCTTTACTTCTTTTTTGCTGATTCCGGAAAAACAAAGGTTGATCAATGCATTGGTTGGCAAGGAACCTCCGCGGTCTAAGGAAAAACTTCCTTCGTCCTTTACGTTGTATACATCGATTACACGTCCGTGGTTGTGTGCAGCTACGGAGACACCGCCGCCCATGTGCACAACAATCAGATTCAGCTCTTCGTAAGGTTTACCAAGCTGCTCTGCTGCACGACGTGCCATTCCCTTGTGGTTTAATGCATGGAAAAAGCTCTCACGTTGCATTCCCTTATAACCGGTAACGCGTGCAACTTCCGTCATCTCATCTACGCAAACCGGGTCAACGATAAATGCCGGAATGCCTACGCTGTCCGCCATATCCTTGCTGAGAAGTGCGCCTAAATTGGAAGCATGCTCGCCATATGGCGGATTCTCAATGTCGCGAATCATGGCGTCGTTTACCTGATAGGTTCCACTTGGAATGTGTTTTAATAATCCGCCACGGCCACAAATTGCCTGAAAATCAGACAAGGCATAACCGTTGTCGGATAAGGTTTTCAAAATTACATCTTTACGGTACTGGAACTGGTCTACCACATGCTCAAATGGAGCTAAATCCTTGGCATCATGATCAATTCCGGTTTTAAAAATCTGTTTCTCGTCTTCGTATATGGCAATCTTCGTCGAGGTTGCCCCTGGGTTAATTACTAAAATTTTCATCTTTTTCTCTTCTCCTTTGTCACCTGTATACCCACAAGTCTGTGTAGTTGGCACAGAATCCCAATTCATTATATACCCAAATGGGAAGAGTGTTCAAGTAGTGTCAAAAAAAATATGTGAAATAAATACGAACCTATTGACAAACATTCAAGCAAATGTTTTAATGTAAGTATAAATGAATTGTATATATTTGATTCATAAAGATTAGGCAATTGCGAAACTGCTCTGCGGCGTATGCCGCATGAGCAATTTGCATAATAAATCGTCTCTGCAAGTGAACTTGCGAGAA
>SVEW01000163.1 GCA_015057205.1 Lachnospiraceae bacterium | reverse complement strand
GAATTGATTCATGTTCCAACGGTGGATGGACTTGCTTACAATATGGTAGGAAGCAAGGCACTTGTGTGTCCGCTTATGGACGCAAGACGCAATCAGGTTTATACCGGATTGTATCGGTTTGAAGGAACAGAAATGACGATTTTAGAAGAGCAATGTGCAGTAGATATTGGTGAAATAATTGCGAAAATTAATGAGCTGGGAGAGGACGTAGTATTTCTCGGAGATGGTGTGGCAGTTTACACTGAACAAATTATAAAAATGTGTAAAGTGCCGTACTATTTTGCACCGGCACATATGAACAAACAGCGCGGAGCTAGTGTGGCAGCATTAGGGCTCGTTTACTTGAAAGCGGGCAAGACGGAGAGTGCAGCGATGCATCGACCGGAATATTTGCGTTTAACGCAGGCGGAACGAGAGCGCAATGAAAGGCTTAAGAATGAACAGAATTCGTAAGATGACACAAAATGATTTGCCACGTGTGGTCGAGCTTGAACGAGATACCTTTTCTATTCCGTGGTCGGAAGAGGGATTTTTAACGGCTATGCAGAGGTCGGAAAATTGTTTCCTTGTGATAGAAGACGAAAAAGGAGTGCAGGGATACTGTGGGTACTACCGGGTGTTGGATGAAGCCGAGATAATGAATGTATGTATCAATAAGGCGAGACGGGGACAAGGACTGGGAAGTGCCATGGTGGAGCAATTGTTGAAAGAGGCAAAAGAAGGTGGTGCCACTCGGATTTTATTGGAAGTTCGGGTGAGTAACGAACCAGCGATTCGTGTATATAAACGATTAGGGTTCGTGCCACTTGGCGTGCGAAAAGGATTTTATGAAAAACCCGTCGAAGATGCACTGATAATGCAGTGCGATTTGTAAGAAAGGATAGAAGATGCTAGATGTTTGTTTGCTGGGGACAGCAGGAATGATGCCATTGCCGTATCGGTGGTTGACGTCCTGTATGACCAGATATAATGGGAGCCATCTGCTAATTGATTGTGGCGAAGGTACCCAGATTGCTATAAAAGAAAAAGGGTGGAGTTTTCATCCAATTGATATAATTTGTTTTACCCATTATCATGCGGATCATATTAGTGGTCTGCCGGGGCTTTTGTTAACCATGGGCAATGCGGAGCGTACAGAGCCGGTTCTACTTATTGGACCACCCGGACTAAAAAGAGTGGTGGAGAATCTTAGAACCATTGCGCCGGATTTGCCTTTTGAAATGGAATACAAAGAATTAAAGGAAAAAGAAGAAACCATAACCGTAAAAGGTTATCAGATTCACGCGTTCAAAGTTAACCACAATATTCCATGCTATGGCTATTCTGTAGAAATTTTACGAGGCGGTAAGTTTGATGTGGAACGGGCAAAGAGCCAGAACGTTCCATTGCAATGTTGGAATCGGTTGCAAAAAGGTGAGACCGTAGTCGAAAATGGAATTACGTATACACCGGATATGGTACTTGGGCAACAAAGAAAAGGCTTGAAGCTTACCTACTGCACGGATACCAGACCAACAAAGGCAATTGTCAATGCTGCAAAAGGTTCGGATTTGGCGATTTTGGAAGGAATGTATGCAGAACCGGAAAAGCTTGTAAAAGCGAAACAGTACAAACATATGACATTTTATGAAGCGGCGCAAATAGCCAAGGAAGCGGAAGTTTCCAAGTTGTGGCTTACGCACTTTAGTCCATCGCTGGTTGGTGCAGAGTCTTATCTGCCGAAGGTACGGGAAATTTTTGGTGAGACGTATCTTGGAAAAGATGGTATGAGTGTGGATTTGCAATTTGAAGAGTAACACCACTGTAAGATGGGAGGGTTCTTATGAAGAAAGTTATTCGTGTATTAATTATTGGAATTGTATTTGCGGCATTAATCGGAGGCTATTATTTTTATCTGACAACGAGAAATGGGAGCGGAGCACAAAATGAAACTGCGAAGCAGACAGAAGTGCAGAAGTTGTTAGATGAAGATTTGATAAACAATTACCCGACCACTCCGCGTTCGGTAATTAAGATGTATAATCGATTTTTGAAATGTATGTATAATGAAAAATACAGTGATAATGAGTTCTTGCAGATGATAAAGAATCAGAAAGAATTGCTGGATTCTGAATTGGCTGCTCATAATCCGGAGCCACAATATACCGAAAGTATGCGTAAGGATGTAAAACAGTGCAAGGAAGAAGAAAGAACCATTCGCAATGCAACTGTATGCAGCGGAAATGAGGTTATCTATAAGAAAACCAAAAAAGGAGAATGCGCATACGTTACTTGTACGTATTTTATGAAAGTAGGAAGCAATTATCAAACAACGAATCAACGATATGTTCTTCGTAAGGATGACGCCGGAAAGTGGAAGATACTGGTGTATTATTTAATTAGAGGAGAACAATAACATGTCAGAAGAAGTAAAAATATTGGCTATAGAGAGCTCATGTGATGAAACGGCAGCATCTGTGGTTGTTAATGGGCGAAAGGTGCTTAGTAATGTAATATCGTCTCAAATTGCCTTGCATACACTCTATGGAGGAGTTGTTCCGGAGATAGCATCACGGAAGCATATAGAGCGAATTAATCAGGTGATAGAAGAAGCGCTTTTGCAGGCGAATACAACATTAGAAGAAGTGGATGCTATAGCGGTGACTTATGGCCCGGGATTGGTTGGAGCGCTCTTGGTAGGCGTAGCAGAGGCAAAAGCGCTTGCGTATGGAGCTGGTAAGCCTTTGGTTGGCGTGCACCATATTGAGGGACATATCTGCGCTAACTATATAGAGAATCTCGATTTAGAACCACCATTTATGTGTCTGGTTATATCTGGAGGGCATACCCATTTGGTAAATGTAACAGGATATGGGGCATACGAGATTTTAGGAAGAACCCGGGACGATGCCGCAGGAGAAGCCTTTGACAAGGTGGCACGTGCCATAGGGCTTGGATATCCGGGCGGACCTAAAATAGAAGCAAAAGCGAAAGAGGGAGATCCTCAGGCCATAGCATTTCCACGGGCAAAAGTGGCAGATGGACCATATGATTTTAGCTTTAGCGGATTAAAATCTGCAGTACTGAATTATATAAACGGGTGCCGGATGAAGGATGAGCCTTACAATGAGGCGGATATAGCGGCATCTTTTCAACAAGCGGTTAGCGATGTGTTGGTAGAACATGCTATGCGTGCAGCAGAGGAGCATGGTGTAAAGAAGTTTGCGATTGCAGGTGGCGTCGCATCAAACCAAACTTTACGGAAAGCGTTTGAAGAAGCATGCAAGGAAAAAGGAATTGCATTTTATCACCCATCCCCTATTTTTTGTACGGATAATGCAGCTATGATAGGTGTGGTAGGCTATTATGAATATATCGCTGGAGTACGTTCCGGGCTTGATTTGAATGCAATACCGAATTTGAAACTTGGAGAGCGATAAGTATGAAGAAGATTTCGGTCATTGTACTGGCTGCTGGAAAAGGCAGTCGGATGAATTGCACACAAAAAAAACAATTTATAGAACTGGATGGTAAGCCGGTTCTATATTATTGTTTAAAAAGATTTGAGGATAGTAGTATTGATGAGATTATCCTTGTGGCAGCGAAAGAAGATATAGAATATTGTAGGCTGCATATCGTAGAAAAGTTTGGTATTACGAAAGTGAAGGCGTATGCGGAAGGTGGAAGAGAGAGGTATGAATCTGTGAAAAACGGATTGGCAAAAGCAACGGGCGATGTTTGCATGATCCATGACGGTGCACGTCCATTTCCGCCTGTAAAGGCAATTGAGGAGTTGTGCAGATTGGCAACAAAGAGGGAAGCTGTAATTTTAAGCGTTCCGGTAAAAGATACCATAAAGGTTGTTGATGAGAATGGAGATATATGTAGTACACCTAATAGAGGGTCTTTAAGGGCTGCTCAGACGCCGCAGATGTTCCATAAAGCGGTTTTGTGCCGCGCCTACGATGAAATGGCGCTAGTGGGAGATACAACGGTTACAGACGACGCTATGGTGGTGGAACGCTATGCAAATGTAACGGTAGGAACCATAATGGGAAGCTATACAAATCTCAAAATTACTACACCGGAAGACCTGGAAACAGCAGAAAATTTGTGCAAAATAAATTGTTTGTAATTTCTTGAAAATTTATGTTGACAACAGGCGAATAAAATGGTAGAATTGTTCTTGCGTTCGACATGAGCGAACAATTGCAGAGGTGTCCGAGTGGTTTAAGGAGCTGGTCTTGAAAACCAGTGATTCCGAAAGGGACCGTGGGTTCGAATCCCACCTTCTGCGTTACAACTTCATATTGCGAGCAGAACATCCAATTCTGCAGCTGTAAGGCAATCGCATAGTGGATTTGGCACATTTGGAGAAGTACCCAAGCTGGCCGAAGGGACACCCCTGGAAAGGGTGCAGGTCGTTAATAGCGGCGCGAGGGTT
>SVEW01000162.1 GCA_015057205.1 Lachnospiraceae bacterium | reverse complement strand
AGGGCAGAGGTGGAAGTACAGTAATGTATGTAGCTGACTGTTACTAATCGGTCGAGGGTATGACCTAAAGGAACGGATGACTGTATGTGATTTTGAAGGTACATTAAGTATTAGAAAATGGCGATTCAAGTGAACCGTCATTTTAAGTGCATATAGGGGTGTAGTTCATCGGTAGAATAAGAGTCTCCAAAACTCCAGAGAGGGGTTCGATTCCCTTCACCCCTGTTTTTAAAAGCTCGTGTATGTGCGAGCTTTTTTCTTATATTAAAAGAAGGAGTATGTGGGATGAATCAGGTATATGAAATTTTAGATGAAGTCCAGAATAAGGCACTAAGAGATGAAATTTTACGAAGACGTTTGTTAGCTACGGAGCAGAGCGAGGAACCGGTTAAAGAGTTTTGTACGATTTGTCAGGAGTACGGATATGATTTATATCCAATGGAACTTGTATTAGCTGGAGAAGACTTTCAGGCGACAATGAAGCGAAGTACCAATGGAGGTGGCGAAAATTCGCCGATGCTTTCGAACGGGGACGATTTGTACGGTTTATTTATGGCGGCGATAGGAGGATGATTTTGTGAGGACGTACGCGGAATTAACGACTCTTGGCTATGTGGAGAAAGATGGAAAGTATTTGATGCTTCATAGAACCAAGAAGGAAAATGATATTAATAAGGATAAGTATATTGGCATAGGAGGGCATGTGGAAGACCGGGAGTCGCCGGAGGAGTGCATGATGCGGGAGGCAAAGGAGGAAGCGGGGATTTCGCTTCATAATCTTCGCTTGCGTGGAATTTTAACATTTTTAATCGACGATTTGTATGAGCTGTCCTTTTTATACACGGCGAATGATTTTGAAGGAGAAATTACCGAGTGCGACGAGGGCGATTTAGTTTGGGTAAAAAAAGAGGAAGTAGGGAAGTTGTCTCTTTGGGAAGGAGATCATATCTTCTTACATTTGTTAAATACGAGAGAAGATGTTTTTTCGTTGAAACTAACCTATGTACAGGATGTTTTGAAAGAAGTAGCACTGGATGGGGAAGTTTTGGAGGACTGGCATGTGTGGGAGCGGTAAATTGTATGGTGTCGGAGTTGGACCGGGAGATCCGGAGCTTTTAACCTTAAAGGCATATCGTATTTTAGAAAGGGTAGAATATTGGGCACATCCGGGAAAGAGTCGGGAGAATAGCATTGCATTGCAGATTGCGAAGCAGGCAGTGGGAAATTGGGCGAAAAAGAAAATTTTGGATTGTCCGGTGCCTATGAACAAGGAGATTGTGCAGTTGGAGGAAGCCTACCGAACTATGGCAAAAGACATCGCAACGATTCTTCGAAAAGGGGAAGACGTGGCATTTCTAAATCTAGGAGACCCGACGGTATATGGAAGTTTTTGCTATTTGGCGGAGCAGGTGAGGCAGGAAGGTTTCGAAGTTGAAATGGTAAGCGCAGTTCCGTCTTTTTGTGCAGCGGCAGCTGCTGCTGAGATTTCTTTGTGTGAGCGAAATGAGCAGTTGCATGTAATTCCGGCATCCTATGAGGTAAGAGAGGCACTTTTGCTGCCGGGAACCAAGGTGTTCATGAAGGCGGGAAAAGAGCTTGAGAAATTGCTAAAGACGATGGAGGAACTTCGGAAGGAAGGAATTCTGGTTAAACAAGTTGGAATGCCGGGGCAGCGAATGGAAAAGGTTCCGGGAGCCAAGGTGGGAGAGGACTATTTAACACTGGTAATCGTAAAAGAGTAAAATAAACAGAAAATTTAATGGATGTACTTCTAGTATTATGAAAAATGATGTGGTACAATATGTAGTGTAAAACAAAATAGAAAGGTGGTATTTGTTTGAAAAATCAAATGCTGGAGAAAGCGAATGCACTCATGAAGGAACACATTGTTTTTCGTAACGTTGTTGAAGGAATGAAGTTTCGCAGTTTGACGGATTATTTGGAACAGATTGACGGTATTTATTCTCCACGGGTCGGTCGTTTTGTTTTCTTGTGGCCGAGACAGGAGGGAACTGGGGCAACGCAGATGGCTTCGGTGGAAGTGTCCGAAGAGGAGGCGATGGCGTTGGCTGAGTATGTGGCAAATAATCATCTTGATGGGTGGGAAGATATTCTTTTTACGGAAGAATTTCCATCGGATCCGAAATATTCCTTTTTTCAAGACCTTGTGAATGACAAGGAAAATCTCACGATTTTACAAAAAAATACTGCCGAATATCAAAATATGCTGGCATTAATGAGCAGGGCACTTTATGATGGAGAAGCATATTTGACGGAAGCGATTACGATAGCAGCGCGCTCTGATGGTATTTCTCGCCGTTCACAGACGCGCTTTTCTATTGCCTGATTTTAAGAAGTATGGTAAAGTACTTCTTAGTGAGGTGAAGGAAAATGAAAAAAGGAAAACAATTGATTATTGGAGGATATGTGTTGGCGATTGCGATTTTTTACTATTTTGCACTTCCGCCGATTAATATTCATTCTGTAGGGTTATGGATTTTCGTGGCATTTTTTGTGTGCCTGCCACTGTATTTTTACAGTCTGGTAAGTGGCGAGCGCAGAGGAATGCGGGAATTGGTTCATGGGAAGGCTGGAATTTTTATTAAAGCATTTTTGGGAATTCTTGGCTTGGTTATGTTACTGGGATTGTACGGCGCACCGTTTTTTCATGCTAAGGGGTATGCGTCCATTCTAAAAATTGAAGAGAAAGATTTTACGCAGGATTTGGATGATTCCCAAGTGTTGACGAAGGTGGCGCTGATGGATACGGATTCGGCGCGTATTTTGGGTAACCGTAAGATTGGTAGTCTAAGCGATGTGGTCAGCCAGTTCGATGTGGCTTACGATTATGCACAGGTGGATTATCAGGGTAGTCCGTTGAAGGTGGCACCCCTTGAGTATGCGGGAATTTTTAAGTATTTTGCAAATAGAAAGCATGGGGTACCGGGGTATGTGACGGTGGATCCGGTGGGACAAAGCACTCGTTATGTGAAGGTGAAGAAGGGAATGCAGTATGTGCCATCGGCGTACTTACAGCGGGATCTGGCAAGGCATATTAGGTTCCGGTATCCAACAAAGATTTTTGAAAATTTGCATTTTGAAATTGACGAAGAAGGAAATCCCTATTACGTTGCTAGCGTAATGGATTTCAAAATCGGACTGTTTGGCGGCAAGACGGTGAAGGGTGTGATTACCTGTGATCCGATTTCCGGTAAAACCGCCTACTATGAGAAGGATAAGATTCCGACCTGGGTGGATCAGGCCATGAGCGGCGATTTGCTGGTGGAGCAGTTTGACTGGTACGGAACCTATAACAATGGATTTTTCAATAGTCTGTTTGCGAAAAAAGGTTGCCGCAAGAGTACGGAGACCAATCGTGGCGGAGAAGACGAGGAAGCCATTCCGGATTACGGTTATATTGCTAAGGAAGGCGATATATGGATTTACACCGGTGTGACATCGGTGAATGAAGATGCATCCAATATTGGTTTTATTATGGTGAATGAACGTACCGGGGAAGCGCACTATTTTACCATTCCGGGAGCGGATGAGAATTCGGCGATGAATGCTGCGGAAGGTGAGGTTCAGGAAAAGCGTTATAATGCGTCCTTCCCATCTTTGATTAACGTACAGGGCGAGGCCACGTATATTATGCTTTTGAAAGATGCCAACGATATCGTGAAAATGTACGCTATGGTGAATGTGGAGCAGTATAACCAGGTGACAACCGGGGAAACCTTGTCCGAATGTTACGATCAGTATTGTAAACTGATGGGCTTGACGGCCTCGGATGACGTCAAGGAGGATGAGGAACCGAAAGCGGACGAGGAAACGAAGGAAACAGAGTTTGTCATTCAGAAAGTGGAGTTAATCGTGAACAAAGGCGAAACCTACGTGTACTTGGTGGATGATAAGAAGCAGATTTATAAGCAAAAATTTGCTGAGAATGAGTCGTTGCTCTTGCTTCAGAAGGGAGATTCCGTAAAAGTGACGTATGTAGAGGATAAAAATGGAATTTTTGTTATGAAACAGGCAGAAAAATTGACAAGGAAAGAAAGGTAGGGTACAATGAAAATGTAAGAAGGAGGAGCTGTGATGGCAGATGATAAGAAGAATCAGGATAAACGCAAACCTTTGACGAAGGAAGATTTCATGAAGCGAAGCGAATTGCCGAAGGATAAGGCGACGATCCAGTCAAGAGGTAATTTGAAGCGTTCCGGTTATGTAGATAAGAACGGCTATGTGAAGGAGCCGTATGTAGATTTGGCGAAAGAGTTTGAGAAACACGACAATTAAAATGGGATGCGGCGTGAAGCTGCATCCCTTATTTTTTAGGAAAAGGTGCCGGTGAGCAGGTGGTCGAGACACGGACGGATAACAGAATAATACTTGTCCACTTTTACCTGGCCGTATTTTTTCACCAGGCGCTGATGAATCTCGGTTTTC
>SVEW01000161.1 GCA_015057205.1 Lachnospiraceae bacterium | reverse complement strand
ATGGGAACGTAGAGCAGATTCTATATGGGGTACAAGAGATTAGCGACGAGAAAAATAGAGAGTTGGAAGCACGCAGACGATTGGAGGAGGCTAACCGGGATGCAAAAATGCAGCTGGATACCATAAGCCGCGCCCTTCCGGGAGGATTTAAAATCAGTCGAAATGATCCCAGCTATTCGTTTCGTTACGTGTCTATTCAGTTTGCGGCGTTGTTGGGATATACGGTAGAGGAATTGTACGAGGTATCCGGCGGAACCATGGCAAGCCTTGTTCATAAGGAAGATATTGCCAGGGAGTTGCCGAAAGCGCTGGAAATGTATACGGTGGGCGATACCTATACAATGAAGTATCGGTTGCGTTGTAAGGACGGTTCCTGGAAATATGTTATGGACCGGGGCAGAAAAGTGTATTTAGAGGATGGCACGTTTGAAAACTGGTGCTTGATTTTGGATATTGACGAGCAGGAGCGTTTGAATAGGCAATTACAGGCAGAACGAAAGCAATATCGTGAGGCATTGATTCAGGACTCGGTGTATTTTTATACCCTGGATTTGACGGATGGCTATTTGCGAAGAACGTTTTTGCTGAATACCGGTGAGGATGCATTGGAGACCATGGGCCTAGAGCTGCCAATTCACTTAAATGATTTGCTTGATAGTTTTCAGCATATCACCAATTCTGTTCCTCTTAATATCAATCCTCAAAATGCGTTTCCTACGCGGGAAAGTTTACTAGCTGCATATGAAGATGGAAGAATGCGATGCGAATTTGAGTATTATGACTCGCGTTTGAAGCAATACCATCGTATGGTTGTGCTTATGAGTGAGAATCAGGAAGACGGGCATATATTGGCCTGCGTAATCGGGCAGGATATTACGGAGCAGAAAACCCAGATGGAAAAGGCATATGGAGAAGCGAAGCGTGCCAATAAGGCGAAAACCGAGTTTTTGTCCAGAATGTCCCATGATATCCGTACTCCAATGAATGGAATTCTTGGTATGGCAAAAATAGCAAGGGCGAGTATGAATGACGCTGCGCGCTTGGAGGATGCTTTAGATAAAATCGAAAAAGCCGGCAAACAGTTAGAGCTGCTGATTAACGATGTGCTGGATATGAGCCGGTTAGAAAGCGGTAAGACGGAGCTGACGCTAGAGGCATTCAGTTTGTATGATGTTTTGGAAAATGCTATGAATGATATCAGTACGATGGCCGTTGAGCGAAATGTTCATGTATATCCGTTAGAGTGCCAGGGAGAACATTGCAGGGTATTTGGAAGCCCGTTGCATACCCAGAGGGTATTGCTGAATATTTTGTCGAATTCCGTAAAGTACAACAAAGAAGGGGGAACTTTGCGGGTTTCCTGCAGGGAAGAAGTGGTGGATGAAACGCACAGTTTGTTTCATTTTGTAATAGAGGATACCGGCATTGGAATGAGCCCGGAGTTTTTAAAACGTATTTTTGAACCTTTTTCAAGAGAACATACGGATGCGGGAACGAAATATCAGGGAACCGGTCTTGGTATGGCCATTATGAAAGAATTGGTGGATTTGATGGGGGGAACAATCTCCATCGAAAGTGAGGTTGGAACCGGCAGCGTTTTTTACCTGAATCTGCCTTTTGAACTGGATCTTGGAGAAGCGGAACAGGCGGAGGAAGAAGAACCGCAGAGTGTTAGCCTGGCAGGAATGAAAATTATGTTGGTTGAAGATAACCAGATTAATATGGAAATTGCCAAGTTCCTGTTAGAAAGCGTGGGTGCTACGATTATTCCTATGGAAAATGGTAAGAAGGCGGTTGATTATTTTCAGCGATGCAGACACGGTGATATTGACGTTATTCTGATGGATGTCATGATGCCTGTTATGGATGGTATTCGGGCCACACGATTGATACGGCAAAGTGCACATGAAGATGCAAAGACAATTCCGATTATTGCCATGACGGCCAATGCATTTGTGGAAGATATGAAAAAGACAAAAGAGGCCGGGATGAATGAGCATCTTTCCAAACCATTGGATCCACAAAAAGTAATTCAGGTTTTAAGTTCATACAAAAAGCGGGGTGAAGAACGTGAACAAGGATAAAGGCATTATAGGAGACAGTGGAATCAGTTCCAGAGCGAATTTGTTTGGACAAACCGTGGTGGTGGTGTGCGTTTTGATTACGATTGCGCTGGTGGTGTTGGGGGTATTGGCAATTATTACATATGTGAGGTAACGAGACATGGGCAAAAGTGAAGAACTTAAACGAAGGATTTTTGAAATAATAGAAGTGTCCAGGGAGAAAGACCGGGTTAGTAAGGCGTATGATACCATGATGTTGGTAGCAGTAATTGTGGGTATGATTCCTCTGGTTTTTAAAGGAGAAAACCGGTATACCGGTTATATTGATACCCTGACGGGATTTTTGTTTTTGTTTGACTATATGATCCGTTTGTATACTTCAGATTATAAAATGGGCATCAAGAGTTATAAGGCATACGTTGCATATGTTTTTACACCGATGGCCATTATTGACCTTCTTTCCACTATTCCGGTGCTGATTTTGCTTTTCCCATCGCTGGTTGTGGGAATTGGTATGTTCCGTGTATTCCGAATCCTGCGTGTGTTGAAGCTGATTCGATACTCGAAGACCATGACGGTGGTGGCAAATGTTATTCATCGTGTGCGTAAGGAATTGTATGCAGTGTTGGTTTTGACGATGACTTACATTGCAGCTTCGGCTATGCTTATTTTCCAGTTGGAGCCGTCGCTATTCCGGAACTTCTTTGATGCGTTATATTGGGCGACAATCTCTATTACGACCATTGGTTATGGCGACATTTCGCCCGTTACCAGTTCAGGGCGTATGATTACCATGGCTTCGGCTTTGGTGGGGGTGGCGGTTATTGCATTGCCCTCCGGTATTATTACGGCTGCGTATATGGATGAAATCAAGAAAAAGAAGGGTAAATTTGAAATCTAATCTTTTAAAACCGCTTTGTTTGGTGTATGATAGAGTGTGGACTTTTTAATAGGAAAAGGAGCATGGAAAGTTGAAGAATCTTATGTTAGTTTTTGGCGGACAGTCTTCCGAGCATGAAGTGTCATGTGTGTCCGCAACCACCATCGCAAAGGCGATTAATAAAGCGGAGTATCAGGTATATTTGGTTGGTATTACCAAAGAGGGTAAATGGTTAGCAGTAGATAATATTGAAGATATGCAATCCGGTGAATGGACAAAATCAACGAAGCAGGCGGTTTTATCCCCGGATGCAACTAAGAAAGAACTTATAATTATGGACGGTGAGAACGTATCTCATGTCAAGATTGATGTGGCTTTTCCGGCACTTCATGGATTGTATGGTGAAGATGGAACAATTCAGGGATTGTTTGAATTGGCGAAGATTCCTTATGTGGGATGTGGCGTATTGGCAAGTGCGGTTTCGATGGATAAGGTGTATACCAAGATTGTGGTAGATACCCTTGGTATCAATCAGGCGCAGTTTGTTTATGTTACCAAAGAGGAACTAATGGATATGGAAGACGTTCTTAATCGCGTGGAAGCGAAGCTTTCTTATCCGGTGTTTGTTAAGCCGTCCAATGCAGGATCTTCTTGTGGTGTTACGAAGGCGGAGAACCGTGTGGCTTTGAAGGATAGCCTGCTTTTAGCAGCACAGCATGACCGTAAAATTTTGGTGGAAGAAACCATTGTAGGTCGTGAACTTGAGTGCGCAGTGCTTGGGAATCAGGAAGTACAAGCCTCTGGTGTCGGTGAGATTCTTGCGGCAGAGGATGCTGCTTTTTACGATTATGATGCGAAATACAACAATGCGGCAAGCAAGACGGTGATTGGACCGGAACTTCCGGAGGGCAAAGAAGAGGAAATCCGTGAGGCTGCGAAACGTATTTTCAAAGCAGTGGACGGAAGTGGTCTTGCACGTGTGGACTTTTTCTTAGAGAAAGGAACCAACCGTGTGGTATTTAACGAGTTAAATACGCTGCCGGGATTTACATCCATCAGTATGTATCCGATGTTGTGGAAGGACAAGGGCCTTGAAGTGGAAGCGTTGGTTGAGAAGCTGATTACCTTGGCAGGACACCGTTTTTTCACAGATGAAACTTGCAAGCAGTAGGTATACATATTAAAATAGAAGCAAGGATTAGCAACGAACATCGGAGGGATTTACCTTGCTTTATGAAGAATTTTTAGTTAATAATCAGAAGAACGTAAACCAATATTTAAATCGTGTCCTGTGGTGTTGTGTTGCCGCAGGGCCGGTATTGGGATTTGGCGTATATACGGGCTGGTTCCATGGCGTTACTTACCAGACGAGTCTGCTTATGACGTCATTGATTCTTGTGGTGACCGTACTTCATAGTGCAATGATGAATTACTGGCCACATTCTGTTTTTACCAGTGTGGTTCCGCTTTTTGCAGTGGATATACTTTTATTATTTGCGTCACTTTATCATGTCGG
>SVEW01000160.1 GCA_015057205.1 Lachnospiraceae bacterium | reverse complement strand
AAGAGGCCAAATCAGTTTTTGTGTGGCTTTTGCATGGAAACGGAAAAGTTGTTAGAGCGAGCAGAAGAAAAACGTAGAAAAAAGAATGCGGATTTGAAGGTGGCCAATAACCTTAGGGATGAAGGTGCCGGTTTTGGAACGGATACAAATGTGGTAACTATTTTCTCAGAAGAGGGAAAGGTTTCTTTACCAAAAATGAGCAAAGAGGAAGTGGCTCATGAAATTTTAAATCGATTGAAATAACGGAACCAATTGGGTGCGTATATCATATGCTATAGTAAAGTAAAATATGAGAGGTTTTGCATGAATCCATGTAAAATGCAGTCCCGTTCAGGGCAGGGAATGAATTTTCCAAAATTTGAAACTGCCAAAGATATGACGGTAGCCATGGCTTATGTTCCATGGCAGAATTTTGGGGAAGTATATGAACCGGATAAAGCTTTGCGTATTGGCACCGTCTTCCCGGAATTAAATAAACCATTTAAGGGAAGGGGATGTAACAGATAGCTATGGCATGTAATATGGAACAAAGCAAGTTATTAAACTGGATTAGTATGGTAAGCTTTGCAGCTACCGATATGGCGGAATACCTGGATACGCACCCGATGGATCTTGATGCGTTAGATTATTATAATCATCTGAATAAAATGAAAAATCAGGCAGAACGTGATTACGCTGCAAACTACGGTCCACTTACGTTGGGCAATTTTACTCCTGAAAACAAGTGGTGTTGGGCATTGACCCCATGGCCATGGGAAGGAGGAATGTAGTATGTGGAATTATGAGAAACGATTGCAATATCCGGTACACATTAATCAGACCAATCCGAAGGCGGCTATGTTTATTATTAGTCAGTATGGGGGACCGGATGGCGAATTATCGGCGTCCATGCGTTATTTGGCGCAACGTTACACTATGCCGTATAACGAGGTTCAGGGACTTTTGACAGATATCGGTACAGAAGAGCTGGCACATATGGAAATGATTTGTGCCATTGTATATCAGCTTACCAAGAACCTGACACCGGAGGAGATCAAAGCCAGCGGATTCGATAAGTACTATGTTGACCATACATTGGCATTATGGCCGCAGGCTGCAGGTGGACTTCCACAGAATGCAGTAGAGTATCAGTCTAAGGGGGATCCTATTACGGATTTGTTTGAGAACATGGCAGCGGAGCAAAAAGCAAGAACTACTTACGACAACATTTTGCGGTTAATAAAAGATCCGGAGATTGCCGATCCAATTCGCTTTTTGCGGGAACGTGAAATTGTTCATTTTCAACGCTTTGGGGAAACAAAACGTACTAGAAATCTATGGCATAGTTTGGTACAATGAAACTATCGAGTAGAAAGAAGGCAATACAATGAACAAAGAACAATTGGATGAAATAATTTCATTACGTCATACCTTGCATGAGCATGCAGAGTTATCCATGCAGGAAACATTTACTAAGGGGTATTTATACGATTTTGTAAAAAAACACACCGACCTTACTGTAGTAGATAAGGGACGGTGGTTTTATGCATTTAAGAAGGGAAACGACGAGACAAAGACACCTATGGCATTCCGAGCTGATTTTGATGCAGTAGCTATTCAGGAAACTTGTCACGTGCCATATCTTTCAAAGAATCCGGGCGTTGGCCATAAGTGTGGCCATGATGGACATGCCAGCGTTTTATGTGGGCTGGCTTTGGCACTTTCTGAGACAACACCGCCGCAGGATACCTATTTGGTATTTCAACATGCAGAAGAGACAGGCGAGGGCGGTGAAGAATGTGCGCAGTTAATGGAGGAAAAGAAGATTGGCAGAGTATTTGCTTTTCATAACCGAAGTGGCTACCCGCGACATGCAGTGGTATACCGTAAAGGACTTACCCAATGTGCATCGAAAGGGTTAACCATTTCCTTTACCGGCAAACCGGCTCACGCAAGCCAGCCGGAGGATGGTATCAATCCGGCGGAAGCTATTGCAACTTTAATTTTGTATGCAGGTGAGTTGGTGCGTTCCCAACGATTTACGGAGATGGTACTTTGTTCCGTTATTCACACGGAGATTGGGCATAAAAATTTTGGTGTTAATGCCAGTGCCGGCGAGGTTTCCATGACGTTGCGTGCAAATCGGGAAGATGAGATGGATACATTAGAGCTGCTTTTGCGAAATAAAGCACAATGTCTTGCAAATGAGCAGGGAATGCAGGTTGCATTTGCGATTTCTGACCCATTTCCGGAGACGAGAAATCACGATGACGCATTGCAGGCAGTACTTACAGTTGCAAAGAAACAGAATCTAAAGACCATTGAAATGGATCAGCCATGGCGGGCGTCTGAAGATTTTGGTTATTATACAAAGAAAACAAGCGGTGCGATGATTTATATCGGAAATGGAGAGGATTATCCGATGGTGCATACCGGAGACTACGATTTTTGCGATGAAATTATACCTACGGTAGTTGATTTGTTTTACGCACTTGCGTTTATGTATTAAGGAGGTATTATGGAGAAATATATTATGGCGTTAGATCAGGGAACCACAAGTTCCCGCGCGATTCTTTTTGACAAAAGCGGTAAGATTGTGAGTATGGCGCAAAGGGAGTTCGCGCAGCTTTATCCGAAGCCGGGGTGGGTTGAGCATAACCCGAAGGATATTTGGGCAACGCAATTGGCTACTGCGACAGAAAGCCTGGCTACCCTTGGTGCACATACAGATGACATCGTTGCTATCGGTATTACCAATCAGCGTGAGACCACATTGGTATGGGACCGTGCGACTGGAGAGCCGGTGTATAATGCTATTGTATGGCAGTGTCGTCGTACAGCGGAACGTATGGAACAGGTTCGCAAAGATGGAATGGAAGAGGTTATTCGTAAAAAAACCGGTTTGATAGCCGACCCTTATTTTTCTGCATCCAAAATCGAATGGATTTTGGATAATGTGCCGGGAGCAAGACAGCGTGCCGAGAATGGTGAACTTTGCTTTGGCACGGTGGATACCTGGTTGGTTTATAACCTTTCGAATAAAGAATTGCATGTGACAGATTATACCAATGCCTCCCGTACCATGTTATTTAATATCCATGATTTGTGTTGGGACGATGAGCTGTTAGAATATTTTCATATCCCGAAGTGTATGTTACCGGAGGTACATGCTTCTAGTTACATGTATGGTATGACAGACACAAGCTATTTCGGAAAACAGATTCCAATTGCGGGTATAGCGGGAGATCAGCAGGCATCCTTGTTTGGACAGTGTTGTTTTGAAAAAGGTGATGTTAAGAATACCTATGGAACCGGTTGCTTCCTGCTTATGAATACCGGTGAGGATGCAATCCATTCTAATGCCGGACTAATAACAACAATAGCGGCCGGAACGGAAGAGGGAAAAGCGACCTATGCATTAGAAGGTAGCGTTTTTGTAGCCGGAGCCGCAATTCAGTGGTTGCGTGACGGATTGCGTATGTTACGTTCTGCAAGCCAGTCTCAGGAGTATGCCAATGCGGTAGATGATTCAGATGGCGTTTATGTGGTACCTGCTTTTGCCGGCATTGGTGCACCATATTGGAATCCTTATGCACGTGGAACGATTTTTGGAATTACCCGAGGATGTGAGAAAGAGCATTTTATCCGTGCGACATTAGAGTCTTTGGCATATCAGACCTGCGATGTGATTCGTGCAATGGAGCGGGATGCCGGAGTGGATTTGACCAGCTTAAAGGTAGACGGAGGAGCCAGTGCAAATGAGTTTATCATGCAGTTTCAGGCAGATGTTATCGGCGCGGAAGTACATAGACCAAAACACATTGAGACTACAGCACTTGGTGTAGCGTATCTTGCAGGACTGGCTGCCGGATATTGGGAAAGCCAGGAAGAAATTAAAAAGAACTGGCAGATTGGTGTGACCTATATGCCGAAAATGCCGGAGGCAGTACGTAAGGAAAAACTAAAAGGCTGGCAGCGTGCGGTAAAATGTGCTCTAGTCTGGGCGGAAGAAGAGGATAAATAGATTCTAAAGAAACGCCTTTTCGCATAAGTAAAAGAAAAAGGGTTTTTATGATTGCCATTTATGCAAGACAATCGGTAGAACGGCGAGGGAGTGTCAGCATTGCAACTCAGGTTGACCTCTGTCGCCGTTATGTGAGTGAAGAGCCGGTTATTTTTTCGGATATAGGATTTAGTGGGAAAAATCTGAAGCGTCCTCGATTAACGCAATTATTAGAACAGTGTAGGCAGGGGAAGGTTTCAGAAGTGTATGTATACAAATTAGATCGAATTAGTCGTTCTCTTTATGATTTTTCCGGTCTGATGGAACTTTTTAACAAAAAGAAAATTCGATTTGTTTCCTGTACGGAATGGTTTGATACCCATACGCCTATGGGAAGGGCAATGCTTTCTATGGCAGCTGCGTTTGCACAATTAGAACGGGAGACCATTTCCCAGCGGGTGGCGGATGTGTATGCAAAACA
>SVEW01000159.1 GCA_015057205.1 Lachnospiraceae bacterium | reverse complement strand
ATTTGCGAAACTGCTCTGCGGCGTATGCCGCATGAGCAATTTGCATAAAAATCGTTCTCGCAAGTTCACTTGCAGAGACGATTTATTATGCAAATTCAACATGCCACGTTCGTGGCATAAGGGTTTCGCAATTACCTAGTAGATAAAGAAGACGAAGGAGATTTCAGGTGACATTAAAGGAATTGAAGGCAGGCTCTCATGGTCGAATCCTTTCCGTTGGAGGAGCGGGAGCGCTGCGTCAGCATTTTTTGGATATGGGGGTAATTCCGGGGGCGGAAGTAACGGTAATCCAGCTTGCACCGATGGGCGACCCGATGGAACTTCGTATTCACGGGTATGAGCTTACGCTACGTCTGGCGGATGCGGAGAAGATAGAAATTGAACCGATGGAAGCACTTCCGGAAGAGGAAAAATCTCCCATGGTGAAGGAACCGATTCATCCGGGAATCGGTGAGCCGGGAAAGTTTCATTTGAAGGGTGATGGAGAGCCATTACCGGATTCAGAAGTACTAACATTTGCTTTGGTGGGAAACCAAAATTGTGGTAAAACGACCTTGTTTAACCAGTTGACGGGATCGAAACAGCATGTGGGAAATTTCCCGGGAGTGACAGTTGACCGTAAGGATGGCGTAATTCGTGGATATGAAAACACCAATATAACGGATTTGCCAGGAATTTATTCTATGTCACCCTATTCCAGCGAGGAACTGGTTTCTAGAGATTTTGTTTTGAGAACAAAGCCGAAGGCAATTATCAATATTGTAGATGTGACTAATATTGAGCGAAATTTGTACCTGACGATGCAGCTTTTAGAAATGAATGTTCCAATCGTTGTAACCCTTAATATGATGGATGAACTGATTGGAAATGGTGGCTTTGTTGATATCAATGCCATGGAGGAAATGTTAGGAGTGCCGGTAGTGCCTATTTCTGCGGCGAAGAATGAAGGTGTTGATGAACTTTGTGTGCATGCTATGCACATTGCCAAATACCAGGAGCGTCCGGTGCGGCAGGATTATTGCGATAAGGACGAGCATGGTGGTGCGGTGCATCAATGTCTGCATGCAATCATACATTTGATTGAAGGGCATGCAAATCGTGTGGGATTGCCGGTGCGTTTTGCTGCCAGCAAGGTGGTAGAAGGCGATCCGCTGATTTTGAAACAGCTGAATCTTGAGCAAAACGCAATTGAAACCATTGAGCATATAGTGGCTCAGATGGAAAAAGAACGCGGACTTGATCGCAGCGCAGCTATAGCGGATATGCGTTTTTCTTTTATCCAGAAGGTATGCAGACGATGTGTAGCCAAGCCAAGAGAGAGTAAGGAACATATGCGTAGTCGTCGGTTGGATAAGGTGCTTACGGGAAAATACACGGCTATTCCGGTATTTATTGGTATTATGGCGGCTGTATTTTATTTGACGTTCAATGTCATTGGACTGTTTTTGCAGGAATTGTTGGAAAGCGGTATTGGCTATCTCACAAGTCTGGCGGATGAGGCCATGCATGCGGTGAATGTGAACGAAGTATTGCATGGTTTGATTATCGATGGTATTTTTGAAGGAGTGGGAAGCGTGCTTAGTTTCCTTCCGATTATTGTGACACTGTTTTTGTTTTTATCGCTGCTAGAAGACAGTGGCTACATTGCCCGTGTGGCATTTGTGATGGACAAGCTTTTGCGTCGTATCGGTTTGTCCGGGCGAAGCATTGTGCCGATGCTTATTGGTTTTGGATGTACGGTTCCGGCGGTTATGTCAACCCGTACGCTACCGAGTGATCGGGATAGAAAGATGACGATTATGCTTACTCCGTTTATGAGTTGTACGGCAAAACTTCCGATTTATGCCTTTTTTGTAAGCGCATTTTTCCCCGGAAAAGGTGGTCTGGTAATGACCGGGTTGTACCTGTTTGGTATTTTGACCGGTATTTTGACCGCGATTTTGTCGAAAAAGACCAAGTTTAAAGGCGAAGCTGTTCCGTTTGTAATGGAACTTCCTAATTATCGTTTGCCAAGTCCACGTAGTGTAGTGCAGCTTATGTGGGAGAAATCAAAGGACTTTTTGCAAAAAGCATTTTCCGTAATATTGTTGGCGACAATTGTAGTCTGGTTTTTAAAGACATTTGATGTGAGGTTACATTTGGTAGCGGATTCTAAGGATAGCATTCTTGCGTTTATAGCCGGTGGCTTTGCACCATTGTTTAAGCCGTTGGGAATGGGAGACTGGCGTATATGTACATCCTTAATCAGTGGATTTATTGCAAAAGAAAGTGTAGTATCCACCATGGAGGTTTTATTTGCAAAAGAAGGCGTAACGGCGGTTCTTTCTACCGTAGATGCGTTGAGTATGCTGGTGTTTAGCTTGCTGTACACCCCGTGCGTGGCAGCAGTTGCGGCGGTTCGCAGAGAAATCGGACGGAAGTGGGCATACGTGATTGTGCTCTGGCAGTGTACCATTGCCTGGATTATGGCGTTTTTGGTGCATTTGATAGCTGGGGTATTGATAAATTAATAAGATATAGGAAAGAAAGGTAGCATCCGGAAATGGATGTTGCCTTTTTTATTTGTGAATTATCCTTCAAAACTTCTTGGAGAATTTGCGAACAATATGTTGAATATAGATTGGTAGTGATACAATGATGGTGAAATGGCAAGAATGTTATATCATAATGTGCAAGGAGAATGAAAAGTATGAAAAAATGGAAAAATTGGCAAATTATGTTATTTATTACAATGTGTGTGTATGAACGTGGGGGGACGACTAATTGCAAATTTCCTGAATTTGCCAATTTGGGCGGATAGCTTTGGAACGGTACTTTGCGCTTATATGGCAGGACCAATATGTGGCGCAATGGTAGGCCTGACAGGAAACATGATTTATAACCTGTTTAATCCGCTTTCTGCCGTTTATGCACTTACCAGTATAGCACTTGCCTTTATTGTTGGGTGGGGAGCTAAAAAGGGATGGTTCCAGCATTTTTATGGGTTTATGAAGGCGGCATCCCTGGCGATGGTGACGGCTCTTGTGGTTTCTGTGCCTCTCAATATTTTACTATATGATGGCTATGTTCATAATATATGGGGAGATGGAGTTGTGGATTATCTTTTGACAAGAAAGTGGCCGACGGGGATTTGTTTTATTTTTGGACAGTTGGCAATTGAATTTGTCGATAAGGTGCTAACGGTGTTGGGGGTTTATTTCGCCATTTTCATTAAACGTTTTCAAGGGGAACAAAAGCGAAGCGGGGCAGGGAAGAAAGATGTAGTGATGGTAGCGTTATTGCTTTGTTTTTCGACGTTTATGCCACTTGTTTATGCACAACCTGTTACGGCAGCAACAAAAAGTGAAAAACGAGATTATAACGACTACGTGCAGAGTATTTATGGCAGCAACAATGGGCTTCCCTGCGGTGAGGCCAATGCCATTGCGCAGACGAATGATGGCGTTTTGTGGATTGGTACGTATGCAGGGCTGTATCGCTACAATGGAAAAGAATTTCATTGGGTAGATAACTATGAAACGGTAAAAAATGTTAATTGCTTGTACGTTGATGAAGAGGGGCGTTTGTGGATTGGAACCAACGATAATGGATTGGCTATTGTGATTCGTGAGAAGGTTGTAAATGTGATTAATCAGGACAGCGGGTTGCCATCGGATTCTGTACGAAGCATTATAAGGGCCTCCGATGGATACTATTATGTGGGAACCACTGCGAGTATGCAAATGCTGGTTATGAACAATGGTTTGAAAAGTGTTGGTACGATTCCGGAGATTACCAATGCGGATAGTATAGCTGCAGATGAAAATGGAAATGTGGCAACCGTCACAGGGGATGGAACCCTTTATTTGGTAAATCAGGGAAAAAAACTATGCTCGAAACGATTGAATAAGGGACAGGAAATTTATAATTGTTGTACCTTTGCGCCGAATGGAACCCTTATGGTTGGAACTTCAGAAAATCATATATATTGCTATGATATTTCAAGAAATGTATTCAGGGAACAATCGGTTTTTAGCTGTAAAGGCGTAAGCAGTATCAATAATTTGACATACATTAATAAGAAAACTTTATTTATATCTACGGATACCGGAATTGCTTATATAGAGGCAGGAGAGTATTGCAAATTAAATACGAATGAGTTTGATAATTCGATTGATACGATGCTATACGATTATCAAGGGAACCTTTGGTTTGCGTCGTCCCGCCTGGGACTGCTTCGGATGGCGAAATCTCCTTTTAAAGATGTTTATGGTTCGCTGGGTATGAAACGCAGCGTGGTAAACACGGTTGTTTATTGGCAGAATAGTTATTATATTGGCACCGATGAAGGAATGGATGTGGTAGATAAAAATTGCAGGAAGCAGATAAAAAATGAATTAACCGAAGAACTAAAGGGGATGCGTATCCGTTGTATGTATGTAGACAATGGAAATCATCTTTGGGTTTGTACTTACGGTAATGGTTTATTAGAGTATGCGCCGGATGGAAGTTGTTGGACATATGATACCAAACATAAGAA
>SVEW01000158.1 GCA_015057205.1 Lachnospiraceae bacterium | reverse complement strand
CCACTTCTCCACACATACATTCAAAAATTAATTCTTTCATCTCCATATTCGGCCACCTTCTTCGTGTTTTTTCTACAATATCCATCAGCTATCCCTTTTGATAGACATAGTATGCCACAGTTCAACATTTTTTGTTGTCGATAACTGTCGAATACGAAAATTTTTTATAATTTTATTTCGCTGATTCTTCCCTCTTCCACCAATTCTTCCAACTTCGAAACAACTACTTCACTAAGCTGGGTTCCACTTACACGTTTTAACTCTTCCACCGCTTCTTTCAAATCCATCTGCTTACGATACGGTCTTGTGGAATACATAGCATCAAACGTATCCGCAACCGCAATAATCTGAGCAATCAATGGAATTTCATCCCCTTTTACTCCACGTGGATACCCTTTGCCATCCATTCGTTCATGATGATAGCCGGCCCCAATGGCCAGCTGCGGCATAATGGCAATATCTTTTAAAATATCGTATCCCTTTTTGGCATGTTCTCTCAAAATCTCATATTCTTCATCCGTTGGTTTTTCCGGTTTTCCAAGAATACGGTCCGGAATACTTATTTTACCAATATCATGCAAAAGCGCAATATTATAAATATCCTTACACTCTTCTTCCGTATATCCCATTTTGTCCGCTAAAAGAACCGAATACTCCGCCACTCGAAACGAATGTCCATTGGTGTATTCATCTTTCATATCGATACATTTCGCAAATGCCATAATCACCTGGCGTATAAATTGCTCTTTTTCTTCCTTCTTGGCAAGCAAACGCTGATTACGCTTCCGCAAGCCAAGGTACATGATAAATAAAGCCACCAACAATGCAATCAACAAAACCGGTAGCCATATCCAATGTTTCATATATCCCCCTTCTTCACTACAAGTCTATATCCATTCCTCTCTTATCTTAGTCTGAAATCCGTAAATTGTCAAAATAAATTTATTTTTAAACATGCGAAAAGACAGGGTTGGGGGCGCCCTGTCTTTTCAGAGGAGTATTTATAAATTTTCAACATTACAGATACTTACATAATAGTATTTCGTTATTCCTAACGTAGAATTGTTCAGTACCAATATTCTGTCATAGCCCTCACGGTCGGAATCAATAATGCTAAATTCCGTTCCGTCCTGTGCTTCGAACCATTGTGTCAATACGTTATTGGAAACCTCGTCATTTCCATTTGTCCTAACGACTATAACGGAAATTTCTTCCGAATCATCTCCGCTTTCATAATACGGTGCAAATTCTATATCTTCGTATATCTCAATTATATTCTCCGCACCTTCCGGTCTATCACTTCTTTCAACTAACGATAGTACTTGTCCCAACTGATTTTGGTATGTTCTATACTCTTGTTTGAACGCCCTTATTTCCTCTAAGGTTACGCTACCGTTATTCATTTTTTCGCTGATTTGCTGAACTGCTTCCTGCATTCTTTCATTTAATACTACATTTTCCAATGCGATTCTGTTCAATTGTCCACGAAGCAGGTAACGTTCTTTTTGCAGTTCATTAAGTCCCATTACACTCTCATCACACGACTCGTCGCGAACGGTTCCGATATATTGCAATTCTCCGGTCTGTCCATTGTATGTACAAACATCCCAGAAGTTACCTTTTACCGATTGTGGAACACTATACTCTGCCAAAACCTCGCCACCACGATAAACTGTCACCTTAGCGTCAGAGGTTCCAAGCTTTGTATTTTCATGGCTCTGGCGATCTGAAAAGTTATGAATATAAAAATGATATTCACCCGGCATCATTTTGTAAATCGTTGTTGTTTCCGGACCTTCATAGGTCGTGTCATCTCTATCCAAATCCGCATACTTCAGGAATCCCGACTCTTCAGAAGCATCTTCCTCGAAGTATGTTCTTCCACCATACCAGGTATGGAACACTTCACCCGGATAGGATGTTGGACCAACCAAATGGGAATCCAAATCGCTCGGTACCAAATTGAATGCCGTGTCTTTTACTGCCCAACATAATACAAAACGCACATTTCCATTACCAACCAATCGATTCGATAACGTCACATCACAGCGATACGCCTGCGTATGCGCATTGATTACAATGTGTTCTTCGTATACCGACATACGCTGGTTATTGTGTGTCAGTTCTGCACGCTCATCCAAAAACTGAATCCGATAGCTGCCATGGGTAAGCTCTGTAAACTCATAACTACCCTGACTATTGGTGGTTGTTGTCTTAATTGGCATGCCGTTTGCGTTATTTCCACGATACAAATATACGGAAATTCCACTTACCGCAGCACCATGCAATGCATCTACAACCGTTCCATAAATTCTATGATTTGCTGCGTTTCCATCGCCATTTCCATTACCATTTCCACGGCCTCTGGAAAGCACCGTTCCGCTAACTCTCTGCAATCCACTTGTTACAGAACTAATCTCGTAGCTGGCTTCAAATTCTTCCTCACCGGATTCCGGTCCCTGGTAAATGACAATATAGTTGCCCGGCAAAACATTTTCAAGTGCGCAGGTTCCATCGCTGCCTATGGTTCCGGTATACAATTTTCCTGCTGCCTGTGCACTTCGTAATTCTGCATCCAAATTGTTCGGATTGAAATCCGCATGATATGGAATCAGGGAAATTCTCGCACCCACCAGCGCACCCTCCGATTCCACATTACCTGCAGTGGTCAATTGTGCACTATTTACAGAACCACTTAAACTTACCGTTTCACGGTCGCCATCCTGCGCTGCAGTTGTCACGTTCTGTGCAAAAACCTGCATATCCGCGCCGGAATTGTTATTGTGCACATTGTACTGGCCTTCGCCATTAATCACCAAACGGGTAGAACGACTCTCTACCGAAAGGTTGCTGGCATCTCCACTTGCCGCACCGTCCAGTGTCACTTCCATGTGATCGTTTGCGGTCAGATTTACCGGCACATTGCTCCGCAATGTGGTATTTTGTACATTGTTTATGATATCAATTGCTCCAACACCATTGGTATTGTCTGTTGTCACTTCAATATTGTTGGCATCATCAATGGTAATGGTTCCAACGGCACCTTCGTTCCTAATATCAATCACCAAGCGATCATTGGTATTCGGTACGGCTGTCATTCCGTCATCCGGCGCAATGGTCTGGATATCGGTGTTGCTACCCTGTAATACGATATGGGCGTTTCTTGCCTGCACGAGAATCGTCGTTCCCTGCGCATTTTCTACCCAGGTATGCTCAGCGATGGATTTGATGTATACTTTTCCTATTTTCGCATGGTTTACGATGGTCGCCTGCGGCGCATCCACAACCAATTCTGAATTCTCATAATTTCCTTCCGGAATCTCAACACTCACTTCTTCTGTTGTGGCAAACGTAATCTTTCTTGTTCCTCCACGAAGGGCTTCCACAAGTTCATCACCGCTTGAAACCGCTTTTGTTTCTGATGCAACCGGCACCGGTGTTGTGATCGGAACCTCTACTACATCTGTTTTATTTTCATAGGTAGGTTTTGGTGTAGAAACAACGTCATTTACATATTTGTTGTACCAGATAGTATCAATCCCCGAAGTATCTGCAATTTTTTGCTCCGCATCTGTCAACGTCGCTGTTTGTTCACTCTCTTCAGCTGATTCCTGAGTAGTTTCATCTTCTTCCGGTTGCGGCATCACGTTTACTTGCACCCACACTTTTTTCGTCGCAATTGTTTTTCCCTTACGATTCTTAACGATAACGGCAACCTGCACTTTACCATCTTTTCTGCCAAAAAGCACAATCTTCTTGGTTCCGCCCTTCTTTACCACAATCGTTTTATTTGTCTGGTTTTTATTCTGAGATAAAGAAAGCACTTTCCCATTGGCAGATTTCACAATTATTTTTGCGCCCTTAGGTAAATGCTTTGCTGTCACTGTCACTTTATTATTACTTGCTGTAACTTTCGTTCCAATTTTAATCGAAACTTTCTTCGCTGCCGATGTATATAAGGTTGTACTCGGAAGCAATGTCACTACCATCATAAAAACCATCGCAACGGCTAACACTTTCTTACCAAATTTCCACATAACCTCGCACCTCCGATTCATCTTTTCGCATCAACATGGCTATTGTACCGTATAAGTATGTTACATCAATGTATTCATTTTGAACATTTTATGTATATATGTAACCACCCAAAAAGACCCTCTTGCTTGAAAAAGCTGCGGTTTGCAGCTACCCATTGGGCGAGAACCCAAAGTTCGGAAAGCGGTTTCTAATGGAAATTACAGGTGAATTGCACCTTTTTGGAAATCACCCGTAGCAGAAGTTTGTGAAATGAAAAACTTTACGGGTAAGGCGGCGAATACACCGATTTCACACGTAGACCTTAGATATGGTTTTAGGAAAAGCTACGTGTGGATCTACGTCTGCAAGAATCCACACGTAAGGATGCGGCAGACGATTCCGCGTAAAATGGCATTTCGCTTAGATTACCCGTAGGAAGTTGGGAAAGCATCCCTGAAACCTACGGGTGAATTTAGCGAATCGGGAATCCACACGTAGGAATTGGAAAAAGCACAGTGGAAGCCTACGTGTGA
>SVEW01000157.1 GCA_015057205.1 Lachnospiraceae bacterium | reverse complement strand
ATGGGAATTGAGGTTCCGATTGCGGCAGTGGCACGTGGTGCACGTGTGATTGAGAAACACTTTACCCTTGACCGTTCCATGGAAGGACCGGATCATGTTGCCAGCATTGAGCCGGATGAATTGAAGGCTATGGTGGACGGAATTCGCAAGATTGAAGTAGCTCTGGGTGATGGCTTAAAGCAGCCTACGGCGGCCGAACGTGAAATTTCCAAAGTCGTTCTGAAACGAATTGTTGCTGCAAAGCCAATTCCTTGCGGAAAGGTGATTGCAGATGATGATATTTGCGTAAAGCGAAACAACGTCGGACTGCCGGCAGATGCGTGGGATGTTGTTGTTGGAACGAAGGCGCGACGAGCATTTGTGGTTGATGAAGGGATTGAGCTATAGATAGCTAATGCATAGCTAAATGAGTAACGTTTACTTGCGAACGCTATCGACTATAGAATTGTGCGGAATGGTAAAAGGCAAGATGCTAGTTGTGAGGAAGTTCTGCTGTTAGAAATGATCTGGAATGTTGAAGAAACGGTACTTATTTTTTTGCAGAAAATCATTGTAAGCTTGACATCGAGGGAAAGAGAAGCACTTTGGACCTTGAACACGTTGACAAACTATGCTATATTATATTCAAATCAATTTTAATAAAATCAAACTGAATAAAAATGAGCGAGAGGGATTTTATGTTTATTGGAAGAGAACGTGAGCTGAAAGCGCTAACGGACGTGTATGAGAAAAATGGATTTGGAATGACGATACTATATGGTCGACGTAGAGTAGGAAAATCTACACTGATTAGAGAGTTTGTCAAAGATAAGAAGGCGATTTTCTACACCGCAACGAAAGTAGGAACGGAGAGAAATTTAGAGCTATTCGCTAAGCAGGTGTTGGAGGTATTGGAGCCGGCGTATAGTGAGGCGACCTTTTCTTCGTTGGAAAGCGTTTTTGATATTATAACAAACAAAGTCCAGGGTGACGAGAAAACAATACTTGTGATTGACGAGTTACCATATTGGGCTGAGAAGGATGAGGCGCTATTGTCCGTGCTTCAGAAGTATATCGACGTGAGGTGGCAAGATGCGAATTTGATGGTAATCTTGTGCGGATCTGCGCTGAGTTTCATGGAGAAACGGGTTCTTAGCGAAAAAAGTCCTATTTTTGGAAGGCGCGATTCGCAGATTAGGTTGGAGGCATTTAATTATAGAGATTCGGCGCTATTTGTACAAAATTATTCGGCGGAAGAGAAGGCGATATGTTACGGTGTAACCGGTGGAGTAGCGAAATACCTTGCGCTATTTGATGCTGAAAAAAGTCTTGATGAAAATATCGTGCGGTTATTTTTTAATCCGGATGGGTACTTGTTTGATGAAACGAAAAACCTTTTAGTGCAGGAGTTTACAGATGTGACCCTTGTCAATAATATAATTGAGCAGGTGGCTTCCGGTGAGAACACATTAAATACAATAGCTTCGAAAGTACATGAAAAGGATACAACTGTTTTATATTCCCTTGGGAAGTTGATGGATGTCGGTCTGATTGAGAAAAAGAAGTGCATAACAGAAGAGAAGAATAAGAAGAAAACGCAGTATGTGCTGAAGGACCATATGTTTAAGTTTTGGTATAGGTTCATTTCAAAAGCAATTAGCGTTATCGAAATGGGACAGGGACAGATGTATTACGAAAAAGTTGTAAAGCCGGGGATTCATGCATTTATGTGCAGCGTTTTTGAAGAAATGTGCCGATATTATACCCTGGAACAAGGAATAATGGGTACGTATGGTTCGTTCATAACGCAGACTGGTACCTGGTGGGGAGTTGAGCAACTTGTGGCCGAGGACGGAAAGAAATTCATTCAGACAGCAGACATTGATGTTGTAGGCATTTCGAGTGTGGATGGGACAGCCGTTGTAGGAGAATGTAAGTTTAAAAACGAAAAGATTGATAAGTCAATTTATGAGACGCTTGTTAGGAGAGCGCAGTTGCTTACCGGAAATGTTCGCATTATAAAGTATTTATTGTTTTCGTTGAGTGGTTTTACTCAGTGGTTCAATGAAAATGATGCGGAAAATGTTGTGAAAATTACGTTAGAAGATTTATATATCCCTATGAATGAAGAGTAGTAAGTAAAAAACTATAGTTTTTATTCAAATTAATTTTAATAAAAATGATTTGAATAAAACCAACATGGGAGGACATAACCATGAAAAAAAACAAATCTGCGTAGTCACCGGAACGCGGGCAGAGTACGGTCTACTGCGGCCGCTTTTGTTTAGATTGCGTGATAATGAAGAAGTAGAATTGAAGATGATGGTAACGGGAACGCATTTGTCGGAAGCCTTCGGGAACACCCAGGAGGAGATTCGGGCGGATGGGTTCTGTGATTATGTAGCGGTGCAGATTCCACTGGAAAAGGATAGTAAGAAGGCCATGGCTCAGACGACCGGTGTGGCACTCGAGAAATTTGCCGAGGTGTTAGAGACAATGAAGCCGGATATTCTGGTGGTTCTGGGGGACCGTTATGAGATTTTGGCGGCGGCGATAGCGGCGCATTTCCTCGGGATTCCCATTGCTCATTTGTGCGGCGGTGATGTGACGGAGGGCGCGGTGGACGATGCCATTCGTCATTGCATCACCAAGATGAGTACGTTGCATTTTCTGGGCTGTGAGCAGGCGGCAAAACGGATTATCCAGATGGGTGAGCATCCGGGTCGCGTATTCAACGTGGGCGAGCCGGGAATCGAGAACTGCTTGCACGCGGAATTGATGTCGCGTGAGGAATTAGCGGAGAATTTGCATTTTTCACCGATACGGGGTGACTATGCGGTGGTGACTTTCCACCCGGTGACCATGGAAAAAGATACGGCGAAGGACCAGTTGCAGGAGCTGATTGCAGCCATGGAGCAGCATGATGAGTTGGCATATATTATAACGCTGGCCAATGCTGACGCAGGTGGAGCGTGTGCTTATGGAATATTTGGCGAAGGATCATGGAACGATCGAGAAAGGGTTTTATGATTTATCAAAGGTATAGTATACTAACATTTAGAGGTGGCAAGGTATGGAGACAATTTCTATATTAAAATATAAATCGAATGCAGGGATTCCGAATGCCAAAGAGGAATTAAACGAGCGTTTGAAATACCGAAAAGATCTTCCGTTAAGAGGGATTGAAGGGGAGAGAATCTGTCTAACCGGAATGGAAGAGATAGAAAAGAAAGTAGCTAGTGTAAGAGCACTTTATGAAAAAGTGCCCTCAAAGCATAGAGTCCAAGCGTTGATTATGATAGATGCACATTCTTCTGCAACGATAGAGGGGGCACATACAACAGTAGATAAGGTAAAAAAGTGCTTTGATAATCCACAATCAAAGGATGATAAGATGGTTGTAAATGCGGTGCATGGGTGCAATTATGCATATAATCATTGTATTTCTGCCGATAATATACGTGTTTTATGGGAAATAATAACGAAAGATGTCTGTGAGAATCAAGATAAAGCGGGGACCTTATATCGAAATGGGATGGTATATATTGGAAATGATATGGAAACAATTCATATTCCTTGTAGTCCGGAGAAATTACCTGAAGTAATGGCGGATTTGTTTGCGTTTCAACAGATACAAATGGATGAGATATTAAAATCAATTATTTTCCATTTTTACTTCGTTTATGTTCATCCTTTTTGTGATGGAAATGGGCGAACTGCGCGAGCTGTGCAAGGCTCCCAGTTGTTTCATGCTGGGCTAAAGAAGATAAAAGGTGTGGCCATTTCCAGTGCTATTAATGATAATTTACATGGATATTATAAAGCAATTAAGGATTCCGAAGAACGGATAGATGACGTTGATGAAAATGAAATTTGGCTGGATGTGTCTCCTTTTGTTGATTATATGTTAAAGGTCATGGAGACTGCTATGCTTAACGCTATATTGAGTGAAAATGCTGATGGAAAAACTGGAAATGGTGAAGGAAAAAGAGGTTCTTGCCTACATGCTGAAGCATAATTGTAAGCTTGAGCAGGAGGCGATTATCATACAGGAGGTTGGGACAAAATGAAAGGAATTATACTTGCGGGGGGAACAGGAAGCCGGTTATATCCGCTGACAAACGTAACATCCAAGCAATTGTTGCCGGTTTATGACAAGCCGATGATTTACTACCCGCTATCGACGTTGATGTTAGCGGGGATTGACGAGATACTGATTATCTCAACAGCGGGAGATAAAGCCAAATTTATGAATCTTTTGGGGGATGGCAGCCGTTTTGGCATTCAGCTGTCCTACGCTATTCAGGAAAGGCCCGAGGGAATAGCACAGGCATTTCTGATAGCAGAAGATTTTTTACAAAACGACAGTTGTGCCCTGATTTTAGGAGATAACATCTTTTATGGAGGCGGATTGACGGGAGTTTTACATAGAGCTATCGCGCGTACAAAAAAAGGAATTGCGTCGGTGTTCGGTCATTACGTACAGGAGCCGGAGCGTTTTGGCATAATGGAACTCGACATCACGGGAAGAGTGCTGTCTGTGGAAGAAAAACCGGCACATCCGAAGACCAATTATGCAATAACCGGAATGTATTTTTATGATAATACGGTGGTTGAGATGGCGAAAAAAGTAAAGCCGTCTGCACGTGGGGAATTGGAAATTACG
>SVEW01000156.1 GCA_015057205.1 Lachnospiraceae bacterium | reverse complement strand
CACGCCGTTACAGGAAGCTTATATTAACGGCTTTGGGACGAGTTAGTCGGCTACACCCGTGCGCTGTTTAATAATACATTTAAGACGAATCCTTACCTGGAGCGCGGTCTTATGACCGGAATCACAAGAGTGAGCAAGGAATCCATTTTTTCGGATCTGAATAACCTTAATGTTGTAACCACTACCTCTAAGGAGTATATGACCTGCTTTGGCTTTACGGAGGATGAAGTATTTAATTCCATGAAGGAACAGAACATTCCGGAATCAGAGCAAATGACCGTAAAGAGATGGTATGACGGTTTTACATTCGGAACACAAACCGATATCTATAATCCGTGGTCAGTAACCATGTTTTTGGACAAAAAAGAGGCTAACGCATATTGGGTAAATACCAGCGGAAATGGATTGATAAATACGATACTTCGCGAAGGTGACCGCCGCGTCAAGCAGGAGTTTGAAAAACTTCTTGCAGATGATAGCATTGAAGCCACGATTGATGAGCAGATTATATTCAATCAGCTGACCGGTAATCCAAATGCAATATGGAGTTTGCTTTTGGCATCCGGTTACTTGAAGGTAGACCGAATTATCCGGGATGTTCCAGAAGATGAGCCGGTTTATGTGCTTCGATTGACGAATTTTGAAGTGAAACGAATGTTTTACAGCATGGTTTCCGGATGGTTTAGTAATACGGCGGGTTTTGGGGATTTTATTACAGCGATGTTGGCAGGTGATGAAGAAAGCATGAATGAATATATGAACGAGATTGCATTAGATACGTTCAGCTTTTTTGATGTTGGAAAGCACTCATCATCAACCGGTAATCCAGAGAGGTTTTATCATGGCTTTGTGTTGGGACTTTTGGTGGATAAATCTGCGGATTATATATTGAAATCCAATCGCGAAAGCGGCTTTGGCCGATACGATGCAGTAATGGAACCAAAGAACTTATCAGACATAGCGGTTATCATGGAGTTTAAGGTTTTTAATCCCAACAGGGAAGTAAGTCTTTCAGATACCGTCGAAAACGCTCTGATGCAAATCGAAGAAAAGCACTACGCTGCGGACCTTTTGGCAAAAGGAATTCCATCGGAGCATATCTTGAAGTACGGATTTGCTTTTGAAGGGAAGAAGTGCTTGATTAAGAAGGCTACAAGTTAAATGGGGAGACCGAGCAGTTCTCGGTCTCCTTTTTTATAACTACAAATTGGATATATATTTCAGTAATATTCGTATTTCAAGCTATATTCCGAGGCTTTATCCCTTAACATTGACGATTCTTCTGAAAATTGATAAGATAAACGTATATTTGAAACTATTTCAAAAATAAAAACGAATGAGAACGAAAGGGGATCAACATGAAAAGAAAAGCAACAGCTTTGCTTTGGGGAAAACGCATATGCGCACTGGTTCTAGCGTTGATTACGGTTTTGTCAACCGTATTAGACGTATCGATGCCGTCGCACGCAGCAGCAAAGCAACCTACCATGACGAAAAAGACTTCTGTTTTATTAAACGGAAGAAAACAACTACGCTTAAACAGAAAAGGATACCGCATTGTATCCATTAAGACCAAAGCAACAATTCTGCCGTGAAAGCCAGAGCAACCAAGTCTTGTGTTCAAGTATATGGCTTAGAATCGTGGAAGAAATCACTCGTAACAACGGTTGTTCGTGCCAAGAAAGCCGGTAAAATTAGGAAATTCACTTTTCGCACGACTGTGCGCGTAAAAAACCCAAAGGCAGTACTCTCTACAACGGACATGACCGTTAGCGAGACAGCCACCGTACGCGTACAGAATGTAATTTCCAGTGCGGATGTTACATTTTACTCATCAAACGACAATATTGTAAAGATAGATGAATATGGAAATATTAAGCCGTTGGCTGGGGGAAGTGTTACCATTTTTGCCAAAATAGTGTTACCTTCCTCTCACTATGCTGACGAAACGGAATTAGACCTTATTGCCGGCACCATCGACATTACCGACAATCGTGTTACCAGTACCACCGTTCAGAATGAAAAAGAACTTACAGAAGCACTGACGAACTCAAATCTTCGAACACTTACCATTGGACAGCGTGCTACCAACATGACTATTCCGGCAGGTAATTACCCGAATGTCGAGCTGATTGCAGATGCGCCTTATGCTTCTATCACTAATAACGCAAGCTTTCGATCCATTGCCATTAAAGCAGTTGCCAACAAAACGTTTACTGAAAAAGCTGCGGGCAACTATATTACCTGCAACAATGCGTCGCCAATCCGATTGGTTGTAGATAATGCAGGAAAAAAGGTGAATAAAATTACTTTTATCGGTTCATCCAAAATCGTTAATACCTTGGAGATTGTTTCCGGAACCGTTGCAGAAACCAAAATAACATCCACTACGCCGGTGAACATAACCGCAAGAGGCACATCCATGATAGAGGCTGTTGTTGTAAGTGGACGAACCGCTGCAAATGTAGTTGCTACAGACTATGCACAAATCACGAAAATTGAAGCAGACCGATATGCTTCCGGTTCAGAAATAGCTGTCACGACAAGTGCAAATGCCAAGATTACAACCATGAAAATCAGTGCCCAGGTAAAGGCATCTTTTTCCGGCACATCAAGAAACATTACTGCTATTGATATCAAAGATGCACCAAGCACTGCCAGAGTGAAAGTGACCACCACCAACGTGGTTGTCTCAACGAAATATAACGTGAAAACAGATGATATCATTGACAACCGTAGCGGCAAACCACTCAAGACCGAAGTCACCAATCAAAATGGTACTGTTACAGTCGGCAGCACTCCGGTTGATAACGGAAACGAAGAATTTGTTTTAAAAGGCAATCCTCAACTAGTTGGAAATAACTACTTAACCATAACCTTGGAAAAAGCGGTTCCCGGAATTTCCTTTAAGATTGACAACATACCGGTTAAGGCAAATTGCTCCGGAAGTACCTACACGATCACCACAGGCGCTTTGTTAGGTGGAACCCATGAACTTGCTATTTTGGCAAAAGACTATAATACCAAAATTGTTAAATTTGAGTACTTGCCGGCACTGAACATATCCGTTGACCAGGAAACCAAGGAAATTTATAGCAACGAAGCGAAATCCTTTAAAGATGTGGGATACAAGATTCCAGGCTGGAAAACTAACAATGTTATCGTAAAAATCACCTATAAAGCGATAGTACCTCCAGCAACGCAGGCAATCGATGCCACATTTGCTCAGGTAAAATCCTATCTTGCAACTGCCGGAACCAAGGTGATTGCTACCTATACTGCTACTTATAAGCGATTAAACGGTACTTACTTATACGGCAAGACCACACCAACTGTTACGTATTTGTCCAAGGCTCCGATTTCTGTAAGTAAGGTCGTGATTACGGGAAACATGTCTGTTGGAAGCAAGCTAACCGCAAGTGCCCAGACGGACAATGGAAGTACCCCTGTTGGTGGCACACTTTCTTATCAGTGGTACACTTATGATAACGTTGATGGCACAAACAAAGTCAAAATTTCTGGTGAAAACAAAGCGGATTATATAATTAGACCAGAGGATCTTGGTAAATACATTTTTGCAGGCGTTACCCAGTCCGACTGTTCAGAAATTCTATCCCAAGCGTCGACGGCTGTAGTCGCTGGGGAGTTAGTCATTCCCGGAACACCAACGCTTAAGGATGAGATGGAACTAGGTACGTCCTTAGTAAAAGATACGGTTTGGACGTCAGAAATTGTTGGATTGGTAGTTAAAAATAAGGCCGACCAGACGCTGGATGCCACGACGTATACCATTCGTTTAAAGGATAATGTAACGATTACGGCAGAAACTTCTGATATTGCATTTGTAATAACTCCAAATAATGCCGCTTATGCTCTTATAGACTTTTCGGCTAAAGTTACACTCGCAAAAGAAAGTTTGCCGGGCAACATTGCACTTGATACGAATGTTGCAGATATCCCACAGGGCTACGTGCGTTTTGACGACGCAACAATCCAAATAGAGAATTTAGAGTATTCGATTGACAATGGTGCGAACTGGATTCCCGTGACCGGCGAGCCATTTAAATGCGAATCCGGAACCGAAATAAAAGTGCGCGTAAAGCAAAGTGATAAAAAGCTAGCGTCGGAAGAAAAACGTATATCGGTAAAGGATGAAAATATAGGAACAAAACTTGTAGACGAGCAGTTATAAGTTTTCACAATTAATTATTTTTTGAAATTTTTGTAGCATTTTCGAACTAAATATTGCATAATAGAAAAATGAAAGCACCATTATGTGGAGGTCTGTCTCAGTCAACTTTATGACTTACACAAGAAACTCGGTGCTTTCATTTTTTTTAAGTGAATATCACTACAAGCCGCTAACATCCAAGTCCACAATCATTTGCCCCGTTTTTTCAACTTTACAACCATGAAAGTGCCCCGAAATTCAAAATATTATTGCTTGTTTTGCCCCGTTTTTTATATTCTATTAAATATAATCTTGCAGGGCTGAATTGGGATTTTTACTTCCAGTTTGTAAGAGTAACTTCCTGTGAGCCACTTTTTGCAAATGCCTTGAAAAATCTTGTCCCACAAAATACAAAAAAATACAATTTGACTTTTTTCTTAAAGTGTAAACCGAAATACTATTGACATTCCATTTAGA
>SVEW01000155.1 GCA_015057205.1 Lachnospiraceae bacterium | reverse complement strand
GATTCGTCATACGCTAAGTGACTTGGAGTGGAAGGTTTTTTGCATGTATATTCGTGGAGATGGATACAAAGAGATTGCTGTGAAGCTAAACAGAAGTGAGAAATCCATTGACAATGCCCTGAATCGCATTAAGAAAAAAGCGGGGACACTTTTGGAAGAAGAATCAAACTGACCGTATGGTCGTTGATTTCATAAAGAAAAAGAATATGAAGTAATAAGGAGAAGCACAATGAATATTTTAGTAATCAATTGTGGAAGCTCTTCTTTAAAGTTTCAGGTTATTAACTCTGAAACAGAAGAAGTAAAGGCTTCCGGACTTTGCGAAAGAATCGGTATGGATGAGAGCCGTCTGGTATATCAGCCAGCCGGATGCGAAAAGGAAAAGATTACCGTTGATATGCCAACTCATAAAGAGGCAATTAAGCAGGTAATTGACGCATTAACCAATGAAAAGAACGGAGTTTTGAAGTCCTTGTCCGAAATCGATGCAGTAGGTCATCGTTTGGTTCATGGAGGCGAGAAATTCAACAAATCTGTTGTTATTACAGAAGAAGTTATTAAGACGGTGGAAGAGTGTAATGATCTTGCACCGCTTCATAACCCGGCAAATATCATCGGAGTTCGTGCTACACAGGAATTAATGCCAAATGTACCTATGGTTGGTGTATTTGATACTGCATTCCACCAGACTATGCCACCAAAGGCATACCTTTATGGAACTCCATATGAGTATTATGAGAAACATGGTGTTCGTCGTTACGGATTCCACGGAACATCTCATGCCTTCGTATCTGCAAGAGCTGCTGAACTTGCTGGAAAGGATTACAAAGATTGCAAGACCATCGTTTGCCACTTAGGAAACGGAAGCAGTATTTCTGCTGTATTAAATGGTGAGTCTGTTGATACTTCTATGGGTCTTACTCCATTGGAAGGATTATTGATGGGTACCCGTTCCGGAGATATCGATCCGGGTGCACTTGAGTACATCATGAAGAAAGAGAATCTTTCTTATGCAGAGATGATGACTATTTTAAACAAGAAATCCGGATTCCTTGGAATTTCCGGTGTTTCTTCTGATTGTCGTGATGTAGATAACGCAGCCGCAGAAGGAAATGAGCGTGCAAAACATGCGATGGACGTATTCCATTATCGTGTAGCAAAGACAGTAGGTGGATACGTTGCTGCAATGAATGGTGTTGACGTAATTGCATTTACTGCAGGTATTGGTGAGAACTCCGTTTCTACCCGTGCAGAAATTTGCAAATACTTCGGATATCTTGGAATTAAGATTGATGAAGAAAAGAATAATACACGTGGTGAGGAAATCTTAATCTCTACTCCGGATTCTAAGGTGAAGGTATTTATTATCCCGACGAATGAAGAGTTAAAGATTGCAAGAGAAACTGCTGCTTTAGTATAGCGGATAGAATCCCCGAGCATGAAAGTGCTTGGGGATTTATCACAATCAGGAGCGTTTTTTATGAGAAAAGAGAAGGTTACAGATAGTACAGTTCGTAAAATTGATGACTTGATTTTTCGGGAAAAGCAATTTGCTGCGGGACAGCGACTTCCGGGGGAGAATGCCTTTGCGAAGATGTTGGGCGTTAGTCGATCAACGTTGCGGGAAGCTATTAAAATTTTAGAGGGGCAAGGTATTTTGTGCGTTCGAAGGGGAAAAGGAACTTTTGTTGCGGAGGACTTGAACGTGCGGGAATACGATTTTGGTAGCTTGGAGAGGGTAAAGAAAGAGCTAAAGGATTTGTATGAGGCAAGATTGCTGTTTGAACCGGAAATGGCAGCATTGGCATGCATCCGGGCTACGGAAGAAGAAATTGAAGAAATTGTGGATATTCAGACGAAATTAGAGCAAGCCATTAGGAAAGGGGAAGAGAATATCCGGCTTGGGCAACAGTTTCATAATGCGATTGTGATGGCGGCACATAATGAATTTCTGTTGCGGTTGTTACCAATTATTGATGATTCTATTGCAGAAGCTATTCGGGTGTGCGGAGATAAAATGAATTTTACGCATTATACCCTAGAAGATCATCGCATGATTGTTGAATTTATTAAGCGCAGGGATGGCGCTGGAGCTATGCATGCCATGAGTATTCATTTAAAACATGGTATTTATGCATTGCACTTGAATAAGGATAATTAGGAAAATCCCCCAAAAATAGTGGGGGATTTTTTGCAATATATACAAATTGTCAGAGAAGTGTGAAGAAAAGTTGACAATTGTGGCGAAAATTGGTATGCTAGATATAGGACATGACATAACATGTCTGACAAGGGAGGATAAGATGGTAGAATACGAACAATTTTTAAAGGATATGCTTACAGGATATCAGAGTAGTTATGATATCACCATGGTAGAAGATACAGAGGTGGAAACTCCCTTGGTAGCGAAGGCACATTATCATGTTACAGAGTCGCAATGCGTTGTTTTTAAAGAGTTCAGTATGTGGACGGCAGAGTCGGATGAACACGTCTATATTTATCATGTGAAAAATCTTACGGCGGAAGTTGCGAAACAACTCATTGAGGATGCCTATGGACGCGGTATGCCGTTGATTCGTTTAGAAGATAAAAATATGAAACGACAGCATATGTGTACCAGACTTGTAATGGTGGTTATCGCTGAAGCGACGGAAGATGAGGCACTAAAAATTGTCAAGAAGTGCAGGATTTACAAGAACTTTAATTTTTCGCTGAAAGGCTGGATGGAAATGCATACCGTGGCAGTGAATTTACATACCGGGAAAGTCACGGGCAATCGTTATTCCAGAGAGACGGTGAAATTTTTAAAGGAGCTCATTTCCCACAGAAGAAAAATGAGCGACAAAATAAAATTAGCCTAGCATACTAGGAGCAAAGGAGAATGTTTATGAATGGACTGGCATTACTGATTATTGGAGTAGTATTGCTGTTGGCAGGCTACATTTTCTACGGAAAATGGCTATGCGAACAATGGGGAGTCGGCGAGGGTGACCGTGAAACGCCGGCACACACAATGGAAGATGGTGTTGATTACGTTCCGGCAAAAGCACCGGTTTTGATGGGACATCATTTCTCATCTATTGCAGGCGCAGGACCAATTACCGGACCGATTAGCGCGATTGGCCTTGGCTTTGGTTGGTTGGCATGTACATTATGGATTATCATCGGTGGAATTTTCTTCGGTGGTGTACATGACTTTGGCGCATTGATTGCATCGGTAAGACATGATGGTAAATCCATTGGTGAAATTATTGCGGTTAATATGTCAAATCGGGCAAAGAAATTGTTTATCATCTTCGCGTATCTGACATTGATTCTTGTAGTAGCTGCATTTGCATCGATTGTAGCAACCACCTTTGGTGCAACAATTGTTGATGGAAAAGTGGATAAGGTGGCTTCTACAGCCAATGCACAGGTGGCGATGGTATCACTTTTGTTTATCTTAATTGCAATTGTGTTTGGTTTCATGGTATACAGAAAAAATGCACCAATGTTACTTTCTTCTTGCATCGGTGTGTTAGCGATTGCAGCAATCATTGCAATTGGAATAAATTTCCATCCGCTTTATCTGTCTGCAAATACCTGGATGTGGATTGTAGGTGTATATATTACCATCGCATCCATTACGCCGGTATGGATTTTATTACAGCCGCGTGATTATTTGTCAAGTTTCTTGCTATATGCGATGCTTGGCTTGGCATTTGTGGCAGTTGTTGTAGCACATCCGTCATTGGATAGCTTGTCATTGATTCAGTCAGCGGATTCTACATCCTATGTATTCCCGGTATTATTTACTACCATCGCCTGCGGTGCGATTTCCGGATTCCATTCACTGGTATCCTCCGGTACCACCAGCAAGCAGTTAAACAAGGAAAAAGATGCAAAACCAATTGCTTATGGTGGCATGCTTCTTGAGTGTGTACTTGCTATTATGACAATTTGTGCAGTTGCTTATGCATATTCTTATAATGCAGCACATCCGGATGCAGCATTAACCGGAGCAACCGCTATTTTCGGTGGTGGTATTGCACATATGATTGATGATGTGATTCCGGGAACCTACAGTGTATTGTTTACCTTGTTGGTACTTACCTATTCCGCATTCTGTTTGACATCTCTGGATACAGCAACCAGACTTGCGAGATTCATGTTCCAGGAGTTCTGGATTGACTCCACCAAGGGTGAGACAATGGAAAACGTTAGCGGCTACAAGAAATTCCTTTGCAATCCATTGGTAGCAACATTGATTACCGTAGTATTGGGTATTATTCTTGGATTAAACGGATATGCGAAAATCTGGGCATTGTTCGGATCTGCAAACCAGTTGTTAGCTGCGATTGGACTTTTGGCAGTGGCAGCATGGCTGGCAAATGTAGGAAAGAACAACAAGATGATTTTGGTACCGATGGTATTCATGTTGTTTGTAACCATTGCATCCTTAGTATTGAACACCAAGGATCAGATTCAGGTTATTACATCCGGTCAGGCTGACTGGGGTCCGTGGGTACAGTCCATATTTGGAATTTTGTTAATGGTGCTTGCTTTGGTATTGGCAGTAGAGGGTGTAAATACCATCTTTAGACCGAAGCATGGAAAAGCAAATGGTACGGATAAGATTTCACATGCAAAATAATAAGTCAATATAAATGAAAA
>SVEW01000154.1 GCA_015057205.1 Lachnospiraceae bacterium | reverse complement strand
CTTTTCACATCCGGTGCATAAGCTGCAAACTCATCACCACCAAGACGCAATACGATATCGTTTGGCATAGCCGATTCCTTCAAACATAACGCAATGTTAACAATAACGCTATCTCCCACCGCATGTCCGAAATTATCATTAATTCGCTTAAAACGGTCCACATCCAGCAATACAAACATACCATTTTTACATTCCTTTAACAGTTCCCGAATGCGATTCTCTCCACTTGTTCGATTTAAAATTCCACTCATACGGTCAATTTCCGCCAAATGTTTTAAATAATCACGCCGACGCTTTTCCTCATCAATTTTCTCTATAAGCCACATCAGCTTTTGTGGTTTCCCATTGATTTTGCGCTCTGCTACTACAAAGCGGGCTCTGCACCAACAGTCTTTATGATTTAAAAATTCCATCGTAATGGTATTTATACTCTTTAACCGTTCTGATAACGTTTCGAAATTTATGAAGTCTTTCATCGGCTTCCTAGACTCCTCGGCACAATAAAACTCCATCATCATATTTAAAATATCATCCGCATGCTCTCTTGATCCCGCTAAAAGATTACCGCTATCATCCACTCCACCGGTAATCTTAGATATCCGGTTGGTTTTGACATTAATAGAATACATGGAATTGTATATATCCGTTAATGCCGTCAACTGCATATTCAACTCTTCCCGTTCCCGCTGGCGTTTCGTAATACCATGCACAACCACAATAGCCAAAAATGCAAACAGGGACATCATAATCGCAACAAATACCTCTACCATAAGTAATCCGTTAAATAATTCTCTTCTATTAATCACATAAACAGAATGCCATTGCTTTTTCAGCGGTTCTGCAAAAACAAAATATTCCTTTTCCTCGATACGAATGCCAAAATAAGCCTTCTTCAGCTTTTTCAGCTTTTTGGCAATCTCTCTTGCCATCAGAGTCGGTGTTACCTCAGATTTTTGTTTCACAGCAGACATAAACGTATCCTCTATCAGTCTGCTATTTTCATCCAGCAGAAAAAAATAATTGTCCGCATCAGATTCAATGGTCATACCGGTTTTTAAAGCTAACAGACCATCCATAGTCAAATCCATTGCAATTACACTTTCTCCATCCGTCAATCGCTTGCTTATGGACATAATAGAACTCCCGGTCATCGCATCTTTATAGGGTGTTATGAGCGTTGTAACCCCCTCATTTTTCATAGCTTTCCTATACCATACCCGTTGCGTAGCATCAAAGTCTTTTCCGGGGTTCCATCCTGTTCCATCCAGGTAATTGCCCTTAATCAATCCATAAATACCATTATAATTTTCACTAATCGCTAATGAATATTCATCCGACTGTCGCTCCATATACGCTTCGATTTTAGTAGCATCGATATTGGATTCTAACATATTCTCAACACGATAAGCGGCCAGCTCCACAGCATCCACACCGGTCTGCAGATACTCTTTAATAGTCTGCGACGCCTGTAATGCCCGAATCTGGCCAACATGCTCAATATTCTCTTTCGTTTCAACATATAATAAATAGGCGCTGACAGACAACAAGACAAAAACACTCACAATTGCCACCACAAAAGCAATCGTCAGCCTGACATTTACTTTTCCTAAGTATTCGAGCCGGGTCTTTAACTTATTCTCCACTTCAACGCCCTCCACCCCTATTTACGCAATCGCAAGGTATTTGCGATAACAAATATTGCGCTTATACACATCAGCGCCGCAGCAATAACAGGATGCATATCAATTGCAAACCGATTATGTAAAACACCGGCAGCAATTGGAATACTTAATGCATGAAAAAAGAACACACACCAAATATTCTCTTTAATTCGTAGCATCACCTTTTTACTGATTCGCACTGCTTCCACTGTTCTAGCCATTTCATCCTTCGTTAAACAAACCGTTGCATCTGCACTTCTTCCAATACGAACATCTGCTTCTTTGCACGCGGCGCCCAAAACAGCCACCTTGTGACCTTCCTCTTTTCTCGCCTTCACAATTTGCAAAAGCTTCTCATCTGACATGTGGCAAACTGTTTCATCTATGCCAAAATAGGTCCCATGCTTCTTCGTCGTCCATTCATCTTCCTTCGATAGCATAACCAGCTTTATATTCATATCCTTAAGTTTCTTCATTTCCGTAATGCATTCTGGTCTAACTTCCTCTAGTATGGCAATCATAAGCAATATTTCTTCTTCATTTGCCAGTAACAACACCGATTTTCCTTCCGAAAGCAAAACATCATATGCTTTTCTTACTTCCTCAGAAACGGTATGTCCATTCAGTTCCAGGTAGGTGATGGTACCTGCATAATACCGTGTTCCCTGCACTACACCACTTACACCATCTTCCGAAATCTCTTTCATGCTTTCTACCGGCAAAAGTGAAACCTTCCACCGTTTGCATCGTTCCAAAAGCGCCTCCGTGGCAAAATATGTGCTCTTTAGTTCTATGGAAGCCGCTACAGAAAAATAAAATGGAACTTCCACTTCCGTTAAATTTGAACGTATTCCGTATACACCACCTACGCTAATATTGTCGCTGGTAATAATTCCATGTTTGCTAACGTACAGTGTATCAATATGATCTAATTTTTCAAGTGCAGCACCATTTACAAAGTGAATATCATGCTTTTCTGCTCGCTCCATCCCTGCCATCAGCGCCACGGATGCCACAAGATTTACTGCCACAGGACAAGACACTATAAGCACACTTAAAAAGCGATTAACGGCTACTTCCGGTCCATATCCGCCATATAACCACATAACAGCTGTCAACAGGGCAATGCCCCCGCCGATATAAATCAGCACCGTAGAAATCGCATCAGCCGCTTTCAGACATGGTGCCTTTTTTACTACGGTAAGGGATTTCTTCTCCCAATACTTCGTGGGTGAAAAAAACACCAACATAGACGCCGCACTTAAGAAAAACCAATCGGCCCGAAACCGTAACAAAACCAGCTTATCCCCATGTCCTGCCGCATATCCCATATACAACATTACTATCAATCCGGTAAAACTTGCAAGACAAACGCAAAATGCAATGACGCCTTCCTTTGTAGCACTTTTTTTCAAAAACGCATAGATACCCTCAATGCAATATCCACGAAAATAAAATAAAATCGGCAGAAATAGCATTAGTGTAAGCATTTCCATAACAACGCTATTTTCCACCCCAAAAACAAACTGTATCACTCACTCCTTCTCCCTTCTCAAAAAAGGCCTCTACTATCCGAAGCAGAGACCCTTTCTATTCTTAAAACTCAAATTTCTGAGCTTCACTATTTAAGTCGGTTGCGATTTCTGTGTTGTCACGTACCTTCATCTCGATACCGCTAATTCCGGTTACCAAATCCTGTACATTATTGGATGCATTCACAATACCGTCTGAACTCTCTCCTACTGCTCTCGAAATATCATCAATTGCATTTGCCATATTACCCATAATCTTCTTCAAATTTGCGGAACGCTCCGAGAAGTTCTGCATTGTCTCAAATATCTTCTGCGCGTCTTCATTGTATTGTCTTCCGCCCTCTACGAAATTATTATAATCCGGCAAAATCGTATCGTTGATATATTCCACAATTTCGTTGGAGTTACGAATTAATTCCTTAACAGCTGAAATAACCATTTCATTAATACTCTGAATATCCTGTGCTGTCTGTCTACTGGAATCTGCCAAAGCACTAATCTCATCCGCAACAACTGCGAATCCACGTCCGGCTTCGCCGGCACGCGCTGCCTCAATAGATGCATTCAACGCAAGCAAATTGGTCTGACTTGAAATACTCAAAATCTGTTCTGTTAGGGAAGCAATTTCTTCAACACTCTTGCTATCGTCAATGGCTTTCTTTAAGTTATCCAAAATCGGTCGAATCATGCGATCCGTTCCTTCTTTGTTCTCCATTGCAGAGTGCTCTAAGTTACGTGCACGTTCTTCCATCTCAGTAACATATTCCAAAATAGTATCTGTCTGCTCGGCCATACCTTCCACTTCATTGTTCACAGAACTGGAATTTTCATTAACATGAATCATGGTAGCAGATACTTCCTCCATAGAAGCCGTCAACTCTTCCATAACCTCGGATACATTCATCGCATTGGTATTAACCGTAGATACGTTCCGATCCATGTCATCACTTATTGCATGCATCTTCTCAGATTGATTGTTAATCTTAAGCATAATAGCATGCAACTTCTCAACAAAACGGTTAATATTACCTGCCACCTGTCCAAGCTCATCGTTGGTATTGACCTCAACCCGCATGGTTAAGTCACCTGCATTCTGATCAATGCTGTCAATCAGTTCATTCAAAGAGCCGTTAATTTTCTTAACCGGACGAATCACACTGCGATTAATCATGATAATGATAATTACAAACATAGCCATTGAAATTGCCATTGCAATCATACACATGGTCTGTGCACCAGATACCATCTTATCTACCTGAGCCTGTAACTTCTCTCCATACTTATCATTGGCAGTTACCAACTCAGAAAGCTTATTCTCAATATCACTGGCCTCGTCATATAAGCTACCTTTCGCCTCATCAATCGCTTCATCTACTTTACCCGATTTGTAAAGCGCCAATACAGATTCCGCATGACTTTTTAGCTTCGGATACATCTCATTCAACTCGCTATAGATTTTCTTGTGCT
>SVEW01000153.1 GCA_015057205.1 Lachnospiraceae bacterium | reverse complement strand
ACAAGCCTGTTTCTTGTCTCTTCCAAGTCTTTCGAATCTTAAAACGCCATCGGATAATGCGAATAATGTATCGTCACCGCCACGTCCTACATTTAATCCTGGATGAATCTTTGTTCCACGCTGTCTGTATAAAATGTTTCCAGCTTTTACGAACTGTCCGTCTGCTCTCTTAGCACCTAATCTCTTAGCCTCGGAATCTCTACCGTTCTTTGTAGAACCCATTCCCTTTTTATGAGCGAATAACTGAAGGTTCATTAACATCATTTCTTTACACCTCCCTAAAATTTAACGTTATATATCGTCGATATGTTTCCTGTATTCCTGTCACACCAAGTACAAGACTATCTAGCAAAAGGCTTGCTTTCTCTCCAGGAATATCTGTTAAAGAAAAACGCACATCGCCTGTTGCCTCTTCTACTTCGCATGTAAAATTTTCTTCCGTAAAAGCCTCAATTGAATTAATCGTATTAAGAACCAATGCGGAAATACCAGCACATACAACATCTTTACCATAATCAGCAAAGCCTGCATGACCGGAACAGTGAAAGCCTGAAATATATTTCCCTTTCAAACCTTCTTTTTGAAAAATTGTTACGTTTACCATCTTATTAACCCAATGGATTAAGCGTTAATCTTGTTAATCTTAACCTGAGTGAACGCCTGTCTATGACCGTTCTTCTTATGATAACCAGATTTTCTCTTGTACTTGTAAACGATAACCTTCTTACCTCTGCCTTCTTTCACAACTTCAGCTTCAACGGTAGCTCCGTTAACGGTTGGTGTTCCAACGGTTAACTTTCCATTGTTTACAGCTAAAACCTGGTCAAAAGTATACTTAGCTCCTTCTTCAAGGCCAAGCTTTTCAATGGTAATGATTTCGCCTTCTTCTACTTTGTACTGCTTACCACCTGTTGCAATAATAGCGTACATATTGGCACCTCCTATTAATCATTACTCGCCAATTTTGGTGCTGTGTATACACAGACTTAATACCTAATTGTGCGGCATACTGTTGTATAATACCATAAACCTATACTTTTTGTCAAGTAATATCCTCCATAATTTGCTGAAAAAGTGTAGGCCCTGTTTTTTTACGGGTTAATTCCATTAAATGTAATTTTGTAATATCGACCACCGAAGTAGTGATGTGATCTTTTTTACATAACTTGCGCATGTATTGAAGCAGATTCTGAGTATCTTCGTCCTTCTGTAAATCAATGAAATCAATGATACAGATGCCTGAAATATTACGAAGTATAAGTTGATGTGCTATTTCATTTGCTGCTTCTATATTGACATCATAAAAATAACTTTCTTTTTTGCCGTTTTCTTTTTTTCCACTATTTACATCAATCACCGTCAACGCTTCTGTTTGTTCGATAATCAGATAGGCGCCGGATTTTAGCCAGACATGCGGTTTTAAAGCATCCGTTAACTCCTTTTTTAAGGAGTAGAGCTGATACAGTGGATACGAATCAGTGTAATAACGAACGGTTGGACTGTCAACTGTAGGAGTGTTGCGAAAATGTTCGGTAACTTCTTCATAAATACTTGCGTCATCCGTCAATATCTGAGATATTTCACCGGGATAGCAGCCATCTATGTAACGGACGTATGATGTACGGTTTCGATAGAGGCATTCGTACAAGGTGCGGGTACCGGCTGTTTCTAGGATTTGGTGCATTTGAAAACTAAGTGTACATGCTTCTTTATGAATATCGTTAAAAGAAGCTTCGGCACAATTGGTACGTGCAACCATATCCATTTTGAAGTATTCTTCAGAATGATCTGATAAAAATGAACGCAACTCCTCTTGGCGTGTTCTTCCTATTTTTTTGGAAATTCCCAGTGAAGGAGATTTTGAAGTAACTACCACATAATGGCCGGTAATGGTTAAGCGTGTTGAGACACAGGCCAATTTTGTCTTTATAGGGAGACGAACTATTTGAACTAATAGTTCATCTCCAATTGCAATCGCTTTTTTTGAGGGTTTATGTGTAAAAATAGCATCCGGAATCTCGTTATCAGGCAGATAACAAGTTATATCCGGAGAAATTTTTACAAAAACTGCATGTATTTGCGGCGCAATACTATCTACTCGCGCAACGTAAATAGAAGAAAGCAGGGTGTCCTGTGAACGAATACAGGAAAATGTCTTCACTCTTCCATTTTCAAAATGAGCCATTATCAGGCTGTCTTTATTAATAGTTGACGGAACAGAACTTAAACATTCATATGCCGGCATTCTAGTCAAAATCAATGAATTATGCAATGTCTTCTCCCATGGATCCTAATGGCAGGAATTGGTCATTTACATTGGTATATACTTCCTGTCGATGAATCTGAAACTGGTTTTCTATAAAATCTTTTCCGATAAAATCATAAAATGCATTTACAACCAACTCCGGCCGGATATTGGTTTCACTACCGGTCGTAACGGATAGGAAGAAGGCACATTGATTAATGCATTCTTCCTGTCTGCTATTATAAAAATCTAAAGTAAATGCATGAATATGTGGCTTTAAATCAATTTGTTTTTCGCTTTTTTTTGTTTTTTTCAGTACCATAATGGCTGGTTGCGCCATAAATTTCGCAATTTGGTTTTGTAAAACTGTTAAATCTGTAAAAACGGCATCTTCTATTTTCGGATATACATAATAGTCTGCCAAAGCAACTAGGCTCATGGATTTTTTTGCATCATCCGGTAAACGTTTGTATTCTAATATTTCCATACCATCGACCATGACGGCATTTAATTTTTCTAAGCTTACGGCACTTGATTCAGAACTTTTAACCTGAATGTCCATATATTCGGCATCGCTGGTTAAACCAACCCCAAGGGGCGCAGCAAAAGACATAATTTGATGTGGATTAAAGCCTTCTGAGTAAGCTACATCAAGACCTGCACGTATATTTGCTTTTTGAAAATAGCGCATAATATCCAGATGGCCGATAAACTTCATACAACCGTGTTTGGAAAATTTAATTCTTATCTTCAAGACAGACACCTCCTTCGTATTTCATAGCGCCACAACCGGAGCATGCCATACGGCAGTTCGGCGTTACCTGTTCTTGCTTTGCACGTTCATATTCACGATATAAAAAGGCTTTTGAAACACCACAATCGAGAAAGTCCCACGGAAAAATTTCATCTTTCTCCCTGGTTCTGGTTGTATAAAAATCAACATCAATTCCGGTATCTGCAAATGCTTGATTCCATTTTTCTACATCAAAATATTCATCCCAGGCATCAAATACACAGCCTAGTTCATAAGCACGGGTAATGGCCTTTGCCACCCGCCGATCACCTCTTGCAAGAATTCCTTCAAGAACAGTGACATCAGCATGATGCCAATTGTATTTCATACTCTTTTTGTTAAGCTTTTCTTTCATGGTATCATTTACTAATTTTGCCCTTTCTAAAAACTGCTCTTTTGTACACATTGGCACCCATTGAAATGGTGTAAATGGCTTTGGCACAAAGAAAGATGTACTAATGGTTATGTTACATTTGCCATTTCGCTGGTCTTTTGGAATTTCATAATAACGCCGTGCTATTTTTTCGGCAAGTTCCGGAATTCCCTTAATATCATCTTCACGTTCAGTTGGAAGTCCTAACATAAAATAGAGTTTGACTTTTTGCCAGCCACCTTCAAAGGCCATACCGGCTCCATCTAAAATATTCTCTTCGGTTAACCCTTTGTTAATTACATTTCGCATACGTTGACTGCCTGCTTCAGGAGCAAACGTAAGAGAACTTTTTCGAATATCCTGTACTTTGCTCATGATATCTAAAGAAAAAGCATCAATACGTAAAGATGGTAAAGAAATATTGACACCCTTTTTTTCAAAATTGTCAATTAAATAGGTAATTAATTCCTTTAAATCTTTATAGTCACTGGAACTTAAAGAACTAAGGGAAATTTCTTCATATCCAGTGCTGTTAATCATTTCGTTGGCAATGGCTTTTAATTCATTAACGTCTCTTGCCCTCGTTGGACGGTATAACATACCTGCCTGACAAAAACGGCAACCACGTATGCAACCACGCTGAATTTCTAATACGACACGATCTTGTGTTGCTTTAATAAACGGAACAACCGGGTGTGCCGGATATCCAATTTTTGAAGTGTCCATAACAATGCTTTTTTCTATACGGGTAGGAATTCCTTCCACTATTGGAGAAAAAGACGCAATGGTACCATCTTCCTTATAGGTTGTTTCGTATAAAGAAGGAACATAAATACTTGGAATTTTAGCCATGCGAATTAAGGTTTCTTGCCTTGAAATACCTTCCTTGCGACATTGCTTATATACTTCAAATAATTGGTCATAAACCACTTCGCCCTCACCAATGTAGAAAAGATCAAAATATTCAGCAATTGGCTCCGGATTATACGTACAAGGGCCACCACCGATTACGAGTGGGTGTTCCCAGGTGCGTTCGGTTGCCTGTAACGGAATCTGACTCAAGTCAAGAATTTGCAAAATATTTGTATAACACATTTCATACTGAATGGTAATACCTAGAAAGTCAAAATCCTTAATCGGGTCTTGTGATTCCAATGCAAAAAGAGGAATCTGTTTTTCTTTCATAATCTGCGATAAATCCGGCCATGGAGAATAAACACGTTCACAGTATACATCGGAACGATTGTTAAACATATCGTATAAAATCTGAATTCCTAAATGGGACATCCCGATTTCATAAACGTC
>SVEW01000152.1 GCA_015057205.1 Lachnospiraceae bacterium | reverse complement strand
TCTGTTGTTAATAACGTTGCCGATACGCTGGTTGCGTTCTGAAGTGCTGTTCTGGTTACTTTTACCGGATCAAGAATTCCGGCTTTTACCATGTCTACGTATTCTTCGTGTAATGCATCAAATCCTACTCCCGGTTCAGATTCACGCACCTTGTTTACAATAACAGCACCCTCTAATCCGGCATTGTCTGCGATGAAGAACAATGGTGCTTCTAAGGCTTTTAATACAACTCTTGCACCGGTCTTCTCGTCGCCTTCTAAGGTTTCTACTAATTTAGCAACTTCCTTGGTTGCATGGATGTATGCGGAACCGCCTCCTGCGATAATTCCTTCTTCAACAGCCGCTCTGGTTGCATTTAAAGCATCTTCCATACGAAGCTTGCTTTCTTTCATTTCCGTTTCGGTTGCAGCACCTACACGGATTACCGCTACGCCACCTGCCAATTTAGCCAGACGCTCCTGCAACTTCTCGCGATCGAAATCTGATGTGGTTGTTTCAAGCTGTCCCTTAATCTGAGAAATACGGGATGCAATGTCTTCTTTCTTTCCTAAACCATCTACGATAACCGTATTTTCCTTCTGAACCTTAACGGATTTCGCTCTTCCTAACTGATCTAAGGTAGCATCCTTTAATTCATATCCCAATTCTTCGGAAATCACGGTACCACCGGTAAGAATTGCGATATCCTGTAACATTTCTTTTCTTCTGTCACCATAACCAGGAGCCTTAACAGCAACTACGTTAAAGGTTCCACGCAATTTATTTAAAATCAAAGTTGTGAGTGCTTCACCCTCTACATCCTCGGCAATGATAAGAAGTTTCTGTCCATTCTGAACAATCTGCTCAAGAATTGGTAAAATTTCCTGAATATTGCTAATCTTCTTGTCCGTAATCAACACATATGGATTCTCAAGCACAGCTTCCATCTTATCCATATCCGTTGCCATGTATGCGGAAATATATCCACGATCAAACTGCATACCTTCTACCAAATCAAGTTCTGTCTTCATGGTCTTAGACTCTTCAATGGTAATGACACCGTCACCGGAAACTTTTTCCATTGCATTGGCAATCATTTCACCAACTGCCTCATCACCTGCAGAAATAGCCGCAACCTGAGCAATATTGTCTTTCCCGTTAACTTTCGCACTCATCTTCTTAAGGCTCTCTACTGCACAATCCGTAGCTTTCTTCATACCACGACGAAGAATAATTGGATTTGCACCAGCCTCTAAGTTACGCATTCCTTCTTTCACCATAGCCTGTGCAAGAACAGTGGCCGTTGTGGTTCCATCTCCGGCTACATCATTGGTCTTGGTTGCAACCTCACGAACCAACTGTGCACCCATATTCTCGAATGCGTCTTCCAATTCAATATCCTTAGCAATGGTAACACCATCGTTGGTAATTAACGGTGTACCAAATGATTTACCAAGTACTACGTTTCTTCCTTTTGGTCCAATGGTTACACGAACGGTATTTGCTAATTTATCTACACCGGCTTCTAATGCTTTACGAGCCTCTGTTCCGTATTTAATATCCTTTGCCATAATTCTCTGCCTCCTACACTATTTCATAATTGCTAAAATGTCACTCTGTTTCACGATAATATACGTTTCTTTATCAACTTCCACTTCAGTTCCTGCATATTTAGAGTAAATTACCTGCTCCCCAACAGAAACCTCCATTTTCACTTCTTTACCGTCTATTACTCCGCCAGGTCCAACCGCAACAACTTCAGCCTGCTGTGGCTTTTCCTTATTCTGTCCCGGAAGTACGATTCCGGAAGCAGTTGTTTCCTCTTGTACTAACTGTTTTAAAACAACTCTGTCACCCAATGGTACTAATTTCATGTAAAATTCCTCCTATCTATACTAATTTCATGATTTGTCTATTATTAGCACTCATTTTAGTCGAGTGCTAACCGATAGTCTTATCATAGTAACTTCTTACAATATATGCAACTCGACATATAAATAGAACGAGAGAAAAAATCCGGCTTTTTCTCTCGAAAGCTCATTTTTTCTCTCGTTTTCTCACGTTTTCTTATTTTTTCATTAAGCACGTTTCCAACGTGCAAGAATCACCGTTCCAATCAGTACTCCAGCCACACCAACCGTTAAGGATATGGTTTCCGTCTGTGTTAAGACCTTATTGATTCCATACCAGGTACTAAGCAGGGAAAAGATATTTGCCGCCGCATGGGCCAGCATACACAGCCACAGAGTGTCTGTTTTATCGTAAATATATGCAAACGCCACGCCCAACAGTGCCGCATACAAAAACTGTACCAAATTGCCATGCATACTTCCAAATACCAATGCAGAAAGTAAAATAGCCACAAAGCTTCCCACTACTTTCTTCAAATTTCCAAAAACAATTCCCCGGAAAATAAGTTCTTCCAAGATCGGTGCGCAAATTCCAACCGCAATCAATTGATACAAATGCTTATCCGAATAAATTCGCTGACTTATCCGCCAAAATCCAGGTGAATGTCCCTTAATCGGCGACAAATCAATCAACTGATTAAACCCAACCGAAAGCGTAATACCGGCCACCACTACAATGATAATATCCAGTGACAAATTTCCAAGCTTTCGTTTTCCCTGCCCTATTTTCGAGTAAAAATAGTACATCGGAATCATACAAACAACCTGTCCCACCGCCTGCCTTAGCATAGGTGATGTAATCTGCACCGGGCTGTAATCGGTAAGCAGGGTATGCACCGCTGTTACCAAAAACGCATAAATGATAATCGGATAAAACGCCTCCCACAAATAACTAATCTTTTGTTTCATATTCTTTCATCCCTTACTTTTTTTGTATAAGGATTTGTTTCGCTTCCGCTAACATATCCTCGTACAATTCTAGCAGTTTATCGATGTTCTCGTCAATAAAAGAATAATTTTTATCTTTTCCGGCAAATTCATGTTGCTTGGCCAATGCAGATAAATCTTCCACACAAATGCCTGCCATAGCACTTTTTAGACCATGTACCTCAATAATATAATTCTTATAATCTTTCTTTTCATACAGATTTCGAATCAGTGCCGCTTTTTCCTCGCTCTCATCAACAATCAGTTCAAGGATATCGTAAAATACGGCCGGATCCCCGCCTACCGCATCAATCCCTTTTTCCAAATCAAAATGCTTATAGGGGGAGTTCTTTTTTTCTTTCTTCTCTACCTTCGGCTCTTCTTTTCGAACAATGCTTCTTTGACGATCCTTCGGAATCCATTTGTGCAAAATGTCTTCCAAATGTCGTATCTCAATTGGTTTGGAGATATAGTCATCCATTCCGTTTTCTAAAAACATATTCTCCACACCCTTAATAGCATTCGCTGTAAGGGCAATTATCGTATTACGCCCTTTAATAAGACCATCCCGCTCTTTTTCACGAATCATACAAGCTGTCTCTACACCATCCATTTTCGGCATCATATGATCCATAAAAATCAAGTCAAATTGTTCGCCGCTTTCTAGAATCTTCAAGCATTCAAATCCACTGTTTGCCGCCGTAACCTCAAGATTATAAAGGTTAAACATACTCGTCGCCACCTTAATATTCACCCGGTTATCGTCCACAACCAGCACTCGCACATTCTCCGCTACAAACATCGCCGGTTCCACCTCGTTCGTCACGCGATATTCTCTTCCTTCCAGCACCGCCGCCATTCGACAAATGCCAACCGGACGTGTAACCGTACGAATACGACGATCTTTTTCCTCTAACACTTCAAACATACGAGTCATCGCAATAAACTCGACATTTTGATACTGGTTTTTGAAAAAATCCACTTCCTCCTGATACTGATTATAATTATAAAAAACAAAAATCTGTCCCACCTGTTTCGTATAGTAGGATAGTTTCTTTAAATCACGGATTGCATGCATCTTGACGCCCAGACTCTTTCCAATATACATCATACTCTCTAAATAATAGCGATTGGGCTCACACACAAACACATGATACTGTTCCGGTTCCTCAATGGTAACAAGCGGTGTTTTATCAATCACCGGTTGCAATAATTCCACCGTAGTCTTGGTTCCTTTTCCATACTCACTCTCAACACGGATTGTTCCATCCATAGCCTCTGCCAAACGCTTACAAATAGCAAGACCAAGTCCGGTTCCTTCTACGTTTTTATTCCGCTTGGTATCTGCCTGGCTAAAAACTTCAAACAGCTTATGCATATCTTCTTTTGGTATTCCTATTCCGGAATCTTCCATTTCGATTACCAGATAGATTGCTCCGCCTTTTGCCGGTTTTTTAGAGATACGTAGCCGAATAAATCCCCGGTTCGTAAATTTTACCGAGTTATTCAATACATTAATCAAAATCTGCTTTATACGCACGGTATCTCCAAACATGGTTCGTGGAATGGTAGGATCCAGTTCTGCCAGCAGCGAAACATTTTTATCCTTCAACCTTGTTTCCACTATGTTTTCTACGTCTAAGACAATGGATTCAATATCATATTCTTCCGGAAACAATTCCATTTTTCCAGCATCAATTTTGCTAAAATCCAAAATGTCGTTAATAATATTTAAAAGGCTTTTTGCTGAACTATGTATCGTACCGACATATTCCCGGTTTGTCTCCGACATATCTTCCAATAAAAGCAGTTCGCTCATACCAAGAATCGCATTCATCGGCGTGCGGATCTCATGACTCATATTAGCCAAAAATGTACTCTTGCTGCGACTTGCTGCCAACGCATCCTCCGTTTTTTGCTGTAATTGTCTTTGATATTTCACGGTTTCCATAGCCATAATACTAAGGGATATCATGGAAAATTCCGTCACCAATGCACTTAAAATGTAAAGGGACAGAC
>SVEW01000151.1 GCA_015057205.1 Lachnospiraceae bacterium | reverse complement strand
CGGCTATAACATTCATATCCACCTCAATACCATCTTTACTTCCTTTATCAATCACAAAAGAATCAAACCAGTTTCCGGCATCCTTTGCGATAACACGTGCACCTGTCTTTTTATAACTTGGATATTTCTGATCCAATTCATATAATTTTTGTAAGTTTTCCAACTCGTATTGTTTTAATTTCAGTGTAGAATTCTCGGTAGTCAACTCATCTATCTGTTTATTCAACCGTTCATTTTCCGCAACAATTTTGCTCAGGTTCTTTAATTCATCCTTTCGATTCGTAAGTACGTGTCCAATCTGATTGAGCCCACGTTGCATAGGCCCAAAAACACAATCTGCAACATTCTTTAACGGCCCTCCATTTAGATTAAACGTAAGACTTAAAAACATACTGATCAGACATACACCGATTAGGGTGAAAAAGATATTTCTTGTCGAAAAACGAATCTTCTTTTTACCGGAACGTTTTCTGTTTCTTCTCAATTTCGTACCCTCGTTATTCTCTAGTTATACACTTTCTTTTTTAAATTATAAGCCAAGGATGAAAATTTCTTTTCGGAAACAATAACATTTAAACCTCTTACAACGCACTGTTCCGCATTCTCAGCAAGATTTACCTTAATATTGGTCACTTCAGAAATAAGTTTATCAATATCATGTAAATTACTGGTTCCTCCTGCCAGATAAATTCCTTGACGAATTACATCTTTTGCAAGTTCCGGTGGAGTTTTCTCTAAAATCATCTTAATGGAAGTGCAAATTGAGTTCAGTTGCTCTTTAATCGCCTCATTAATATCTTCCGATGATATTTCCGTTTCAACCGGAAGTCCACTTACTACATCACGCCCAACCACCAACTGGCTTCCATAATCATTTCCTACAGCACTACCTAATTCCATCTTTAGACCGCATGCCGTCTTCTGTCCAATTACAAGACTATATTTACGTTTAATGTGTGTGCTAATTGCCTCATCCAGATTATTACCACCAACACGCAACAAATCGCTTAAAACAAGACCACCTAAGGACATTAAGGAAATTTCCGTAGTATCGGCTCCCATATCCACAACCATCACGCCGGTGGGTTCGTTAACATCAAGTCCAAGTCCAACTGCACAAGCAATTGGTTTTTCACACAACATTACACTCTTTGGACGCATCTTACTTTTAATAAACAACTCATAAAAAGAACGTTTCTCAACCTCGGTAATGTCCGTTGGCACAGCAATCACAAATTCACAATTCTTTGTATGGTTCTTTGCATTTCGCTCAATAAACTGTTCCGCTAAACGCTGCATATTATTAAAATCTGCTATTACGCCATTTACAACCGGGAAAGAAACCTTAATAATTCCAGGAGCCTTCTCGTACATTGCAAATGCATCATCTCCAAAAGCATACAATTCTGTCTTATTTCGAATTGCTATCGTATTCTTTTCAATTAGAACTTTGTCTTCTCCTTTAGAAAACATCTTAATATTGGCAGTACCTAAATCTACCCCAAATAAATTGTTTGCCATTTCTTATCCTCCTAAAGCAACTTGCATTCTCTCATGCTAATGTATGTATTATCTCCAACTATGATATGATCTAATAACTGGATTTCCAACATATCACCGGCCTTGCTAACCATTTTGGTCACTTCAACATCAGCCTTACTGGGTGTTGGATTCCCGCTTGGATGATTATGCAGTAAAATCAAATATTGCGCTTCATGCTCCACCGCTTTAATAAAAACCTCGCGCGGAGATATCAATGAAGCATTCCCGGTTCCAACCGTTAGCAATTCTTCTCTAATCACACCATTTCGGCCGTCCAAATAAAGTGCATACAAATGCTCTTTCTTAAGAAAACGAAGCCTAGGGTAAAAGTGTTTAAAAACAGCCTCCGGATCATTAAAACATTTCCTTTTTTGAAACTGTTGCACACACATCCGATTAGATAATTCAACCAGACATTCTATCTGCATTGCCTTGACCCTGCCGATTCCCTTTAACTGCATCAATTCTTTACGCGTAAGTTTGGCAAGGCTATGTAAATCACCATCTTTTGCTTTTAATATCTGTGTTGCAAGTTCTACAACCGACATCTCTTTGCTACCATTCTTTAACAATACGCCCAACAGCTGTGCATCCGTCAAATAGTTTGCCCCTTTTTCCCAGCAGATATAATATGGCTGTTCTGAAAGTGGCAATTGTTTCATATTATCTTTTCCCATGTTATCCCTCCATAATTGGTCAGGATACCATTCTCATAAAAAAATCATCACCTATTATTTTATCATACTTAGCAAATGATGTATAGAAGCAAATTAAAGCGAAACGATTCCTTTTTCTTTCATTTTTTGCAAAGACATTAAAATACCCTGTTTTGCATGATTCCAAGTAAGACCTCCCTGAAAAAATGCTGTATACGGTTCGCGCAATGGGCCATCTGCAGATAATTCGATGGACGAACCTTGTACAAAAGCACCTGCCGCCATAATTACCTGATCATCATATCCAGGCATGTCCCAAGGTTCCGGTGTCACATAGCTATCGACCGGTGCAGCGGCCTGAATTCCTTCGCAAAATGCAATCAATCCTTCCGCTTTATGGAACGTAACCGCTTGTATAATGTCATAGCGTGGTTCTGAGCCATTTGGATGAACATCAAATCCAAGTCGTTCGTAAATATTTGCTGCGAAAATTGCTCCTTTTAATGCACTGGCAACTACCCCCGGTGCAAAAAACAAGCCCTGATAAAATGACTGCATAACACCTAGCGATGCTCCTACTTCTTTACCAAGTCCCGGAGAAGTAAGGCGATAAGCCGCATTGTCCACGCACGCTTTCGTTCCCACAATATAGCCACCGATTGGTGCAAGACCACCGCCAAGGTTTTTTATAAGCGAACCCACCATCATATCTGCGCCAACATCAGTTGGTTCAATGGTCTGCACAAACTCACCGTAGCAATTATCTACCATACAAATCACGTCGGGTTTTATATTTTTTATGAATGCAATCAACTCACCAATCCGTTCCACACTCAATGTTGGTCTGGTTGCATACCCTTTAGAGCGCTGAATGGTAATAAGTTTTGTTTTCTCATTCATTGCAGCTTTTATTCCATCAAAATCAAAGCTCCCATCTTCTAATAAATCAACCTGGCGATAAGTAATACCATATTCTGCCAAAGATCCTTTGGAAGGGCGAATTCCAATGATTTCTTCTAACGTATCATAGGGTTTTCCAACCGGCGATAATAATTCATCTCCCGGGCGAAGATTCGACATCAAGGCCAAAGCAAGTGCGTGTGTACCACAAGTAATCTGTGGACGAACCAATGCAGCTTCTGCATGAAATAAATCTGCATAAACCTGTTCTAACGTATCCCTGCCCACATCATCATATCCGTATCCGGTTGCTGTATTAAAACATTCCGTACGTACACGATTTTTGTGAAACGCTTCCATAACGCGCAAATGGTTGCATTCGGCTATTTGGTCAATTGCATCAAATCTCGGTTTTAATTCTTCCAAAATTTCACGTCCAAATTCATATACATCTTCTTCAACACCTAAGCGTTTATACTGTTCTTTAACTATTTCTTCTAACATATTGTATCCTTTCTCTCAAACAATCTGTTTATCCTTTATGATTCCTAATGCATAGGCAAGCATTTCTTCTGTATTTTGATGAAATGCTGTCCTGTTTAACCATACCACATCTGATTCCCGTTTGAACCACGTAATTTGTCGTTTAGCAAAATGTCTTGTATCTCTTTTCAAAATATAAACCGCTTCATCAAGGGTCATATCGCCATTTAAATATGCTAATATTTCTTTATATCCAAGTCCTTGCATTGATACCATTCCGGTATGAAAGCCACGTTCTTTCAGTCGTGTAACTTCTTCAATCAGCCCTTGCTTAAGCATGCCATCCACACGTTTATCAATTCGCTCATACAAAAGCCCACGCTCATCTGTCAAAACGAAAAAAGCATACCGGTACGGAGATTCTTTTTGTCGTTCCTCCTCATTATGCTGTGAAATCATTTTACCGGTATCATGATAATATTCCAAAGCACGAATAACACGTTTTACATTATTCGGATGAATAACTTCGCAGGATTTTGGATCCACTTGACGAAGCCGTTCAAATAATGCCTCCGCCCCCTGCTCTTTTGCAAAGCTTTCTAAAGACTTTCTATAAGCACTATCGGAGGGCTCTTTGTCGAAATCAATTCCATACAAAAGTGCCTGAATATAGAATCCTGTTCCTCCAACAAGAATCGGAATCTGCTTGTTTGCATAGATTTCTTCCAAAGCAAGCTTTGCCATTTCACAAAACTTCACTACATGAAACTCTTCATCCGGTTCTAAAACGTCTACCAGATAATGAGGAATGTTTTCCATTTCTTTTTTTGTAATTTTGGCTGACCCAATATCCATTCCCCGGTATACCTGCATACTATCTGCAGATATAACCGCACCGTTAATTGCCTTTGCCAATCGGATGGAAAAATCAGTTTTACCGACAGCCGTCGGACCTGCCACAATAACCAGCGGGCGCTTCTGCTCCATTTGCGAGCCTCCTTCTCTTCTCCTTAACGATGGAATTTACGTTCCATCTCATACTTTTTCATTTCTATAATAGTTGGACGGCCATGAGGGCAATGATATGGATTTTCCAACGTCAAAAGTTCATCTATTAAATGACGAGCTTCCTTTTCTGAAATTCGCTGATTTCCTTTCACCGCAGCCTTACAGGACATCATCGCTATTTTGTTCAACACAACCTGTGGTGTATCCTGCACTCCGATATCATCCAATTCGTCCAGCAAACTGATAAACAAGGTCTTATCCTGAATTCCAAACATCTCATATGGAACCTGGTGAATAAGCACCTCAT
>SVEW01000150.1 GCA_015057205.1 Lachnospiraceae bacterium | reverse complement strand
AAGGAGTATATGACCGGTGTGTCCCACGAGAAAGCCGGGGTGAAACTGGCAGGCCAGTTACTTGAAGAAATTGCGTATCCGGAGGAAAAAAGGGAAGCGATTCTTAACAAGGTAGCGGATCATCGACACGCCCCGTTACCAAAGGAAGGGATTAATCGAGATAATTTTTTCTGGTTTGCAGATAAACGTGCCAGAAATTGTTTTACCTGCAATGTGGCAGCGCAATGTAATTGGACACAGGAAAAGAGAACTTTGACAATAGAGTGGTGAGTGTATTATAATGAATAGGCATTCGCTAAATGTAAATAAAGAATGCAAATCTAGGAAAGAAGGACAAAAAAATGCAACAGAAAATGAAAAAACTGTTGGCCGGATTTTTAGCCTTGGTTATGGTATTAACCGTAGTTAATATCCCGGCAAAGAGTGTTCAGGCAGCTGAGGGGGATGTTTCCATTACTCTGCTTGAAACAACAGACGTACATGGTCACTTAGTAGAAGAAAGTGACAATGGTGCTGATGTAACAAAGAATCAGTACAAGATGGCTTACCTTTCAAAGGTATTTAACGATTATCGTGCACAGGGAGAAACCATTCTTTTGGATAGTGGCGATATCTATCAGGGAACAGTAATGTCTAACTTATCATATGGTAAATATATGATGCAGACATATGCCGCTATGAAATACGATGCGGTAGCTGTTGGTAACCATGAATTTGATTGGGGAATTGAAAAGACTGTTTCAAATGGTAAAATTCCGGGAACAGAGATTCCGGTTGTAGCATGCAACATCTATGACAAGAAGACGAAGGCAGCAGTATCTTTTGCAAAACCATACACGATTTTAGAAAAAGGCGGAAAGAAAATCGCTGTAATCGGTTGGGTTGCTGAATATTCTGCAGACATCATGAAAGAACGTTTCAAAGATCTGTATGAAGTAAAAGAAGATGCAACATTGGTTAACAATACTGCTAAATTGTTAAAGGACAACAAACTTGCAGATGCAGTTATTGTATTAGCTCATGCAGATGTTGAGGATTGTGTTGAATTGTTTGATGCAAAAGCAGTTGATTTTGTATTTGGCGGACATTCTCACATGGAGAAGGTTGGTGTAGGTAAGAACGGAATTCCTTATGCAGAAGCATACAAAGAGGCTAGAGGATATTGCCACGCTACTATGACAATTACAAAGGACAACAAAGTAAGCGTAACCGTTCCGAAGTTTGTAAGCATTATTGGTGATAATGAGAAGAACTTAACCTATACAGATGCAAACAAAGATAAGTTGGATGAAGCAATCGTTAAGATTTCTAATGATTCCATTAAGGATGCACAAGGAGTTTTAAGCAAACAGTTAGGTGTATTAAAGACTCCGTTAAAGAGAGAATTAATTGCAGGTTCTCTTACATCCACAATGGGTAACTGGGTTACCGACATGCTTCGTCTTAACTCTGAATGTGACATCGCATTCTGCAACGATGGTGGAATCCGTTGTGACTTCGAGCCAAAGACAATTACCATGGGTGATATTTACAAAGTATCTCCATTTAGTAACAAGCTTAACAAGGTTGTCATGACCGGAGCACAGGTTGTGAATGTATTAGAGCAGATTGTTGGTAATGATTCTTCCAACATGCAGATGTCCGGAATTACTGCAAAATATGATTTATCTCAGCCGGAAGACAAGCAGGTATTTGATGTTCAGGTTGGTGGACAGCCAATCGATTTAACCAAAGAGTACACTGTATGGGTTAATGAATATATTGCAAAAGGTGGAAACAAATATGTGGCATTTGATGATGAGCACAAAGATTATGTTTCCAATACCGCAACGGATATCGTAGATAACCAGTGGTTATTAAAGAACGTAACTTCTCAGGGTGTATTAGGTGAATTCAAGGTTGATACCAATCCTCGTTTCACAGAAGGCAAAATGGAACAGCCAAAACCGGAAGAACCAAGCGAAGAGCCGGTTGTAGTTAAGAAATCCCTTAAATTTGCTAAGAAGACAACTACTTTGAAAGTTGGTAAATCCTATACATTCAAAGTAAAAGTTCAGGGACTTGACGGTAAGGTTAAATGGACCAGCAGCAACAAGAAGGTAGCAATCGTTAAGAAGAACGGTACCTACACAGCAAAAGTAACTGCTAAGAAAGTTGGTAAAACAACAATCAAAGCAACTGTTGGTGGAAAATCTGTAAAGATTACCTTGAAGGTTAAGAAAAAATAGGCGATTAGGTTACAAAAGACCATTGTTTTGGAAATTTCTGAAACAATGGTCTTTTTTTTGTACCATAAAAGTTATATAATAAAAAAGATGTGAAAAATATCTGAACAATTAGGAGTGGTAACATGCAAATTAAAGACAGAATTTTTAATCCGGCACATATTGAAATTATGGGAATATTGAATGTGACCCCGGATTCATTTTCTGATGGAGGGAAGTATACCGATGTTGAAACGGCTGTAGAACACGCAGCACAGATGATTCAGGAAGGTGCTACCATTATTGATGTAGGTGGAGAGTCCACAAGACCTGGATTTGCCGCAGTATCTGCGGAGGAAGAAATGCGACGTGTTATTCCTGTTATCAAAGCCATCAAAGAACGATTTGATATATTGGTGTCTGTGGACACTTACAAGGCTGTAACGGCAAGAGCTGCATTAGAGGCCGGAGCAGATATCGTAAACGATGTTTGGGGGTTTAAAAAGGACCCGGAGATTGCCAACGTGACGGCAGAGTATGATGCGTATTGTGTTTTGATGCATAATCGTAACAATACAGATTATACTGATTTTATGGAAGATGTACTTTTAGATCTGAAAGAAAGTATACAGATTGCCAAAAATGCAGGCGTCAAGGAGGATCATATTATCGTGGATCCGGGAGTTGGTTTTGCAAAAAGTCTGGAACAGAATTTAATCGTAACAAGAGAAGTTGGACGATTGAAGGAACTTGGATATCCTGTGCTTTTGGCAACGTCAAGAAAGTCTATGATAGGATTAACGTTGGATGAGGATAAAGACCACCGTTTGGAGGGAACGATTGCAACCTCTTGTCAGGCGGTGATGACAGGATGCGAATTTGTTCGTGTTCATGATGTAATAGAAAACCGAAGAGCTATTCGAATGATGGAGGCTATTCGGGATGGAAGAAAGGGAGCATAAGGTATGAAGAACAGTCAGGATATAATAACCATAGATCATTTGCTTGTATTTGGACATCATGGAGTGTATAGCGAGGAAACGGCTCTGGGACAGAAATTTTATGTGACAGCGAAATTTTATTTGGATACAAGAGCAGCCGGTTTGGACGATGAACTTGAGGAAAGCGTCAATTATGGAACGCTTTGCAATGAGATTAATGCTTTTTTTCAGACCCATACCTACAAGCTGATTGAGGCGGTGGCAGAGCATTTGGCAGCACATCTGTTAATGTATGATGAAAAAATTCGCGGGGTGGAGCTTACCATTAGCAAACCATGGGCGCCAATCGGATTGCCGGTGGATACCGTTACCGTAACGATTAAGCGCGAATGGCATACTGCGTATATCGCCCTTGGTTCTAATATAGGGAATAAAGCAGCGTATCTGATTGAGGCAATTGAGCAGTTAGGACAGATTAAGGGCTGTAGAGTTGAGCGGGTATCCGACTTTATTGTAACGGAACCTTATGGAGGAATAAAGCAGGATGATTTCTTAAATGCAGTATTGAAGATGGAAACGTTGATGAAGCCGGAGGAACTGTTAATCGTACTGCATTCTATTGAGGCAACAGCAAATCGGGTGAGAGAGATTCATTGGGGACCACGAACCTTGGATTTGGATATCATTTTCTACGACGATGAGATTTATCAGTCAAAAGATTTGGTGATTCCACATGTAGATATGGAACATCGAGAGTTTGTATTGCAACCGATGTGTCAGATAGCACCCTATTATATGCATCCGGTATACCGCAAATCCATGAAGCAAATGTACGATGAGTTGTTAGCGGAACAGAAACGGTAGACGGTAATGGTTTATTTGGTTTGTTTTGGAATTATGTTGGGAATGCTTTTGGTAGCGGTGGCGAATGAGGAGGCTATGGATCGCAGCATTATTTTTTTTATGGTAGCGGTTGCGATTGGAAATGGCGGATATTATGCGCTAGGTGTTTCGCAGAATCTGTCAGAAGCAATTTTGGCGAGTAAGATTATTTATGTAATTGGTGTGTTTGCACCGATGAGTGTGTTTGCAATTATTTGTAATATCTGCAAGGTGCGGATACCGAAATGGGCTAATATGTGCATGTATACGCTGCAAATGGTACTGTTTTTGTTTGTATGCACGATAGGTAGAAATACGTATTTTTATAAAACTGTAGAATTCCATATGGCACCGTCAGGATCGTACTTGACCAAGACCTACGGGCCGATGCATACGGTGTATTTAATTACGTTGATGTTGTATACAATTGCCGGAGCGATGGTTGGGTTGATTTCTTTGAATCGAAAAAGTGTAGTGAGTCGTACAAATGTGTATGCAATGGTTTTTGCAGATGCTTTAGCGGTGGGGTTATACCTGATCGAGCGGGTGGCTAAGTTGGAGATGGAATTGATGCCTATTTGTTTTACGATACTGATGTGCATTATGATTGTTCCATTGATCTATATTTACACCTATTCTACCTATACGTATCGGCGAAGCTTCGAGGAACAATTATCAAACAGAGGATTCATTGTAGTTAGCAGGAATTTAAAATATATGGGCTGCAATGAGTACGGAATGGCACTTTTTCCTGAACTGGCGGAATGGGAGTTTGGTAAAAAATTACCCGGAAATGGTGGACGGTTTAATACCTTCCTTCGCCAACCGTTATTGAATTTTTCTAAGTTGAATGTAAAAAACGCCAAACGGAGGGGAACGTACGAGTACAAGGGAGAGGTTTATCAGTATGAATTAAGCTGTCTATGCAAAGATGGATGGTGGATACAGGGATACATTATTCAGATTTCCAATATTACAGAGTTAGTAAAAGCGGACAATGGATAAGAGGGACAATATGTTTAAATT
>SVEW01000149.1 GCA_015057205.1 Lachnospiraceae bacterium | reverse complement strand
ATCAAGGCCAAGAGAAACTGGCTGGCAGATTTTAGTTTTGTTAAGTAAACGGCCGAGATTTCCCGATTATCCCAATGGGCTTGCATCAGTTCTGCGAATCCTATAATAGCATTCATTGGTGTGCGAATATCGTGGGACATATTAAACAAAAAGGCGGTTTTGGCTTTATTAGCAGATTCTGCCATTTTCATTGCTTTTTCCAACTCCAGACGGGCTATTTCCTGTTCGTGCACATCCATGATAGCACCATAAATATGCTTTAGGGTTCCGTCTTCACGATAGGTGGCATGACTGGAGGCTTTTAAGAAACGATATTCGCCATTTTTCATACGGGCACGATAGACCATTTGCTTGTCGGATTGTAAAAAAGTATCCGTTACACGGGCAAGGTCATCCGGATGCACATAAGTAAGCCATTCTTCTACGGTTGACGGAGCTTCTGCATGGGATGAAAAACCATGTAGTTTTATAAACTCGTCGCTATAGAGAAATCGAATGTGATTTCCATGCTCGTCGTAATCATGTTGCCAAGGGGCACTACCAAGGGAGCGATAGACGGAATCCATGGCTTCCTGTAACTGTTCCCGAACGGTATTGGATTCTTCGGCAATCAGCTCGGCTTTCTTACGGTTGTTAATATCGAGAAGTGCGCCATAGAAAAGCCCATCGGTGCCTTCGCCCACGCGTCCAACGGCCCGGAACCACTTGTATTCCCCGGTCTTGGTACGGACACGCCATTCCGTATCAAAGGTTTCGGAGAAGTCATTGCATACTTTCTTATCTTCCCGGACGATATTGTCCCAATCATCCGGGTGAATGTGTTTTAAGGCAAATTCATAGTCATCGGCGTATTCTTCAGCGGTATAGCCAAGCATTTTGCGGAGTTCTTCACTGTTTTGAAAATCCGTAAGGGTTCCATCTTTGTGACAATGCATAGACCAACTGGCGGCACCAAGGGAGGAAAGCACACTTTCCTTGGTGATGGTAGCTTCCTTCATGTTGCGTTCTGCAATCTTGGCTTTGCCATACATTCCGGTAATCAGAATGCTGAAGATAACCAGCATAAGTAGCGCAATAAAACTCAGTGTAATAGGCAGCGCATACTCATGAAAGAAGTCGGCTACGCTTTGGCTGCTTTGGTTTACTCCGTATTGGTAGGTATGTAAATACACGTAGTCATCGTCCAAAAGGCGAAGACCGTGGTTTAAAAGGGAAACAAGGGGGCTGTTTCCTTCTTGTACGCCCATGCCAAGAGAAAATTGCTTTGGCAAAGCGGTATTATTTAAACTGTCATATTTTCGATTTCTAAGTAATCCGGTGGTACGATAGCCGTTCAGGAGTGTGCAGTCGGCTTCTCCGGCTTGTACAGCAACCAAACAATCTTCAATGCTGTTATAGTACTTCAGCTTGGAGGTCGGATAATACAATTGTACATATTGCGTCATCATCAGGTTGTTTTTGTTGATGGCAATAGACTTTAAATCTCTTTTATTATATGTTCCCGTGAATACAATGTCCGCACCGGCATCAGCAAAGCTATCTGTTTGAAACAGATTATTTTGCTCAGAAATCCAAATGTCTGCATAGATTGGAAACGCAACATCAATCTGACCGGCAGTTACATCCTGATATAAATCATGTTGATTCTCATAGGAAACATATTTAATATGAATGCGATCCGATAGTTGTAAGCGGTGCAACATTTCACTAAAGAGTTTGGTCATAACACCGGTTGGTTTGCCTTTTGCATCCGTGCCACAAAATGGCAGATAGTCATCCAGATAACCTACCGTTAAGGAGCTATGAGTAGAAACCCATAGGGATTCGTCGGGTGTTAAGCTTGGATGTACGGCATTGTTGAAGTAGGTCTTTTGTAGTGCTTGATTAAAATAGTAACCTCCGGAGTGGATGCTGTCCAAAGCGGTATTCAACTTATGTAAAAGCTCAGGGCGGTTGTTGGATATGGCTAAATAGTATGGACTTTCTCCTATTTTAATGATAGGGTGAAGGTTGCCTTCGTAGGTTGCGTTATTATCGGTGGATACAATGTAGTCAATTTTATGATTGTGAAAAGCCTTGTCTCTTGCTACAAAACCATTGTAGTAAACCAACTTCGGCGTCAGATGTCTTTCGGAAATGAAAGCTTCTAAACATTGGGTCATAAGGTTATTGCGAATAACACCAATTCGTTTTCCGTTTATAAAGGAAAGGGAGGAGGTATCCGCTTGGTTGGATTCGTGACTATAGAGGTAGTAATTTTCGGACCCCATCTCTTCATTGGGAAATAGCATTTGTTTTTCGCGATTACTCGTCTTAGAGATACCGGCCATTAAGTCGATTTCGCCATTTATGAAAGCGCTGTATAAATCAGACCAGTCGCCGTATACGTATTCGTAATCCCAACCGGTGTAATAAGCAATCTTTTGCAGATATTCATAGCTGTAGCCGCTTTTGGGCTCATCTGCGGAGGCACCATTTTGAAAGTTAGGGCTTTCATAATAGCCAACGCGTATGGTGGGGGTAATATTTTCTCTATGTCCAGCAGATGATAAAAAGGGGAGTGCAGTAACTAAAATGAGTAAGTTAAGTGAAAAACAAAATACTTTTATTATAAAATTTCTCATAACCTCGAATCTCCTATGTTCAAAAAATCCTATAGTTTTATTATAAAACATAAAGGTTTGAGAAACAAGAAAACAAGCGCTCCAAATTTGGAACAAAGTATGTACTAAATCTAAACAAATATAGGAAAGTGTTGAAAATGACTAAGAATCATGGTATGATTATGATGAGAGCGAAGACGATTTTTCAAGATACTACAAAACGAAAGCTTTGTGGTATAGTTTTTAGAAGGAGGACTGCAACATGATAGAGGGTAATAAAGAGAACCTCGTAGAGCGTATTTACTGTAGAGAATGCGGGATTATGTATACCCCGATGGATAAATCCAATGTATGCCCTAAATGTCAGGAGAAGAATTATTTTAATTGTATCCGGGAATATATTGATGAAGAGAAGCCTACGGTGGATAAGCTGAGTGATGAGTTGCGTGTTCCTAAGGTTAAAATTTATCGTTGGATTCGTGATGGAAGAGTACAGTTTATACCCGGAACGGGTGTTACCGGAATCTACTGTGAAATTTGTGGAATACCCATTACCGCAGGTGCTATGTGTATTGAGTGCGCGAAAAGAGAGCACAAGAAGCGTAATAATAAGGTGATAGCGATTGGTGCAGAGGCATTAGAGTCAGCAGGTAAGATACGTGCAGATTTTAATAAATAGAAAGATAATCCCCGTTTTGGGGATTTTCTTTTTGTCAAAGCTATTTTTTTATGATAGAATGAAAATGTTATAGTGTATTAACCAATGAGGAGGGGATTTATGAATCTAGAAGAATTTAGAGCACTTAACAATTTTCAGTCGCTTGAAGAAGGGGAAGTTTTAGATGGAGCGGAAGGAAATGACAGTTTCGTGGACCCGGCGTCAACGAACAAGTATGATATAGTCACCAGAGTGGCGTATCTGATTGGTGTACCGGATTCCATTTTGTATGGGGAAAACAGCTATTATTTGGCAAATGTGTGCAAGGATTTGGAACGGGATAAGAATGCAAGAATTATCCGAAATCTTTGTTTTTTGCGAACCCAGTTAGAGAATAATATTTCAAAAATTGCAAGGGGTATACGAAACAATCAAATAAGTCTGATGAACTGTGGTACGTTATTGGATTTATCAAAAATGCGGAGTCTGGATGAAGACGGAGTAGAAATATATGTATATACCAAAGAACCGTACAAGTTTATGGCACATCTTAATAGAACCATTAAGCAGCGTATTAATAACTGCCGGAGTGTATTTCCGGATTGGCTGAATTGGAAATATATCGTGAATTTGATTGTGATTCCGCTGGCGGATGAAGAACGGACGGTGTATGAAGCAGCTACACCATATCATGAGAATTACAACGGATATCCGTACCAGTGTTTTATCAATATGCCCCCAGAGAATAACGGCAATATTCTCATGAACGATAAGAAGTTTATGACATTATTGTACAAGTGGAACGGAGATATTTTTGCAGATGTCAGTAGGGTAGCAGATGTCAGCAATTCTACGAAAGAGAATATTTATAATTTTCTTGAACAGAGTGATAAATGCGTATTTATCGTGGATTGCGAGAATTCCGATCCCTATAGTTTATGTGCAGCGATTAAGAATTTAGAGGAAGACAGAATACGTAAGATTGAAAAGATTATTTTGTACGATGATGTGAATGCATCGTCTGCCTGGGAGACACTTTCCGGTTATATTGATATTCCGGTGGAATACATGCTGATTAATCGCTTAAAGGATAATAAATCTTTGGCGGATATAAAGGTGACGGCACGGATTTGCAAGGAATTTTATCAAAATGAAATGCGTTCGTTTGTGCTGGCATCTTCTGATTCGGATTTCTGGGGATTGATAGAAGAGATTCCGGATGCGAAGTTCCTTGTCTTAGTGGAACAGACGAAGTGTTCTTACGCCTTGAAACAGGCACTTATGGATAAGAAAATCTTTTATTGTTATATTGACCATTTTTACAAGGGTGGTGCAGAGGATATCAAGAAAGAAATATTAACCAAGGAATTGGCTAAGAATATTCGTGAGAGCTTTTCCATTAATTTGCATGAGATTATGAATGACGCATTATACCGCACAAGAATCCGCATGACAGAAGAGGAAGTTGCGGAATACATAAAGAGAAAATTAAAGAATCAGATTGGTATTGCAGTAGACGAGAATGATATCCTTCATCCCGTTTATCAGGCCAGATAGAACAAGAAGAACCCCGCTAACAAACGGGGTTCTATTTTGTATCTACTGGAAAAAGGCCATTTCCTTATCCAGTACCTTGGCAATATCAGTTAAATCGCCGGCTTTGTTGGATAACATGTCCATGGTTTCTGCAAGGTCCAGCATAGAAGCTCTTGTTTCTTCGGAACTTGCAGCGTTTTGTTGTGAGATGGAAGAAAGTTCGGTAATGGTATCGGAAATGGCTCCGCTTGCCTTTTCGGATACTTCCACATTTTTCGCAATCTCTTTTGTCAGAG
>SVEW01000148.1 GCA_015057205.1 Lachnospiraceae bacterium | reverse complement strand
TGTAGCACGAAAAATACAGGAAGACGTTGTGCGTATCGTTGTGCTGTTCGTGGTGTCTATGATTATCATTTTAAATTTGATAGCCATGTTTGACAACAATACGAAGCAGGAGGCTCCTATGGGAACTTTTGCGGTGCAACGGTTTAATAAGGGCTGGCGTTTGGTAAGTGGTGGAAAAGAGGAAACCCTTACCCTTCCGGTGAAAATGAAAAAGGGAAAAGAGGTTGTTATTGTTAATCGACTTCCCAAGGAACTGACGGACAAAATGAGCATCATGATGCGGGCGTCTATGGAAGATATGATTGTATATATTGATGGAAAGAAACGGCAGGAGTATTCCTCTAAGAGTATTTCCGGCATGTCTTATTATATCCCAAGTGCTTACGTGATAACAGAGTTGAATGAGGAAGATGGAGGGAAATCCATCGAAGTACATATTCGCACGAAAGGAAAGGGTGTAATTAACGAAGTTACCATAGGACACGGAAATAACGTATGGTTTCCGGTTATCAAAAAAGGACTGGTCATCAATGGCATTGCAATCATGGTGCTTATATTCGGCATTTTTCTTACTGCCATATTCTTTTTGATACGTGAAACGGTACACGGAAGCGCCGGACTTCGACTTGGTATTTTGATGGTAGGCATGGCGCTTTGGGTGATGAGCGAATCAACTTTGCGTCAGTTTATTTATCAACGACCTTCCTTATCACAGTATTTTTCCTATTTGTCAGTGGAGTTGATAGGAGCGCTGGCGTGCATGTACTTTGATGAAGTGCAGCACAAGGTATATCACAAATGTTATTTGCTTCTGGAATCTTTGGTGTTAGTACAGTTGTTTGTAAATGTTGTACTGCATTTGTGGGGCGTAATGGAGCTTTACAGTACGATGATATTTTCCTTTTTTTGGGTAGGTATCAGTGCAGTAGTTTCCATCATCAATATTATTTGTGATGTGGTAAAGGGCAGAGTGCGGGAATATAAGTTTACTGCCGTTGGAATGGTGTGTTTCGTGGTGTTAGCAAGCGCGGAACTTTTGGGCTTTTATATGAATCAGTTTCATGTCTTTGGCGGAGCAGTTTGTATGGCCATGATTGTATTAATGAATATGACGGGAATTCAAATCATATATGATGAGATTTGCATGCATAAAGCCCGTGAAAAGAAACAAACCATTATGACCATTAATACCATTGAGACCATTGCAGGGGCTATTGATGCCAGAGATGAATATACAGGCGGTCACTCAGAGCGTGTGGGACTTTATGCTGAACGTCTGGCAAGGGAGATGGCGGCAGATTATGATTTGTCGGAAGAGGACATTTTGAATGTGCATTATATTGGATTGGTGCATGACATTGGAAAAATTGGTGTTGCGGATCCGGTGTTAAATAAATCCGGTAAGCTATCGGAAGAAGAGTTTTCGTTAATGAAGCAACATGTGGAAATTGGTTATGAGATTATGAGTTCCATGGAGGAGATTATTCCGGGAATGTTAGATGGAATCCGTTATCATCATGAGCGCTTTGACGGAACAGGATATCCGGAAGGGCTATCGGATACCGATATTCCCCTTGTGGCGCGGATATTAAGCATCGCAGACAGCTACGATGCCATGACATCTAATCGTGTATATCGTGAGCGCCTGACGGATGAAGAGGTAAGGAAAAGTCTTTTAGATGGGGCCGGAAGCCAGTTTGATCCGGCTTTGACGGAACTGTTTGTGCGCTTGTTGGATAGAAAGGAATTAAGTGCGAATATTACCCATGGCATGGCTACGAATGCGCTAGGGGACGTGCTGGTTTCTGCGAAACTTGAGAATCGATTGCAAAAAGACCTTCTCGAAGGACGGCACATAGCCAAGCCAACCCACGTGCGTATGCTTTGTTACATCATTAAACTGATGGAAAAAAGAGGCGTTGGTTATCAGGTGCTTTTGGTGCGTGCGCAAGCGCAGGAGCAAATTAGTCAGATACGAAGTTTTATAAAACCGTATGATTTACTGCTTCAGTATGATGAGAACATTCATGTATTGGCATTGTTTAATAGAAACCATGAAGAGGCCCAGGTGACTGCAATTCGTATTAAGGACAATATCCCTGATGCAGAAATTGAGTTTTTTTAGGACGGTAAAACTACTTGACAGTTTATGAAAAAGTCACTATCATGGGTTTGTCAGATGAAGGAGATGTGATAGTAATTGAAAAAGAAATTACCAAATATAATCAGTAAGTTGCTACCGGTTGGTGTGTTTGTATTATTGATTGTTCTTTGGGGGGTAATATGCGATTCGGGCATGGTTCCCGAATATATGTTACCGTCTCCGGGAAAGGTGTTGAAGGCTTTTCATACAGACTTTCCACTGTTGTGTGAACATGCGAAAGTGACCCTTCAGGAGGCTTTTGTGGGGATGCTGATAGGAATAGTGCTGGCCTTTGTGGTGGCGATTCTGATGGATGCATTTCCTATTTTGTATGAAGCGTGTTATCCGATTATTGTGGTGACACAAACCATACCCACCATTGCCATTGCGCCGTTATTGGTGTTGTGGATGGGATACGATATGGCGCCGAAAGTTACGTTGGTCGTGATTACATCCTTTTTTCCGATAACAGTAGGATTGTTAGAAGGATTTAAGGCGGCTGATCCGGATATGTTGAACCTGTTGCGCAGTATGGGCGCGAACAGAGTGCAGATATTCTGGCATGTGAAATTGTTTGGTGCAGCGACCTCCTTTTTTTCCGGGTTGAAGATTTCAGCGGCATACGCTGTCGTGAGTGCTGTAATTTCAGAATGGCTGGGAGGTTTTCTTGGACTGGGCGTTTATATGGTACGCGTAAAGAAGTCCTATTCATTTGATAAGATGTTTGCGGTGATTTTTCTGATTTGTATCATTAGCTTATTGCTGATGAAAGGTGTTGAAGGGCTGCAGAAGCTCTGCATGCCGTGGGAGAGACAGAAGAATCGACGCATACGCGACAAAAGTTAAGAGGAGAAGAAACACTATGAGAAGAAAAGTATTGACTTTTATGATGTGCATGTTGATGGTTGGTACATTGGTAGCATGTGCAAAGACAGAGCAAAGTAAGAAAACAGAAGATGAGAAGAAGGCAGAAGAGAAGGAAACAAAGGAGTTAAAGGATGTTACCTTTGTTCTTGATTGGACACCGAATACCAATCATACCGGTGTGTATGTGGCAATTGAGAAGGGATATTATGAGGACGCAGGATTGAAGGTAAAGGTTGTACAGCCACCGGAGGATGGAGCGGCTGTGCTGGTAGCTTCCGGAGGCGCGCAGTTTGGTGTGGATTTCCAGGACTATCTGGTACCTGCTTTTTCCGGAGATAATCAGTTGCCGGTTACGGCGGTTGCCGGTATTATTCAGCACAATACATCCGGAATTGTGTCCTTGAAAGGAAATGGAATTACCAGTCCTAAGGGAATGTGTGGTAAGAAGTATGCGACCTGGGAACTGGAGATTGAGCAGGCTATGTTAAAGTATCTGGTGGAAAAAGACGGCGGTAAATTTCAGGATGTAACCATGATTCCAAGTACCGTTACAGATGTAGCGAGTGCATTACAGACCAAAGAGGTAGATGACGTATGGATTTACTATGCGTGGGATGGTATTGCATTAGAACAGAAGGGAATAGAGAATGATTTCTTCTTTTTCAAAGATTTTGATGAAGCACTTGATTATTATAGTCCGGTCATCATTGCCAACGATGATTATTTAAAGGATTGTCCGGAGGAAACCAAAGACTTTTTGCGTGCAACAAAGAAGGGCTATGAGTATGCTATGGAACATCCCGAGGAAGCAGCAGAGATTTTAGTGAAGGCAGCTCCGGAGTTAGATAAGGATATTGTTCTTGCAAGTCAGAAATGGTTGAAAGATCAGTATCAGTCAGATGCACCATATTGGGGTTATATTGATGAAAAGCGCTGGGATGCATTTTATGACTGGTTATACGATAACGGTGTTGTCAAAGAAAAGATTCCGCATGGTACCGGATTTTCTAATGAATATTTGCAGAAATAAGGAGTAAGCATGGCTGTATTAGAAGCGCGAGGTATTGCGCAGTCATTTGAGGGCGAGCAAATCATTAAGGATGTTAATCTGAAGCTGAATGAAGGCGAAATAGTATGTCTGGTTGGAAGCAGTGGCGTGGGAAAATCCACGTTGTTTCATGTGCTGTCCGGTTTAGAGCGACCGGATGCAGGGCAGGTGCTTTTGGATGGTGAAGATATCACCGGAAAACCGGGACAGGTTAGTTATATGCTTCAGAAGGACTTGCTATTGCCGCATAGAACCATTTTGACCAATGTATCTTTGCCATTGATTATTCATGGTGTGAATCGGAAGCAGGCGAAGGAGAAAGCCCTTAGTATGTTGCCGGAATTTGGTCTTGCCGGTACGGAACAAAAGTATCCGGCTCAGCTTTCCGGTGGAATGCGACAAAGAGCGGCACTTCTTCGAACCTATTTGTTTTCTGACCGGGTGGCGCTGCTTGATGAGCCATTTTCAGCACTGGATGCGATTACCAAAGGGCAGATGCATTCCTGGTATATTCGCGTAATGGAGAAATATCGTTTGTCGACATTATTCGTTTCGCACGATATTGATGAAGCACTTAAGCTGTCTGACCGGATTTATGTGATGGCAGGAAAGCCAGGTCGAATTGTGAAAGAAATTACGGTAGAGCGAAATGGACTTGATAGAGAGCGTTTTTGTTTAGATTCTGAATTTTTGCTGAAAAAGAAGCAGATTTTAGAAATTTTAGAGTAGAACGTGGTATAATACCCCTAACATTGTTGTTAGGAGGGATTACCATGCGCACCAGAAAGGCTCGTCGTTATATATGGATGGTGGAGTACGGGATTGCCGTAATTGGCGAAATCGTATATGCACAGTGGAAATATCAGGGGCAGCATACGCTTGAGGCCATAGCGTGGGCATTTTTATGCTATTTACCATGCCTTTTTATTGGATTAGTAATAAATGACCGAATTAAAGAGAAGTCGGAACAGATGTTGTATGTTTTTTTAGGGCTTATTATGATTGCGACATCAACGGCTTCTTTTCATTCGGTCTATTTTTTACCGCAATCCCTTATCGTGATGTCGATTTTGATTGCACCTATGTTTCATATTGATTGTTTGCGGTGGCAATGGACTTTTAGCAGCATTATGCTTGTTGCAGGTGGGGTATTAGCGTATGTGGACATTTCCTGGAATAATTATGACCGTCTGTCCCTTTACATTTTAAGTGC
>SVEW01000147.1 GCA_015057205.1 Lachnospiraceae bacterium | reverse complement strand
ACTACAAAGGAAAAGTGGAAGGTTTAGCCGGAATGAAGATGCCATTGCGTTATGTTGTGGAAATGTTTGTTGACCGTGTCTGCGCGTCGAAGAACTATAATGAGAAAACATATACGGATGCCAGTCCCTGGAAGTATTACGAACAGAATCAGCAATTCTATGTTATGCATCCGGATACCAGAGCACTGTTAGAAGAGCTACTTCTTATGTTGAAAAACGAGGGTGAAGAAGTAACCTTCCGGTACATTCGTACGCAAGTGCTAAAAGGAAAAAGAAAATATTGATTTAACATTCTAATAAATGCATGATGTCGGCAGGTATGTCTGTGTCGAAGTACAATTGCTTCCCGGTAATTGGATGTGGGAAGGAAAGGCTTTTGGCATGTAGAGCCTGCCGTTTTATGTCTGTGAAGTCAGGGCAGTAAATAAAGTCTCCCGGAAGGGGATGGCCGAGATGCTTCATGTGGACACGAATCTGGTGCGTTCTACCAGTTTCTAATTTTAATTTAATCAGGCTATAATTAACACCGTAGGTTATAACTTCATAATGTGTAATGGCGGGCTGGCCATTTTCGTAGTCTACTTTGCGTGTGATAATGGAGTCACTTTCACGGGCGATTGGTGCCTGAATGGTTCCAACCTTTAAGGGATGCCCTTTTACACCGGCATAGTATATGCGGATAAATTCCCGGTTTTTCATGCTACGGGATAAAATGGCAGCACTGAAAGGATTTTTAGCAATAACGGTTAAACCAGTAGTATCTTTGTCAAGTCGATTCATGCAACGAAAGACAAAGGGAGAGTCTTCTTTTGCATAATAGTATGCAAGGGCATTGGCCAAAGTGTTATCATAATTCTTAATGGATGGATGAATCGGCATGTTTGCAGGTTTGTTGACTACAATCAAATCTTCATCTTCAAATACAATGGAAAGAGGAAGGTTTACCGGAAGGATATGTTCACTCGGAAAAGCTTCTTTTATGTTAACCCTTAGAGTATCATTTGGCTTTAGGGTATGAAAAAGCATAGCTGGCTTTTCGTTTACAAAAAGACTGCAATCAGAATATTTAATGCTTGTCAAAATGGGTTTTGAATACCCTTTCTTTTTTAAAAAATCCCGGATGGTATTTTCTTCGTTGATTTGATATTCAAAGGTTCTGTTCATATTTTTTTTCCTCATTCCCTGTTTATTTATAGTGATTGTAACATGGAAAGGCACTTATGGGAACTTTTTTTCATAAACTATAAAAAGCGGTTGTGGGATAGGGTATGAAAACATTTTCGAAACCTCTGTCGAAAGAAGAGGAGCAAGAATATATTAAGAGGATGAAGCAAGGAGATGAAAAGGCACGGAACATTTTAATTGAACGGAATTTGCGACTGGTGGCCCACATTGCGAAAAAATATCAAAGTCAGGAGGAATCCTTAGAGGAGTTAATTTCTATTGGAATCTTTGGATTAATGAAGGCAGTTATGACTTACAATGATGAGAAAGGAAGTAAACTTGCCACATACAGTGCGCGATGCATTGAAAACGAGTTGTTTATGTATTTTCGTAGCAAGAAAAAGCGAGCCAGGGATGTTTCGCTCTATGAACAAATCGGAACGGATAAGGAGGGGAATCAGTTACAGTTTGTAGATGTCATTGAGTCGGAGGAGCCGGATCTTGCTTATATTGTGGAGCAAAAAAACATGTATGAACAGTTACAAAATGTTATGCCGGGGATTTTGACGAAAAGAGAGCAGTATGTAATCAATATGCGATATGGCTTACAGGGGCAATCTCCGATGACGCAACAGCAAGTGTCAAAGCTACATACCATATCCCGTTCTTATGTAAGCCGTCTCGAAAAACATGCACTGGAGAAATTACGGATTTATTTGGAAGGTTAAAAAAACATCTTCCATAATACAGAAAAATGTGATAGGATAGTACTATCGCTTTATCATAAGGCGGCGTCTTATCTGACGCCCCATCTTTTTAAGAAAATTCCGCCCGTAATCGGGCATGACTTTCATCGCACATATAGGAGATGAATATGTTAGGAAAAACAACAACGGTTATGCTTTCCGGTATGGAAGGTATGATTACACATGTAGAATGTGATGTGGCGGACGGATTACCGGGATACTATCTGGTAGGGTATCTGTCTGCAGAGGTACGCGAGGAAAAAGAACGTGCATTAGCAGCATTAAAGAACAGTAACGTAAAATTGCCCGCAAAAAAAGTTACTATGAATTTTACACCGGCAGGCGTTCATAAAACCGGAACCGCCTTTGATTTGCCAATGGCTATTTCCATAGCAGCCGGCTATGGTTTGTTAAGGGAAGAAAATCTTAGTGACATTATTCTGATTGGAGAATTATCCCTTAATGGGAAAATAGAAGGAGTAAGAGGCGTATTGCCTATGATGTTATGTGCACGAGAAAAGGGATATCGCTATGCCATTATACCAAAAGACAATGAGAAAGAGGCAGACATGGTGGAGAATATGAAAATTCTGGCAGTCTCTTCCTTGCAAGAGGTGATGCAACTTTTTTTGAAAAAGGATGCTAGGAACTATTTCAAAGAAGGACAAAACATGGCTTTTTGTGAGGGGAAAAAGGATAGTTATATTCCGGATTTTGCTCAAATAAAAGGACAGACACTGGTAAAACGAGCTTGTGAAGTGGCAGCTAGTGGACGTCATAATTTGCTGATGGTTGGTCCACCGGGAACCGGTAAGACGATGATTGCCAAGGCAATGGCCGGAATTATGCCACCTATGAGTAAAAACGAACAGTTAGAGGTTACCTCACTCTATAGCATCAGTGGGTTACTTGACAATGAAAAACAATGGATAACCGGTCGGCCTTTTCGTATGCCCCATCATAAAACGACTCCAAAAGGGTTGCTTGGTGGTGGTACACCGGTAAGACCGGGGGAAATCAGTCTGGCTAATCGAGGAATCTTATTTTTGGACGAGCTGCCGGAATTTGGAGTGCAGACGTTAGAGGTGTTGCGTCAACCTTTGGAGGATGGGATGGTTACGATATCAAGAGCCGGGGGAAACTTTCGCTTTCCGGCAGATTTTACGCTTGTTGCAGCCCTAAATCCTTGTCCATGTGGATTTTATCCGGATTTAAATCGATGCCATTGTACGCATACACAAATACGAAGATATCTCGGTAAAATCAGCGGGCCATTACTAGATCGCATGGATATGTGTGTAGAAGTGTCGCAAATTGAATATACGGATTTACAGGAAGCGGAAGCAGAAGATTCTGCTACCATTGCAAAACGGGTTGAAAAAGCATTAGAAAGACAGAAAAGTCGTTTTCGACACGAAGAAATTCAATTTAACGGGCAGATGAGGGAACCACTTCTTAGCAAATACTGTAAATTGGATGGTCCGTTAGATGCGTACATGAAGACGCAATATGAAAAACTTCAGCTAAGTGCACGCACTTACCATCGCGTTTTGAAAGTAGCCCGCACTATAGCCGATATGAAAGAACATGAGAAAATTGAACGAGAAGATTTGTTAGAAGCGTTGGTATTTCGGGAGGATTTGCAGGTATGGAGATAGAGGGAATGTTTTTACTTTCTAATATAGAAGGAATAGGTTACAAAAAACAGCAACAAATTTTGGACATGTTTAACAATTATAAAGAATTGTTAAGTGCAGATGAAGAAATTTTAAAGCGGTGCTTGCTGCTAACAGAAAAAGACCGTGAACATTTATTGCAAGAACTTGAAAATCCTGCAAAAATAGCATATCAATATCATAAAATGAAAGAAAGCGGGATAGGCTATATAGGGAGAGATGATGGGGCTTATCCGGAGTTGCTTCGTTATGCCCAGGAGCCGCCCTGTGGCCTGTTTTATCGCGGAAAGCTACCGGACAATCATAAGAAAAAAATAGCCATAGTTGGAGCCCGCATGTGTTCACCTTATGGTAAAACCTATGCTGCACAGATTGCGAAAGCCATAGCACAAGTAGGTGGTATTATCCTTAGCGGTATGGCCAGAGGCGTAGATGGTATTGCTCAAAAAGCGGCAATCGAAGCGGGAGGAGAAACATATGCTTTGGTAGCTTCCGGTGTGGATGTGATTTATCCACCGGAGCATAGGGGACTGTATGAGGCTATTTGCTCTCATGGTGGTATCATTAGCGAATATCCACCGGGAACAAAACCAAGCAAAGGAATGTTTCCAAGAAGAAACCGGTTAATTAGTGGAATGGCAGATGCCGTTATTATCATTGAGGCGAGAGAACGTTCCGGTTCACTTATTACAGGAGATCTTGCGCTAGAACAGGGAAAAGATATATTTGTGCTTCCGGGGAGGTTGGACGATGCATTGAGTGTTGGCTGTAACCGTTATATAAAGCAAGGTGCGGGCATCATAACCTCCATACCGGAGTTGTTAGAAGAATTAGGTCTTGGGGAGAAGAACAAAAAAGTTTCACCGGAAGAAACGAAATTAACACTTGAAAAAGAAGATGCGATGGTGTATAGTTGTCTACGTCTTACGCCGAAGGGGTTAGAAGAACTGATGAATGAATCAAAACTTCCACTTATGGCGGTGTTAAGCAGTATTGCAAGGCTTTCAGAGTGGAATCTTTGCGAAGAATATAGTAAGAATCAATTTTGTAGGAGTAGATAATTGTGGCTAAGAATTTAGTGATTGTGGAGTCACCGGCGAAGGTGAAGACTATTAAGAAATTTTTAGGAAGTAATTATGAAGTAACCGCATCGAACGGGCACGTAAGAGACTTACCTAAATCAAGTCTGGGTGTGGATATTGAGAACGATTATGAACCGAAATATATTACCATTCGCGGAAAGGGAGAAGTGCTTGCAAAACTTCGTAAAGAAGTGAAGAAAGCAGAGAAAATCTATCTCGCAACGGACCCTGACCGTGAAGGTGAGGCTATTTCCTGGCATTTATATCATGCATTAAAACTTGCAGATAAGACGGTTTATCGCATTAGTTTTAATGAGATTACGAAGCAGGCAGTGAAAGAGTCGCTGAAACAGGCGAGAAAGATAGATATGAATCTTGTGGATGCACAGCAGGCAAGACGTATTTTGGATAGAATTGTAGGGTATCGTATCAGCCCCCTTCTTTGGATGAAAGTGAAACGCGGGTTGAGTGCGGGACGTGTGCAATCCGTTGCACTTCGCATGATTTGCGACCGTGAGGAAGAAATCAATGCATTTATCCCGCAAGAATATTGGAGCATTGATGTAAAACTAAAATTTGACCGGAAGACCATGATTGCTAAGTTCTCCA
>SVEW01000146.1 GCA_015057205.1 Lachnospiraceae bacterium | reverse complement strand
TAGCCAGATGGAGAAAACCGGGGAACTGGAGCTTGCTTATGCAGACCAGTTCTCGGTGGATTATTATGAAAATTACCGTATGGTTCATATAAAAGACGGTGGCCATTTTTTACTAGTGCCAAAGGGGTGTCAGGTTCCGAAGAATCTCCCAAAAGGAACGGTTGTATTAAAAGCGCCACTTAACAAGACTTATCTTGTATCAACTGCAGCCATGGATCCGATTGTCAAAATCGGAGCACTAAACAATATTCTTCTTACCGGAACCAGAGAAAATGACTGGTTTATTGAAGCGGCAAAAACGGCGTTAAAGCGTGGCGATATTCTTTTTGCCGGAAAATACAGTCAGCCGGATTACGAGTTAATCTTAAGTAAAGGGTGCAATCTGGCCCTTGAAAATACCATGATTTTGCATAACCCGCAAACCAAAGAAAAATTGGAAAAGCTGGGAATTCCTGTATTGGTGGAGCGCTCTAGCTATGAGGCACATCCGCTGGGCCGATTAGAATGGGTGAAGCTTTTTGGTACGTTATTCGGAAAGGAAAAAGAGGCGAAGAAGCTATTCGATAGCGAGGTACAGAAGCTTGCACCGATTTTAGAAAAAAAGAAGACGAAAAAGACGGTAGCGTTTTTCTACTTTTCTGCAGATGGCAGTGTGAATGTACGAAAACCGGGAGATTATATCTCAAGAATGATTGAATTGGCGGGAGGAACCTATTGCATTACCAACATCCCGGATATGGAAGACAATGCCTTATCCACAGCCAGTATGCAGATGGAAGATTTTTATGTTATGGCAAAGGAAGCAGATGTATTGATTTATAACAGTACCATTGTGGGAGAATTGCCGGACTTGTCGGAATTGCTAAAACAGAGTAAACTATTAAGAGAATTCAAAGCAGTAAAGAAGGGGCAGGTGTATTGTACCGGGCAGAACTTTTTCCAGCAAACCACCGGAACCTGTACCTTTATAGAAGATTTACATAAGGTGCTTTGTGGTATGAAAGGCGATTTGACTTATTTGAAAAAATTGAGGTAGTCTATGAAACGAGGGATGTTATCCGTAGCAGGATTAATGATTTTACTGGCAATATCTACCATAGCCGGGGTTTGTCTCGGAAGTGTGGATTTGTCCTTTTCACAGGTGTTATCCATTGTATTTCATCCGGAAGTAGAGGATACCGCTTATCATATTTTGTGGGATATTCGGATACCAAGGGTACTTGCAGCCTTACTTTTGGGAGGAGGGCTTAGTGTTTCAGGATTTTTACTCCAGACCTTTTTCCAAAATCCCATTGCGGGACCATATGTACTTGGAATTTCTTCCGGTGCCAAGCTTACGGTGGCACTTGTAATGATTTTTTTACTGGGACAAGGAATGGTCATTAGTTCTTTTGGTATGGTAGCGGCTGCGTTTGCCGGTGCCATGCTGGCCATGGGATTTGTACTGGTATTGTCTTTTCGGGTACAGAACATGTCCTTTTTGGTGGTGTGCGGAATCATGATTGGCTATATTTGTTCCGCGATAACGGATTTCCTGGTGACCTTTGCGGCAGACAGTAACATTGTAAACTTACACAATTGGTCGAAGGGAAGTTTTTCCGGAATGTCCTGGGAAAATGTGCGCTTAATGAGTATATTGATTCTGGCAGGGGTAGTCTGCGCTTTTTTGCTGTCAAAACCAATCAGTGCCTATCAGTTAGGGGAAACCTATGCCAGAAACATGGGGGTAAACATTACCCGATTGCGCGTGATTTTAATATTGTTATCCAGTTTATTGTCGGCTTGCGTAACGGCCTTTGCAGGACCCATTTCTTTTGTGGGAATTGCGGTTCCGCATCTTATGAAGAGTTTGACCAAAAGTGCAAAGCCTTTGTTATTGATTCCCTGCTGTTTTGTGGGTGGCGCGGTGATTACGATTCTCTGTGATACGGTGGCAAGACTTGTATTTGCCCCGACTGAATTGAGTATCAGTTCGGTAACCGCGATTTTTCTGGTTCCGGTAGTAATTACCATGATGGTGAAAAAGCAAAGGGGGAGCCTATGAGTAAAATAGAAGCAAAAAAACTTTCAGTAGGATATGGAAAAACGCCTTTGCTTGCAGAGATTTCTTTCCAGGCGTTAAAAGGGCAGGTGGTTACCCTGATCGGACCGAATGGAGCGGGAAAATCTACCATATTGAAAACCCTGATTAAACAGTTGTCACCGGTTGGGGGCACGGTTTATGTGGATGAAAAAAATGTTGCGAACCTGTCGGAAAAAGAGATGGCAAAAAAACTGTCCGTGGTTATGACCGGGCGGTTAAAGCCGGAACTGATGACTTGCAAAGATGTGGTGGCAACGGGACGATACCCTTATACGGGGCGTTTAGGCATTCTTTCAAAGGAAGACTGGGAAGCCGTGGAGACGGCCATGGAAATGGTACATGCTGAGGAAACGGCGCAGCGTTATTTTCACCAAATCAGCGATGGCCAGAAGCAGCGAGTGCTTTTGGCAAGGGCGATTTGTCAGGAGACGGATTTGCTGGTATTGGATGAACCCACGTCTTATCTGGATATTCGATATAAGTTAGATATAATGGAATCCATTCGTCGTCTGGCCAAGGAAAAGGGCCGAACGGTGGTGATGTCATTGCATGAGTTAGATTTGGCGCGCATGATATCGGATACCATTTTGTGTGTAGACGGAGAAAAAATTAGCAAAATTGGAACACCGGAGGAGATTTTTCAAGGAAATGTCATTCAGGAGTTGTATCATATAAAGAGCGAGAATTTTGATGCAATTACCGGTGGGGTATATATGGAGCGGATAAAAGGAACGCCGAAGGTGTTTGTAATTGGTGGCGGCAGAGAAAGTCTGTCTGTATATTCTTTTTTGGCAAGGCAGCAGATTCCCTATGGGGCAGGAATGTTGTGGGAAAATGATGTGGCATATGCCGGGGCAAAGGCTACAGCGGTAACGGTTTTGAGTCAGAGATGATAAGCGAAGGGAAACGCATAATCGAGGGCTGTGACTGGTGCGTATGCGGAAAAGAGAGATTTGGACCTTTGGAGACGGCCAATGAAGAATTGTATGCCTACGCAAAAAAGAAGCAAAAACTCATAAGCGAGGAAGAACTATGGCAAAAGTAATTATGGTACAGGGAACCATGTCCGGAGCAGGCAAAAGTCTGGTTGTGGCGGGGCTGTGTCGCATTTTTAAACAGGATGGATACCGGGTAGCACCGTTTAAATCCCAAAATATGGCGTTAAATTCCTTTATTACGGAGGATGGCTTGGAGATGGGCAGAGCTCAGGTGATGCAGGCGGAAGCGGCGGGAGTGAAACCGAAGGTATGCATGAACCCTATTTTGCTAAAACCTACAAGCGACCGGGGATCCCAGGTGATTGTAAATGGTCAGGTGCTTGACAATATGGAAGCGAAGGATTACTTTCGTTATAAAACCAAACTGATTCCGGAAATTAAGAAGGCTTTTGCAGAGCTTTCCAAAGAGACGGATATCATTGTAATCGAGGGTGCCGGTTCGCCGGCGGAGATTAATTTAAAACAAAACGACATCGTTAATATGGGCATGGCGGCTATGGTGGATGCACCGGTTTTGCTGGTGGGAGACATTGACCGGGGAGGTGTGTTTGCCCAGCTGCTTGGAACGTTGATGTTGTTAGAAGCAGAGGAAAAAAGTCGCGTAGGCGGTCTGATTATTAATAAATTTCGCGGGGATAAAACAATTTTAGACCCCGGTATTGTTATGCTGGAGGAAAAGGGAAACATCCCGGTGGTGGGGGTGTTGCCTTATATGCAGCTAACCATTGATGATGAGGATAGTCTGACAAGTCGTTATGACCGTAAGGCATCAGGGCTGATTAACATTGGTGTGGTAAAAACACCGCGGCTATCCAATGTATCGGATTTTACCTGTTTTGAACAGATGGAGGATGTGACGGTACACTATTTAACCAGGCCTTCTGATGTACCGAAAATGGATTTGATTATCCTTGGTGGAAGTAAGAATACCATTGGGGATTTGCTGTTTTTGCGCCAAAGCGGTATGGAGACAGCCATTAAAAAATATGCTAAGACCGGGCCGGTGTTTGGCATTTGTGGTGGCTATCAGATGTTAGGAGAGTCTATTTCCGATCCGGAACATATGGAAGAGGGTGGTACCGTTACCGGAATGGGGCTTTTGCCTATGAAGACGGTAATGCAGAAAGAAAAATACAATGCCCAGGTGACGGGCATCATCCCGGAATTGACGGGAGAGCTGGCAGCATTGGGCCATCGCCATATCAAGGGCTATGAAATTCACATGGGAAAATCCATCGGTATAGGTGGAGAACTTCCGCTTGTGTTGCAGGAAGGAAAGGTATACGGAAGCTATGTGCATGGCATTTTTGATGAAATTGCCGTAAGCGTAGTGGAGTTGCTTGCAAAGAAAAAGGGGTTGGTGGTACAGTCTGAGGGAATGCTTTCTTATGAAGCGTTTAAGGAAAAGCAGTACGATTTGCTGGCAGATGGTATACGGAGTTCCATGGATATGGATGCGATTTATGCCATGCTAAGAGAGGCTACGATAGAATGAATGTAAAAGAATTATTGAAAAAAGAAGGAATCGAAGGATATGACAGGTCTTTGTATCAGGTCATTCGCCGAAATTGGGATAAGGTGGCAAAACCCTTAGACAGTATGGGAATATTTGAGCCGGTGATTGCGCAGATTGGTGCGATTCAACATACGGAACATCCGGAATTTGAAAAGCTGGCTGTCATTGTGTTTGCAGCGGATAACGGTGTGGTGGAAGAAGGCGTCAGCCAGGCAGGACAGGAGGTTACGGCCATTTGCGCCGAGAATATGTGCAAAGGGTTAACCAGTGTCTGTGTTATGGCAAAAGCGTCTTCCATAGAGACTAAGATTGTGGATATCGGACTAGCCGGACCCGTTGTTCATCCTAATTTAATAGAAAAAAACGTACGGCGGGGAACCCGCAATTTTCGTAAGGAACCGGCCATGACAAAAGAGGAAGTATACCAGGCAATGGAAGTTGGGTTTCAGCTGGCGGTTGCGCAGAAAAGGGCAGGTTACGACGCAATTGGCGTAGGAGAAATCGGAATCGGAAATACAACTACCAGCAGTGCGGCAGCGGCGGCACTTTTGCACAAGGAGGTGCGTCTGGTTACCGGGTATGGTGCCGGTTTAAGCGATGAGGGGCTAAAGCGAAAGGTCGGTGTGATTAGCGAATCTCTTGCCAAGCACCGGTTGTATGACGCGGATCCGTTGACGGTTCTACAGAC
>SVEW01000145.1 GCA_015057205.1 Lachnospiraceae bacterium | reverse complement strand
AAAACTGCCACCAGACCAAAATCTGATGGCAGAAATTTTATATTTTTTCGATTGTCTACTTGACGGGGAGCGGTTCACATCTCCTGCGACAGCCTCTTTTTTATTCTCGTTATAAAGAATAGAAATCCATATTTTCCTGTAAATCCGGTGTAATTTCGCCACCCTTTTCCTGGTAGCGTGCATAAAGCGTATTCAACTTCTTCACTTTCTTCGCCACCTGAATATCATAGCGCTGGAATTTCTCCTGGAACATCGGATTATCTCTAAGTTCACCACGAATACCGACACTAAACGGGCAATAAGTAAAAATAATATTTCTTGCCACCTTATTCAGACGGAAACTTCCTTTTGCCTCAAACTTAATCCAGTTCTCATAATCCTTGACAAATACTTCCCGGAAACTATTACGTGCACGCTTAATGGCATTGTGCACCTTCTCTTTTGCCTCCGGCGAAAGCTCGAAGTTCTTTCTGAAATACTGTAGATAATCACTATACTCACTGGTGAGAGACGGCGTGGTAATATCATTCCAACGCGCACCCTGAATCTTACGACACATTTCCCAGCGATAACGACCACAATTGGTTATCATAATCTCCTGCAAGTCTGCACTACACAAAATCGGAAGCATAAAACGAGCCGGCGTATTGTTACGCGTTCCCGCTGTAACCTGCCACATCATTCCAAGACTTCCGGCATTCGGCATCAAAATAACCTGCGGTAAAATCTCCTTATTCAGGTATTCCGAGTTGATTCCCTTTTCCTTATCAGAGAACATCAACTCACGATAAAAGAGCGAAAAATCAATATCCCTTACACGATCAATTGCTTCGCGAACTTTAGCCGCTGTAACGAACATGTTCTCCGGGCTGCCGATAATATCATCTTCCGACAAAATCGGGCAAAACGTGGTAATATGCCCACAGGTTAATTTACCGCCGGAATGAAACAGATTATCCAGCTCGTATTCCGTCTTCTTCCAAGGGTCTTCCAAGTATATCTTTTCCTGATCTGCCGGAATATCGCCCATTCTCACGCCCTCTTTTACGAACTTGCGATAATCCATGTCAAGTTCGTTAATGGACGGCTCATTTTCGCCCTCATAAATGCTGCGAATCCAGTCAAAAAAGGTAAACACTTCTTCCGATTTGCATGCCAACAACTCATCTACAAGATCCAGCAACGCCTCCGCATTTTCTTCCCCGGCAAAGCTTACATCCATAAAACCAAAATGCAAGAACATGCTAATAATATCATTCGACACTCCCTGGGTAAGGGCATTCTTCGCGCAAGCCTTGTAACAGGTATAAAACGCATTGGTCAGCCACTTGCGCAAACTTCTGGCATCCCCGTCGGTTGCGGTGCGGTCCAACTCCGCAAACTCTTTTAATTTCGCATCAAACTCTGCCTTATCCTCTTCGCTGTATCCTGCAAAATTAAGAATCTGCTCAAAACAGGTAAGCTGTTCTTCTTCCTCTTCTTCTTCGTTCCACTGTGCTTCTGCCTGCTTTGCACCTTCCTCTGAGTACTCAGCAAATACGAAATTCCGATACTCACCCACGCGCTCCGTCACCAGATTTTTCGCAAACAAGCCGCTTTGTTCAACAAACGCAATCAGCTTCTCCATCCATTCTTTCACATCGGATTTATCCTCACTGATAAAGGAAACACGATTTTCCAAATCAAAGAACAGCTGGAACAAATCATTCTTTTTCTCGGACATAAGCAAGCTCTTTGACTTCTCTAAATAATTCAAAAGCTCATCCATTCGCTGCACCAGGCTCTGCATGAAGGTTCCTGCCATTCCAATAGTACCCAGACACAGCTCATTGCAGGTAAACAAATCCTTTAAATCATCCAATCCGAACTTCACAAATTTCTCGTAATAAAGTTCCTGCCACTCAGGAATTGCATTTTTGCTATCAATTGCAGAAAAATGTTCCATTCTCTGCATCTCAACTTCTGCCACAGAATATTTTTCACACAGATACTTATAATCACGGTAAGCTGCAACGGTTATATTATAAAACTCTTTGGCGATATCGCGAATTCGACGATAATCATGCAAAAGCACATCCGTCTGCTTTAATGCAGCCAAAATAAATACACTTCCGTATTCACTTTTTTGGAAAATATCCATTAAATCCATTGGCGTTTTATACGGGAAGCTACAAATCAGCGTATCTTCCCTCGCAATATAGTCACAGACATATACCGCCTGGTTGCATCCTGCCAGCCCAAGCAAATGCCCTGCTTCCAGTACGCCCTGCATATATTGACTCTTCTGATAGACGCTTCCGGAAACCACGAGCCCAACTTCTTTCATGCGGTCACCGGCCTTATAGATGATGCTTCCTTTCTTATAGGTTATGTTTGCCATAGAGTATCTCCTTTATCTTCGTGATATTAAACGCAATGCCAGTAAAATCAGTAATATAGGAATAAGCACCGGTGCCAACAGCGAAATCGTACCTGCCACCAACGCAATAATCCCAACAACAATTACAATGAGTGCAATCACTGCGGTGATTGCCAGAACTATACCTTTCCAACCACTGTAACTTCTTCCATTCACGCGAAAATCAAAATCCGAACCCTGCTGCTGCCCATAATCCTCGTTGTAACTTTCCTGACTTCTGCGTTTTGGCGCTTCTTCCGGCTGACTATTAATAATCGTCTTCGCAATCAAGCGCGGATTACCAAGCTCATCTAACACTTCCTGCTCCGTGCGCCCTTTACGTGATTCCTGCATAATATAAGTCTCATAATAATTTAAATTATCTTGCAACGTCGCCTGATCCACCTGACCCTGCAACGCTTGTCTCAATTCTGTAATAAATTCTTGTCTGGTCATTCTTTTCCCCTTTCCTACAAACTTCCGCTTATTTTTACATTATAGCATATCTTTTAAAATTAAAAACAATTTTAACCGTTTTTTCGTTGTTTTCATTGTTTTAGTTTGCTATAATAGGTTGTTAGAAAAAATAGCGGGGTGATTTCATGAAAAAATACACACTTACAAAGGACAAACTCTTAACGGAGGGACGACGTATTGCCTGTGCAATTTTGGCTTCCGTAATCTTTGCCCTCAACATCAATACCTTTGTAAACGCCGGCGGCTTATTTCCCGGCGGCTTCACCGGAATTACCTTATTAATCCAGAAAAGTTTCCTTAAGTTCCTTGGAATCAAGCTTTCTTATTCCATTATCAACTTTTCGCTTAACTTTTTCCCGATTATTCTGGGATTCCGCAAAATCGGTTTTAAATTTACAAGCAGCAGCGTCTTAGTTATTGTGCTTACCGGTTTGTTAACCGACTTTCTGCCGGTTTTCCCAATTACCTACGACGTACTACTCATCAGCATTTTTGGCGGTCTTATTAACGGTCTTGCCGTTTCCGTATGCTTATTGGGCGGCGCCAGTAGCGGTGGAACGGATTTCATTGCCATCTATGCCGGAGATAAGTTTGACATTGATCCCTGGAATTATGTGCTGGCATTTAACGCTACCGTCTTGATTATAGCCGGTGCATTGTTTGGATGGGATGCCGCACTGTACTCCATCATTTTCCAGTTTACTTCCACCCAGGTAGTAAACCTTTTGCACCGAAAATATAAAAAAGTAACCTTGTTTGTCATCACCGAACACCCGGATGAAGTTTTTGAAACCATCCGCAAACGCACCAACCATTCTGCCACAGACTTCATTGGCGAAGGTTGCTATAAGGGCGAACGCAAGCATTTGATTTACTCCGTCGTTTCTAAAAGCGAAGTCAAATCCATGGTGCAGGAAATCCACAGCATCGATCCCGGTGCATTTATCAATGTTATTAAAACCGAATCTATCGAAGGTCGTTTTTACAGCCTTTCTGATTATTAATCCAAAAAGGTCGCCCTATCCGGCGACCTTTCGCTTACCTAAAACGGCGCTTCAAAGCGTTTCAGCTTCTCATACAGTTCTTCCATTCCGTCATCCACCGTTTCCGTTTGTTCCATCTGTTTACGCAAACTCATCATCTTCTCATCCGTCTGGGCGATTATAGCAGCGCACTCCTTCAAGCCATCTACTATGCTAGTGGTATTCTCGCCGCATTTCTTATAGCGAATTCCATGTTCAAGACTCGCCCAAAAATCCATGGCAATGGTGCGGATCTGAATCTCCGCTTTCATCAATTTCTTCTCTTCCGCCAAAAAGACCGGAACGCTTACTATCAAATGTAAACTGCGATATCCGCTTGGCTTCGGCTCTTTTATGTAATCCTTACGCTCTAAAAGCACAATATCATCCTGTGCAATCAGCGCATCTGCAATGCGATAAATATCGTCAATATAGGCACAAATTACGCGAATACCGGCAATATCATTGATATTTTCCTCAATGTACCTGCGATCCATAGGAAGCCCTTTTCTGGCCATCTTCTCCATAATGCTAACCTGGCTCTTCAGTCTGGTATGGATACTTGAAATTGGATTACGGCTGTAACGTACCCCAAACTCTGTATCCAGGTTCTCAATCTTCGTCTCTATTTCCCGAATCGCACAGGCATATTCCATCATCATTCCTTTATAATCAAGCACCGCGTCAAGAATCCCGCTTGCCTGAGACAAAAGCGCCTTCTGCCCCAATAATCGCTCCAACTCTTCCGGTGCCAACAATTCATTAAAATCCATGATTCCCTCCTTCATCACACACTATAGTAATTAGACTTTACAACTTTTAAAAAAGTTTCGCAAGCCTTCTTCCCCCGAAAAATTGATGAATTATTTTGCAAAAACTATCTGAATATGGTACAATATATCCAAAATATTTTTCACAATTAGGAGGTTTAACATGAAGAAAAACGAAAACGAGTTATTAAAAGAACCAGAAACCGTCAACAAGAACGAAAAAGTAGATAAAACCCATCCTAACTATCACAAGGAAGTATCGCAAGCCATTGAAGACTTAGAAAACGACGATAGCGACGAACCGGAATTTTAAAAAAATCGGCATCCGCAAGGGTTCATTCCCCCCACGGATGCCTTTTTATTGTTTATTTTTTAATTTCAGTTTATAATGAAATTCAGCATTTTCGCCAAAACATTCCCGTTTCGTTGCCAGCGCCATCCCCATCCTTCCGGATATCTCTTTTCAATCAATTCCACCGCCAAACGATACATTTCCTGTTCAATCTTTCTATTTCTCATATTCATTCTCCTTAATTTAGTGTTTTCATCGCAATAAATTAAGGCCTGCGCACTATTTGGCACCTCTTAGTTTTCTATTCGCCATAAACTAAAGTCCATCCTTTCTCAATTGCATACACAATAGCGACAAAATCACG
>SVEW01000144.1 GCA_015057205.1 Lachnospiraceae bacterium | reverse complement strand
AAATCCGCAACAAATCACCACGGGCTGCCTCTACATAACTCTCTAAAATATTACTCTCACCAACAAAGCTTGCAACAAACTTAGTCTTCGGATGATTGTAGACCTCATCCGGCGTACCAATCTGTTCCATAACACCATCGTTCATAACCGCAATACGGTCACTCATGGTAAGAGCCTCTTCCTGGTCGTGTGTAACATAAATAAAGGTAATTCCCAGTTTTTGCTGTAAATGCTTCAATTCCAACTGCATCTGTTTACGCAGTTTCAAATCCAGCGCGCCAAGAGGCTCATCTAATAAAAGCACCTTCGGACGGTTAATAAGCGCCCGGGCAATGGCCACACGCTGTTTCTGACCACCGGACATCTGTGCCGGCTTTCTCTTTTCCATACCTTCTAACTGAACGAGCTTAATCATCTCGGCCACGCGCTCTTTGATCTCTGCCTTCGGGACTTTCTTCTCAACAAGACCAAATGCAATGTTATCTTCCACATTCATGTGTGGAAAAAGTGCATAGTTCTGAAATACCGTATTAACATCGCGCTCATTCGGTTTCAAATCGGCAACATTCTTACCCTCTAACTCGATTTCTCCGCTAGTGGCATGGGAAAATCCCGCGATCATACGCAACGTCGTCGTTTTACCACAACCGGAAGGGCCAAGTAAGGTCAGAAATTCCCCTTCTCTGACCTCAAGGTTTAATTTTTTTACAACCTTAACGCCGTCAAACTCTTTCTCAACATCAATCAGTCTGACAATTACGTCCTTGTTATTGCTCAATCCTTTATCCTCCAATTAATCCTACAGAATCTTATCTCCACGTTCGCCTGTACGGATGCGGATTCCTTCATCTACAGAAGAGACAAAAATCTTTCCGTCGCCTACGCTTCCCGTAGACAACTCTTCCTGTAATTCAACAACAATTTCATCCAAATCTTCATCCCATACAACGGCCATAATCTGAATACGTGGCAACAGATTCATGTCAACGTTCAACTTCTCAAAATCTTTATTGCTACTAATTTGGTTACCGCAGCCCATAACAGACGTAACGGTCATACCGGAATAATCATTCTTGGCAAGTACCCGCTTTACCGCTTCCAAATTTTCTGTACGTGTAATAATCTCAATTTTCTTCATAGTGCCTCCTAGTTCTTCATCTTAGAAAACGCATTGTCATAGTAAGATGCAGCTTTGCCAACATCACCGGTAAGATGCGCTTTTTTCAAAATAGCTTCGCTCACATTTGCTGCCGGATTCTGTAAATACTTGTCATCCATAAGCTTCTTTGCTTCTTTATTCAGGCATACGCATGGATATTCTTCCAAACATTTCTTATATACTTCCGGCTTCAAAATATAGTCGATGAACTTCATGGCCATATCCTGTTTCTTACTCTTTCCGGCAAGTACAAAATTATCGTATGCAATTTCATTGCCTTCCGGAATATCGATTAACTGAATATCCTGATTCTCCCACATTGCCTTCGCAAGGTCCATGTTGTACACAAGTCCTGCCGCCACTTCATTGGTCTGCAATGCCACATATGGCGTATCAGAATCATATAACTTCACGTTGGCAGACAGTTTCTTTAACCAGTCTGCAGTCTTATTTACCACCGCTTCATCGGTTGTATCCGGATCTTCCCCAATGGCCTTTAATGCAGCATCCACTACCTCACGGCAATCGTCCGGAACAACTAAGTTATTTGCAAGAGCAGGATTCAATAAATCGTCTAATTTGTTAATCTCCACTCCTAATTCCTGACATTTCTTTGCATTGGCACCAACAAGTGTGATGGTTGCCATATATGGTACGGAATACTGATTCTTTTCGTCAAAACTCATCCCCTTTGCATAATCCTCAAGATTATCAAAGTTCTTAAGTTTTGAAACATCCATCTTCTGAATCAATCCCTGTTCAACCATGGCTGGAATGACGTAGTTGCTGGCCACGATAACATCATACTCACCGGTACCTCCGGCTACCAATTTTGCCAACATCTCTTCGTTACTGGAAAAGGTGGATTCAACCACGTGGATTCCGGTCTCTTTCTCAAACTCCTCATAAACTTCCTGAGGAATATATTCGGACCAGTTGTAAACGTATAAGGTATTTTCCTTATTCGAAGCGGATGATCCACAACCCGCCAGGAGGCCAACCCCCATGCCAAAAACAATTAAGACAGTCACCATTTTTTGTACTAATTTTTTCATCTTTTTCTTCCTTCCTGCTCGTTAAAAATTCATTATTTTTTCACAATACATATCTTTGCACTGTACTCTCAACTATACCATTTTTTTGTGCGTTATGCAATAAATTTTCACATTATCCTTTACTTTTATGAACGTTTTTACTATGATGGTTTCGTGAGGTGTTGTGCTGATGTGGCCGATGCCGTAATTCCTTTTGTTGAGCGCTTTCGCTTATTGCCGACGTAACGGTACTAAGCTCCTTCGTCGCTAAGTGCCGACGTCGGCAAAAATCACCCAAAAGGAACTACGGCTCCGGCCTCACCACACATCGCCTCGCGGGACTATCAGAGGAAAAATGTGAAGGTACGAAACTTTGCTGTGGCAGTCGCCACAGCTTGGATTTGCATAGAAAAGCAGCTCTGCAAGTAAACTTGCGAGCTCACTTTTCTACGCAAATCCCCGCCACTTTCGTGGCAGGATGTTTCGCTTTTCCACTATCTTATAATTACGGAGGTTTTAACTTTGGAAATTGAAAGAAAGTTTTTAGTTACGCTTGATGACATCGATCTTGCGCAATACGATTTTCACCGCTTAGAGCAGGGCTATCTTTGCGGCAATCCGGTGGTGCGGGTGCGCCGGGAGGATGATGATTTTTACCTGACTTATAAGGGCAAGGGGCTTTTATGCCGGGAAGAATATAATCTGCCCCTGACGAAAGAGGGCTATGAGCATTTAATCAAAAAATCAGATAACAACATCATTACCAAATGTCGCTATCTGATTCCCTATGATTCTTATACCATCGAACTGGACGTTTTTGAAAATGAGCTTTCCGGTCTCGTAATTGCCGAAGTAGAATTTCCTTCCCTTGAAGAAGCAAATTCATTCACTGCACCATCCTGGTTTCTGAAAGATGTTACCGGAGACGCCCGTTATCAAAATGTAAACCTTATCTGCGGCCTACCTCAAACCGACGATGTGTAACAATGCAATTACGTAACTCCTCGAAGCGGGACTCTAAGTCCCCTTCCGGGATTACCTCATCCATAGAAGCTGCCAGGGTGTTAATCATATGCTCTGATAAGAACTCATGCATCATCCCCAACATGTTATATTTCTCTTCGTAAGTTCTTGCGTCTAAAAATGCCATAATGGCTTCATATTCTGTTTCAAATGCTTTCATGTTATTTCCTTCCCAACGTAGAAATCAATTTCTCGCCTTCTGCTACAAAATCACGTTCATAACTAATTGTACAGTTCGGTCCCATCACCATCAGATCCATCACCGTCTTCATACTATCTTCCGACTCCTCGTAATGTCCGATGGAACACTGCTCATGTTTGCCTGATTCTTCTTTTAACTGATCCTGTGAAAAATCTTCTGACACCGCCTGACTGGAACGATCAAGGATATCCCCCTGTCTTGCCTGCTCTTCCATTTTCTTCTTTCGTTCTTCATCTCGCTTGGCAATTTCGCGTCGACGTTTCTCGTCTGCCCGCTCACGTTCCTTTGCCTTAGCCATCTCCCGCTCTTTGGCTTCATACATCTGTTTCTCAAGCTGTCGCTTCTTCTCCACCAATACTTCCTTACGGGTCTGGTTCGGTTTACGCGTCACCGGCTGTGGTTCGTTATGCTGGTTCTGTTGCTGCTGTTTTTTCTTGTTCTGTGAACTTGCATTCGCCAAAAAAATTAAAAATACAATCAATGCACTTAAAAAGCCGCCCATACAAACTCCTCCTTATAAAGAAAAGTACCGCATTTTCGTAATAACCTGTGGAATTTCGGAAGGCGAGTTTGCTGTAAATCTTCGATTCTCGGCCTCTCCCATACCATACGCTGCAAACAAAAATGGTACACCTGCCTCAAGAGTCGCTTCATAATCCATCTGGGTATCCCCAATGTAAATCGCCTTGTCAATCTCATAGCGTTCCATCAGAATCTGAATATTGCGTCCCTTTCCCTTGCCGGTTCTTCCGTAATTCTCAAATCCGTTAAAATAAGATGTCAGGTTACATGCCGACAGCAATGCTTCGATGTAGCCCTCCTGACAATTGCTGACAATATAGAGTTCGTATTGCTCAGATAGCTCTTTAATCACCTCGGTTATGCCCGGATATAACGTTCCTGGGTGGGTCTGCAAAAAGGTAATCTCCTCTTCCGAACATCGTTCAAGAATCTCTTTCGCCCGTGTCGGCTCAACCTCCGGGAACAGACACACGAATTCATCCATCGTCTTTCCCATCATACTCCGCATCTTCTCCTCGGTGATGACACTTCGCACCTCTGGAAATTTCTGCGCAGTCAGATTCCAAGACTGCGTAATCACCGAAACCGCATCCCACAGGGTTCCGTCTACATCAAATATAACTGCCTTTTTCATAGTACTCCTCAATTTATATAACAAAATCTCTACCCCATAGTATAACAGAATGTCTCCCCAAGGTCAATTCTACCCTAAAACACAAAATAAGCGTAGTAGTCCAAAAACTGCTACGCTTAAAATCCTGCTATCTTCTACCATGACATTACTTTTTCAATCTCATGCGAAAACGGCTTCCAAATTTTCTTTTTCTGTTGCGCCCAATCTACAAGTGCACCTGTTTTTTGAAAAATTCTAATAATTCCTTCATGTTCAATTGTCTCAACAATCATGCGTTTTTCTTCATCCAAGAAGATAATATCGCTAAGACTACTAATCTCCGGCATCTCTCTATCCACTTGGTGAAAGTCCGCCTCCCAATCCATATATATTCCTGGAAAAACAGATAAAAAGCTCTCCTTGGACTGTTCTGTAATTTCATAAACGTAACTCGTCAACGTTTCATCCAAGTACATGGAGTTTCCGTATTCCCCATTTCTATTCGTAATTTCACCGACCTTGAATGGTTCCAGACATTTTTCCAAATCCTGATTATAATTATCGTATCTACGAAATGCCATATCCAATAGTGTGAAATAAGTCGCCTCTTGAAAACACAATTCCAAGAATTCCTTACTCTGCTCATAGTTTAAGTGTTTGTCATTACTTACGTAAAACATTAGTGCCTCCTTATAAAACAAACCACGAATGACTCGATCCATGTAATAATCTTTCTTGCAAGCTCATCCGATATCTTTTCTGCCGATATATTCACATTA
>SVEW01000143.1 GCA_015057205.1 Lachnospiraceae bacterium | reverse complement strand
GTACCAATACATTGACGACTACTACGTTGGCTCTTAAGAATTGTCAAGTTACAAATGGTGCTGTGAATGATGCAAATAATGCGACAGGTGATACGAATGCCGGGTTATTAGCCGGTAAGTTAATAGGAAGTATAGAAGGTTCCTGGGGAGAGGGAAACATTACAATTGAAAAAGGAAATGCAGGTATGGTTGCCGGTGAATTTACCACCAGTACGTTTGAGTTTGTGCAAAGGAATGGTGGAAGTAACAGCAATCACGAAATTGGAAGTGTTAATGTTGATGTGAAGTCCGGAAATGCCGGAGGTATTGCCGGTGTTTTGAATGGCAGCTGTACTGATTTGAAGATGGCCAGTAGTTGTGTGATTACGGTAAAAGACGGAAACGCCGGAGGTATTGCCGGAAAGGCAAGTGGTACATTTACGAATCCGGTAATAGGCTGTTCTGTTACTGGCGAAGCAAGTGGAGTGAACTACGTAGGCGGAATGGTTGGAGAGACAACGGGGAATACAATCATTACCAAAGCCAGTGGCAATGGTCAAAATAATTTTTTTGGAACTGTAACCGGAAATAGCACATTATCGACGGTGGGGGGAGCAATTGGTCTTAACACCGGAAATGTTACAATTAACAATTTTGAAAATACAAATGCACCAGTGTGTGTAGGCGTTTTGGGTGGAATTGTTGGTGATAATAAAGGAACATTAGCGCTTTCGGATTCTGACAACAAGCAGGAATTGGGAAAGGACGAGACTGTACGCCCGGAAATTACAGGTGGATTGGTAGGCCGAGTTAGCGGAGGTACCGTAACCAATGCAAGCTTTGTGGTAAGTCATAATTTAAAGAGTCTATATGCTAAGGAGTACGTAGGGGATGTGATTGGTGAAGTCAGCGGTGGTAAGGTGACTTTATCAAACTTTGAAACCAATGCAGCGAATCTTTATGCAAAGACCGAAGGCGGTATGATTGGAAGGATTTGTGGAGATGCAAATGTCACGTTGGATTCCTGTGAGCGCAATGGAGAATTGGCAAGTGCTGAGGCTGTACATAAAGGTGGATTTATTGGTCAGATTAATGGTGGAACGGTAACTGTAAAGAAAACGGAAAATAAAAAAGAAATTCAAAGTACGAAGGCAAATAGCGTAGTAGGCGGAATTGTTGCTGAAGTTAGTGGCAATGCGGAAGTGAAAGTGGAATCTTGCAAAAACAATGTTACACTGAAAGCAAAGAAGCGCGCCGGTGGTATGATTGGTATCGTAAATGCAGGACATGCAACGTTTGGTTCTTGTGAAGTTAGTGGCGTTATTGAATCGGATATTGTGGGTGGAATTGTAGGCCAGATTAATTCGGCTGGTGCAGATTTCGTTTCTTGTAATTATAATGATACAGAAGGAAAGATAATTAAGTTAAAAGGATCTGTATGTGCCGGAGGAATTGTTGGTGATATCACACAGGGATTCAGTGTTACTGTGGATAAATGTGAATTTAACGGAAACATTGCAGAATCCATAACCGTAGGCGGAATTGTGGGAACGATTTCAGATGGTACATCGATTACCGTATCCGCATGTAAATCTAAGTATCCTACCAAACTTGCGGGAGCGTATTCGGATTATCACCTCAATGGAGAAATTGCTGGCGGTATTGTTGGTAAGTGTGAAAAAAAAGGTTCTACAACAACGGAGGTTATGGTTCAAGGATGTACCAATGAACGAAGCATTGTTGGCGATGCCAATAGAGAAATCACTGCAGGTGGAATTGTCGGTAAAATAGATTATACCAGCAACTTAAGCAAGAATTACGTAACGGTAACCATGTGCGAAAATTTAGGACAGGTTGAAGGCATAATTAATGGTGATGATAATAAACTTACTGCGTCCAGTGGAGTATATCTTGTTGGTGGAATCTGCGGTGTTGTAAAAGGTGGAGCCATTGAGAAATGTCACAACGATGGCGGTGTAACCGGTGGTTTTGGCGTGGTTGGAACTTTGGATGGTACCCTCGCAACATTATCGAATAGTTATAATACCGGTGAGGCGCCATTGGGTGGTGTTGTGGGGTTGGTTCGTAAAGGTAAGATTACCTATTGTTATAACATAGGTAAGGTTACAACGAAGCATGAAATAATTAACGCAACGGATATGGGATTTACAGAAAGTAAATGCTATTATTGGAAACCGGACGAGTCAACTTATACTGCGGAAGCTGTACATATTTTTTCTACAGGACATACCGCAGATAACTTCCAAACAGATGAAACGGCGTTAGACAGTAAGCAGTTTGCCAAAAAGTCCAGTTTTGTTGGCTGGGATTTTGATAAAATCTGGATTATGAAAAGAGGATTCCGTTCTGGAGCTGTTCGACCTGTTCTGCGTAACTTAGGTGATGAATTCAAGCAACCAGACGCCCCGGAATCTGAGGAGGAAAAATCCGAGGAAGAGAAGGCTGAAGAAGAGAAGAACAAAGAAAAGTATAATCCAACAATTTCCATGCAGGATTGGATTTACGGTGTGCCGAATCAGCCAGGATTTGTATTGACTCCGGGATATACGGATAAAGGGTATAAAGATATTATTGTACAGTATAAGAAAATAAGTGAATCCGCGGCAGCATATACTTCCACCCGTCCAACGGAGGTAGGAAGTTATCATGTCAGAGTTATGTTGTTGAAATCTCCGAAGTACAAAGATACCGACTGGATTGGGCCGGCTGTATTCCAGATTAAAGATCAGGATAAGGGTAACACCATTGTAGGTTATCCGCTTCCGGTAAGTAACCAGAGAACGGCAACTATTTCTAGTGCTATGGGCAATGGAATTGCGGAGATAGATGAGTTAACAAATACATTCCTGAACCGAATTGTGGGAACATCTACTGCTTATGATTCCATTAAGATTGATGCATCACGTGCAACGGGAGCAGTTCGTCAGTTGGTAATGAGCCGATATTCCATGGAAGAGATTTTCAAGATGATGGAACTTCGCCCATATATTACGAACTTGAAAGTTGATTTTTATAGGGGAGAGATAACACTTCCATATGAAAAAGCGAGAAGTATTGTAGCTGAGACAGCAGGACAGAGACTTACGGTAGAATTGTGGGAAAGAACCCGAGAAAGTCTGTACATAGAGCAGATGAATGCGATTTTGAACATGCAGGTTGTAAGCATATTAAATCCGCGTTTAACAAGCAATGATGAAGTTGTATCCGTAAACGGTGCTAAGGTTACGTATCCATATACGTTGCCGGGAAGCAAAGTGATTGACGATTATACGGTATATGGAATTGATGTGGACGGAAGTTTGCGTGAATATCCGTTTACCTATTCCGGAGGACAATTTACCTTTACGGCGGGATATGAAGGCTTGTATGTCATTGCGCTTCGTGAGGATACCCGTGTGAATCTGCCAACGTCAACAGCACTGAATGAAGATTTTACCGTTCGCCACTTAGGTAACCGTCTGAAGATTGGATGGGGTAAAGTTGGTGATGCAACTTCCTATGAAGTTTTTGTAAAAAAGGCAGGAAGCAAGTTTGACTATTCCAAACCGGTAGCAACGGTGAAAAATGGAAATACGTTGCTGATTAAAAAGGTTGCAGGTAAATCCATTGGCAATAAGACTTCTTATAAGGTAAGGGTCATTGCCTGCAGGCGAATCAACGGAAACCGTGTTCGTCTTGGAAAGAGTATGATTGGTTACGTGGTAGGAACCAAAAATAAGAAATATACCAATACAACACTTGTAACTGTACGAAGAACCATTTGTTTCTTAAGTGAGGGTGAAACCTGGTATATTGGTGCAAAAGTAGTTCTTGTGAACAAGAAAAAGAAACTGGTGCCTGGCTATACTAAGAAATTCCGTTACAAATCGGATGATTCTTCTGTGGCATCGGTAACAATGACAGGAAAAGTAATTGCAAATAATCCGGGAACCTGCTGCATCTATGTATATGCGAAAAATGGTTTGACGAGAAAAGTTAAGATTACGGTTGAATAAACGAAAAGGGCTATTGCTAATGATGCAGTAGCCCTACTTTATTATGCCATATCTTTGTTATGTTCGCGAATCAAAATCTCCGCAACGGTAACAACCGCAAATTTTACCATTTCAATGCAGTGTGCTTTGCGTTCCGGCGACATCTTCTCAAACCCTTTGGTAAGGATGCGGCAGCAAACTGCGCCGAAGTTTTCTTTGAAGCGATCGTGTAATTCGTTGGTAAGTTCAAAACACCGTAAGTTGCGAGGGTCTCCCGGGGTGGTGCGACCGTAAACAAAACCGATGCACATGGCACCGCCGGCAACGGCACCACAGATACATCCTGCACCGCCAAAGCCCCAAGGAATTCCACTACTCATGGCAATGGCGCAGTCAGGAATATCTAATTCTAAAGCCTTGCGAATGGCATGAATAACAGATTCTGAGCAAGTAAAACCGGAGGTAAAAACATCTACGGCCTCTTCTTGTAACTTTTCCATATCAATATCCGTTCTCATTTGTATGAATCCTCCAATGTATTTTTTTCTTCATTATAAGAGATATTAGAGAAAAAGAAAAGACAAAAATCGGTCAATGTGTTATCATAGTGACAGAAAGTTTGAAGGGAGAATAACGAAATGAGCAAGAGTAGGGGAATTTTGCAGAACAAGGTGTTTTTGTATCTGACGGAATTTTTTGCCGGAATGTCGGTGATGGCGGTGGAATTAGGAGCCAGTAGATTACTTGCACCGTATTTTAGTTCCTCGCAAATTGTGTGGACTATTATTATCGGAACCATTATGATTGCCATGGCACTTGGAAATCTGTATGGCGGTCGCAATGCGGATAGAAAACCGAATCCGGACACACTGTATAGAAGAATCTTAATCGCGGCCCTTTGGATAGCAGCGATACCGGTGGTGGGCAAACCGGTGATTTTGGGAATTTCGGCATTGGTAATTTTTGCGGTAAATGCCAATTTTTTGACGATAGCCGCTTTTGCCGCGTGCATGGTGGTCTTTGTGTTTCCGCTTTTCTTATTGGGAACGGTTACCCCATCCCTTGTGAAGTATACGGTGGATAACTTGGAAGAAAATGGCAGACTGGTGGGAAACTTAAATGCGTGCAACACCATTGGAAGTATTATCGGTACCTTTGTGCCTACATTTATCAGTATTCCGGCGGTGGGAACAGCTATTACGTTTTTGATTTTTGCAGGAATTTTGATGGCTCTTTCTGTGGGATATTTTGTTAGTGAAGGAATTGGAAAACACAAAGGGAAAGTAGTGGTTGGCCTGACGGCGTTTCTTTTGTGTTGTGTGTTCGGACGTAATGGAAGTTTTGCTTTTTGGCAGCATGACTTAACCTATGAAGGGGAGTTGGTGTACAATTATCTGCAGGTGTATGAGGATGACAGGGAGGTGGTGTTGTCCACC
>SVEW01000142.1 GCA_015057205.1 Lachnospiraceae bacterium | reverse complement strand
GGTTTCCTCATTTCCCATATCAGAAACTTCCACCCCTAATTCTTTTGCCTTCTCAGGATTGCTGATGCCTTCATTCTCAGAAATACACTGCAAAGATGGGTACTGAATTCGTTTTCCATCCTGTTCAATGTAATTATCAAATTTCACACGATAACGCTGAATGTAATCGGCATCAATATTCTTAATCGGAATCTTTGCAATGGTCTCATCCGTCATTCCCAATTCGTTACGATAAAAATCTTTTACGTACTCCTCATAAAACCACTTTTTTGCTCCACCGGTCTGAATAACAATATCCACATTTGACGCAACATCCTTTGCCCGCATAATCTCAAGCAGGTCTTTTGTCGCCTCTCCACCACCGGACTCCAAATCGGAACCGCACATATAAATGTTCATGTTCCATCCACTTCGGCTTGCATACCCTGCATCCGCTTTCATATCGGTGGTATACATACCGGACAGCATCATAGCTGCAGCCAGCACAACTGCTGTCACTTTCTTCATTACATGTTTTCTCATAGGTCTCTAATTCCTTTCCTCTATGATATTCCTTCTGTCACTCTATCATCATAGCACAGCCGGAATTCACTTTCAATATTGTCACATTCTTTTTAAATACCTGTGCTATAATGGATGCATTGCAACATCAACATAGGAGGTTTTACTTATGAATATTTTATTAAAAAAGCGACTAACTGCTTTCTTTTTGGGTTTTGCTCTTTTGTTAAGCGCTCTACCTTTGTCTGCCAAAGCAGCTGCGCGCAACTATACGCCCCGGGCACAATTTAAGCGAGCTATACATGCAACGGCCAAACCATATTCCCGCACCCGCAGTACCTACCCGGCAAGCTACGACTTGCGTGCAAAGGGCCTTCTTACTCCGGTAAAAAACCAGGGTTCGAGTGGCTTGTGCTGGTGTTTTGCCGCCTGTGCTTCCATGGAATCCAATGCGTTAAAAAAGGGCCTTGGAACCTTTGATTTGTCCGAAGTACACTTGGGTTATTTTGGCCTCAACGGTGTGAAAAATCCTCTTCCCGGTCTGGAAGGTGATGTGGTAACCTATACCGGCGACATTCCCTGGTATGAAAACGGTGCCTATAGTGGCGTTTCTTCCAAATTACTTATGAATGGCTACGGTCCGGTAAACGAAAGCGATGCTCCACTTTCTATTTTGCCATCACCCCCTTCCGAGAGCCTTGCTTACGGACATAATGTACTAACCTTGGAAGCCACTTACGAATGTGCCGCTTCCGATAGAAATTCCGTCAAGGATGCCATTATGAAAAACGGCGCTGTTGTTTGCGGTATGTATTCCGAATATCTGGATTGGGAGGACAACGCTTATTTTTCATCCAGCAATGCCGCTTATTTTACCAATGGAACTAAAAATCTTGACCACGATATCTGCATTGTTGGCTGGGATGACAATTATAGCCGCAACAACTTTTCTACTGTAAAACCAAAGAAAAACGGTGCATGGCTTATCCGTAACAGTTGGGGAAGCGATTTTGCAGATGGTGGTTATTTCTGGATTTCCTATGAGGATACCGCGTTAAACAGCGATACTGTCTATTCCTACGTGGTTGCTCCAAAGGATACATACAAAAAAATCTACCAGCACGATGGCGGCATGCGTGACGGCTATGGATACGACAACATCAAAGCAGCGGCAAACGTCTTTACTGCCACTGCCAACGATGAACTGGTTGCCATTTCCAACTATCTAGACCCTACCAGTGGAACAATCAGTATTTACATAGATCCGTCCTCTGATAATCCGGCAAGCGGCACCAAAGTGCTCAGCCAAAAATTTACGGTAACCCATAGCGGTTTTGAAACCTTTGCCTTAACAGCACCGGTTGTATTAACGAAAGGAACGAAGTTCTCTGTAGTTTTCACCTTCAACAAACCGGTATTTCTTTACGTAGATGACGATGATGATGAAGGAAGCTCCGATGGTGCTTTTCAGGTATCCGACATTACCGCCCGCAAAGGGGAAAGTTTCCTTTTAGAAAAGGGTTACCAGACCTGGGACACCAGTGCTGACTGGAATTGTCATATGAAAGCCTTAACCGGAAATAGCTCTACCCTTATTGCCACTACAACTAAGAGTGGTAGCATTTCCCTTTTCTGGGCAGACATAACAGGGGCTACCGGTTATGATGTCTTTAAAAAAGATGCCTCCGGACAGTTTATACCTTTGACCACAACCGCATCTAACGTAACCACTTATACTGATTCCGATGTGACCCTTGGCACCACTTACGAATACAAAGTTTCGCCGAAGCTCTCCTTTGGACAACCGATGGAATTGACAACCACCGGCAAGGCAGTCCTGTTGGCTCCAACCGGATTAAAACTCAAGAAAAGTGGAAAAACACTTTCCCTTTCCTGGAAAAAAGATAGCATGGCATCCAAATACGCTGTATATCGCAAGGTAAAAGGCGGAAGCTATAAGAAAGTTAAGACGTTGAGCAAAACAACGTTTAAAGACACAAACGTAAAGAAAGGCAAAACCTACTACTATTATGTAGTTGGTATTGCTGCAAATACAATCAAGAGCACCAAAAGCATTATAAAATCCATTCAGTTATAACATAACAACATAAGGGCTGGCACTTTCTAAAAGCACCAGCCCTTCCCTGTTCTCTATGCAGTTGCAAGTTCTAACATAATCTCATTACTACGATTTACAAATGCAGTCATCTCTTCCGGCTGCAATGGTCTATTGGCCACAACCGCTAAATCATACAACTGTTTTGCAAACAGTTCTGTCTTGTCGGATTCCTTGTGTTCCAAAATGTACTGAACCAGTTTGTTGTTCACATTCAATGTCAGCTTCTCGTCCGTCGGCATACCAAAATTCATTCCAGCCATACCATAAGCACGCATCATATCTGCCATACGACGTCCTTCCTCAGACAAAGTGAGCATCGAAGCCACCGCTTCATCTTTCAACTTCTCGACTTCAATGGTCAATCCGTCTTTCGCTAATGCTTTCTTAAACACATCAGCCAAAACCTCTTTCTGCTCCTTTAACTCATCTTCCGATACTTCTTCCTTAACTTCCTCACTTACCTGTGCGTCGATACGCAGGAAACGATAACGTTCATTTCTACGCTCAAGCTGGGTAATAAAAGACGTATCAATGTTATGGTTCAGAATTACAGCCTGCGTATGATTCTCTTTGAAAAGCTTAATGTACTGGCTCTGCTGTAATTCATCCGTTACATAATATACGATGTGACGGGTATCTTCTTTCTCCTCTGCGCTCTGCTCAGTCGTCTCTTCGGTCGTCTCTTCGGTCTTCTCGGAATCCTGCTTTTCAGAATTTTCCTCTTCCTTCACCAGAAGTTCCGGCAACGTCAAATACTCGCCGTCTAAGTTCTTGAATAAAATGTAGTCATTCATCTTATCACAGAACTTCTCGTCCTTCAAACAACCATATTTGATGAATGGGCTGATATCATCCCAGAATTTCTCGTAGTTCTCTTTATCTGTTTTGCAAAGACCGATTAACTTATCTGCCACTTTCTTAGAAATATAGTCTGAAATCTTCTTTACAAATCCATCATTCTGCAATGCGGAACGAGAAACGTTCAATGGTAAATCAGGACAATCTACAACACCTTTAAGAAGCATTAAGAACTCCGGAATAACCTCTTTAATATTGTCTGCAATAAATACCTGGTTATTGTAAAGCTTAATGGTTCCTTCTATGGAATCGTATTCCGTATTAATCTTAGGGAAGTACAAAATACCCTTTAAGTTAAACGGATAGTCCATATTCAAATGAATCCAGAAAAGCGGCTCCTTATAATCATGGAACACATTTCTGTAAAATGCCTTGTAGTCATCGTCGCTACATTCGCTTGGATTCTTCGTCCAGAGTGGATGTGGCTCATTTAATGCAACCGGGCGTTTCTTAATCTTCAATTTCTCAGTGCGCGGAGTAACTACTACCGTTTCCTTGGTGCCATCCTCCTTCTCTTTCTCTTCTGTTTTCTCTTCCTCAATGACGGTCTCAATCACTTCATCGGTATCTAATTTCTCTTCCGGTAAAATGGTCTCAAACTGCGGTTCTGCATTGGCATTGCTTAAGAAAATCTCAGTTGGCATGAAGGAACAGTATTTATTCAAAACCTCACGGACACGGTACTCGTTGGCAAATTCCAAACAATCCTCATTCAAAAACAGAGTAATCTTCGTACCCACTTCGGTACGATTTCCTTCCTTCATCTCATATTCCGTACCGCCATCGCATTCCCAATGAACCGGTACAGCATCCTTCTTATAAGAAAGAGAATCAATGTGTACCTCATCTGCCACCATAAACGCAGAATAAAAACCTAATCCAAAGTGACCGATAATCTGATCCTCGTTGGTCTTATCCTTATATTTATTAAGGAAATCCGTTGCACCGGAAAAAGCAATCTGATTAATGTACTCTTCCACTTCTTCCGCTGTCATACCAAGACCGTTATCAATAAAGGTCAAGGTCTTCTCTTTATCATTCGTAATCACTTCAATCTTCGGCTTATAATCCTCCGGAAGTTCATACTCGCCCATCATATCTAATTTCTTCAATTTCGTAATGGCATCGCAACCGTTACTTACCAGTTCTCTTGCAAAAATATCGTGATCTGAATACAACCACTTCTTAATAATTGGAAAAATGTTATCGCTATTAATGGATAAACTGCCTTTTCTCATTTCCATTTCACTCGTCTCCTTTTCTCTCCAATTGGCTTTTCGCCTCTAAAATCTATGTTAGTGCAAAGAGACACAAATGTCAATAGAAAATTAGCACTCTTTTAAAAAGAGTGCTAACAATCGATCATTTAACGCTTCCATTCTCCGTTCTACCTCTTCGGTATCTTTGTATCCATCATCAGAATATGGTTATATAACCACTCGCATAAAAACTCAAATAAGGACTTCAAATATTCCGTCTGATTCTCTTCAATTTCTTCACTATCCGCTCTGCCACTTTCCTCTAGTTTGTCGATAAATGCCTCGTGGGCTGCGCGTTGTTTTTCCAAACCATCGTATTTAACCAAAGCCATATACTTCTCTTCATCTGCAAAATGCTTCGCCGTATACTCCTTCAAACGGTCTAAAATCTCCATGATCGGGTCGTACTTATCGTATAACATGTCATCATGCATAACATCGTAGACCTCGCCCAAAATATCAAACAACACTTTATGTTCCTTATCAATCATCTCAATACCTGTAAGGAACTTCTCTGTCAACTCCGGTTTTTCAGAAATGGGCTTGGTCTTACCAATTAACGTGTCCGTATACAAAATATGCCGAAACAACCATCTTGCCATAAACTCAAGAATCTGCTGTGCGCTTTCCTCGTTTAGTGGCATATCCTCAAACGCCAGCAGACCTTCGCGGAATTG
>SVEW01000141.1 GCA_015057205.1 Lachnospiraceae bacterium | reverse complement strand
ATATTCCTAACGGACTTTTGGCGGCAAAACGTGCCGGGATGGACACTTGCGCCATATTCGATGATTTTTCCAAAGATATGGAAGAAGAAAAGCGCCAGATGGCCAAGCATTTTATTTATTCCTATGAGGAATTATTAGCATAGGAGGTAATTTATGAATCATACTTTTTTACCAATTTCAAAAGAAGATATGAAAGCTCAGGGAATTGATACCCTGGATTTTGTATATGTAATTGGTGATGCATATGTAGACCATCCGAGTTTCGGCCATGCAATTATCAGTCGTATTTTACAGGCACACGGATATACCGTAGGAATTATTTCTCAACCGGATTGGACAGATGAAAATAGTATTGCTATATTGGGAAAACCGCGACTCGGCTTCCTAGTATCTGCCGGAAACATGGATTCTATGGTTAATCATTATTCTGTTTCGAAAAGAAGACGTGATCAGGATTTATTTACCCCGGGTGGTATTATGGGAAAACGGCCGGATTATGCTACCGTAGTATATGGAAACTTGATACGTAAGAAGTTTAAAGATTCTCCAATCTTGATTGGTGGTATCGAAGCCAGTCTTCGAAGACTAGGTCATTATGATTATTGGTCGAACAAAGTAAAGCGTTCCATCCTGCTAGATAGCTGTGCTGATTTGCTAATGTACGGAATGGGAGAGAAGAGCATAGTAGAAATTGCGGATGCCCTCGACGCCGGTTTAGATGTATCCTATCTAACCTACATTCGGGGAACCGTTTTTAAAACAAAAGACAAAGATTTGATTAAAGATGCTGTTTTGTTACCTTCTTTTACTGAGATTCGAGAAAACAAAGAGTCCTACGCAAAAAGTTTTTACACACAGTATTGTAATACGGATCCATTTCATGGTCAGCAACTTTGCGAACAGTATGAAGAACATCTGTACGTAGTTCAGAATCCACCTTGTGAACCATTAACCCAATTAGAAATGGATGACGTGTATGCATTACCATTTTGCAAAACATACCACCCATGTTATGAATCACTTGGTGGTGTTCCTGCAATTAAAGAAGTACAGTTTTCTTTAATTAGCAATCGCGGTTGCTTTGGTGGTTGCAATTTCTGTGCGTTGACCTTTCATCAGGGCCGTATCATCCAGACACGATCGCATGAATCTATCCTAAAGGAAGCAGAAGAGATGATAAAGCATCCCGATTTTAAAGGGTATATACACGATGTCGGCGGTCCAACCGCAAACTTCCGCCAACCGGCTTGCGAAAAACAACTTACCAAAGGTGCATGTCCTAATAAGCAATGTTTATTTCCGTCACCTTGTAAGAATTTGAAAGTGGATCATTCGGATTATGTAGCATTGCTTCGCAAATTGCGCAAGTTACCAGGTGTAAAAAAAGTTTTTATCCGCTCAGGTATCCGATTTGATTATTTGATTGCAGATTCAGATAACACCTTTTTAAAGGAATTATGTAAATATCATATTTCCGGACAGCTAAAAGTTGCACCGGAACATATCAGTGACGCAGTATTGTCCATGCTGGGGAAACCGGAAATGGCAGTTTATCAAAGATTTTGTAAACGCTATGCAAAAATGAACGAAGAACTCCATTTAAAGCAATACCTTGTTCCGTATTTAATGTCCTCCCATCCCGGGTCCACATTAAAGGAAGCAATTGAACTTGCAGAATTTTTGCGTGATGAGCATTTATCCCCGCAGCAGGTACAGGATTTTTATCCGACACCATCCACTATTTCTACCTGCATGTACTACACCGGACTGGACCCGCGTACCATGAAAAAGGTATACGTTGCCACCAACCCGCACGAAAAGGCAATGCAACGAGCCCTGATACAATATAAAGACCCCAAAAATTATGAATTGGTGAAAGAAGCATTATTACGATGTCATCGAGAAGACTTAATCGGTTTTTCCAAAGAATGTTTAATTCCACCAAGAAAATTAAAGCCTAAGAAAAATGAAGAAAATAATCGTAACCAAAAACGAGGCGGGAACAAGCCTCATAAAACTACTAAACAAACATCTAAAAAACGCAAGTAATGGTTTTTTGTATAAGATGTTGCGCAAAAAAAACATTACGTTGAATGACAAAAAAGCCTCCGGTAATGAAAAAGTAGCCATAGATGATGTTATAACGTTGTTTTTTTCGGATGAAACGTATAATAAATTTACCGGAACTACGCAAGATACATTACCGGAAGGCTACGAAACCATCCAAAAGTTATGCAATGAGAATGCATACGCTAAACTGCCAATCATATACGAAACGGACGATATGGTATTTTTTAATAAACCGGCCGGTATGTTATCACAAAAGGCGCAAAAGAACGATATTTCTGCCAATGAACTATTTTTAGCTTACCTGCTTAGCAAGGGAGAACTAACGCCGGATCGTTATCGCACAGCGAAACCCTCCGTATGCAACCGCCTCGACCGGAACACCAGCGGTTTATTAGCATGTGGCAAAACCATGAAAGGATTACAAGAACTATCCTTTGCCTTAAAAGAACGAACCATAAAGAAGTATTACATTTGCCTTGTGAAAGGAAATGTAGTAAAATCCATAAGGGTTTCCGGTTATCTATTAAAAAACGAAACCACAAATCAAGTACAGATTTATGAAAAACCTGTACCGGATGCAAAGAGAATTGAGACAGCGTATGAACCACTTTCTTATGAGAATGGCTATACGTTATTAAAGGTACATCTGATAACAGGTAGAAGCCATCAGATTCGTGCGCATTTGGCTTATTTAGGCCATCCGATTATCGGAGACCCTAAGTATGGCGAGGCAGTCCTAAATAAGGCTGTAAGGCAAAAATACGGCCTCACACACCAGCTACTGCATGCCTACCAGATGGTTTTTGAAGATGGAACGGAGATTTTCGCACCGATTCCACAAATATTTGATAAGATAAAAGGAGCGAGGTCAAATTGAAGTTAACTATTGTACGTCACGGTGTAACCGAATGGAACAAAACCAGCAAAATACAGGGACAGATTGACGTTCCTTTGAACGATTATGGGCGCGAGATTGCTCATATCACACGAAGTGCTTACGAAAAGAAGCATATTCACTACGATGTAATTTATTCCTCACCTTTAATACGCGCTTATGAAACTGCTCGTATCCTTGCAGATACGGGTCAAGAGATCATTTGTGATGCTCGTCTAAAAGAGATTTCGTATGGCAAATACGAAGGAAGTGATTACCACCGTATTTTAGCTGGCCAGGATGATTTATTAACGATTCGTGATTGCTTTCTTGCTCCCCAAAACTATGTTCCGGATGAAACCGGTGAACGATTTTCAGATTTTTTTGCAAGAACCCGTTCCTTTCTTGAAGACATGCGTAAGATGTACACAAATGAGGAATCCATACTTGTTGTCTGCCACGGTGGAACAACGCGTGCATTATTGCAGGCAGTAAAGGAACGACCTTTGGAAGACTTTTGGAAAACCAAGCATAAAAATCTTTGTCACAGTGTAATCAGCTGGGAAAAGGATAAACCGTTTCAGCTTGAGATACAGGAATTATATTATTATGAATTAGAAGAGAGGGGAACATGCCAACATGGAACTCCAGGGGGCTGCGTGGCTCCACTTTAGAAGAATTTATCAATCGAACCAATGAAAAGTATATTCAGAATCATTTGGCATTGATTCAAAAAGTACCAACTCCAATTACACCAATTTCCATAGATAAGCAAACCCGTCATATAACACTGGCTTATTTTGAGCAAAAAAGCACGGTGGATTACATTGGTGTAGTACAGGGTGTGCCGGTTTGCTTTGATGCAAAAGAGTGTAAAACAAATACATTTCCATTGCAAAACATTCATCCACATCAAATTGCCTTTATGGAAGAATTTGAACAACAGGATGGTGTTGCTTTTTTTCTGATATACTTTTCCAGTAAAGATATGTTTTACTATTTGCGCTTTGCTAAATTTATGGAATTTTATAAACGAAAAGAGCAGGGCGGACGTAAGAGTTTTCGATTAGAAGAGTTGGAGGAATCTTACTTTTTCCCACCGGGAAAAGGTGTATTGGTTCCGTATTTAGATAAATTAGCCCAGGATATTGAGGGTAGATAGGAAGTGATGATATGACCAATTCACGCAATGAGAGAAAACGTTTAATGGCTACCATGTATCTAAAAAATGGAGAAGCCGTTCGTAGCAAAGAAGATTTTTCTGTAATTGGGCAGGCAATAGAACTGGCTCGTATATATAACGACAGCGGTATTGACAAACTAATGCTTTGGGATTTATCTACTACAAAAGAAGAGCACGATACTACATTAAAGACAATTCGCGAAATTAATCGGGTTTTGGAGATTTCCTCCTACGCATTTGGATGGACCAGCACCATCCGGGATATTAAAGAATATTTATTTTCCGGTTGTCGTCGTGTTATATTATCTAGTAGCGATCCGGACCTTCCAAACATATTGGAGGAATGTCAAAAACGTTTTCGCTCCGAACGGCTGTCACTGGCTTTAGAAGATGTAGATATCATTTTCAAAAAGCGTGCAGAAATTGCAGAGTTATACCATGACATCTATGTATTTAAGAAAGAAATATTGGAATCACTTGTGAATATGACGGATATTCCTTTTTATGCAATGATTGAATCCATGGATATTGAAGAATATGCAGAAATCTTACGGATTCCTTCCTGCGTAGGAATTGGCGGTCCGCTGTTAAACGCAAGAGCAACGGACATCATGACTTTGAAGCATCAACTGTTCGAACGTGGATTATTAGTTCTGCTAAACGATTCCACTATGAGTTGGTCTCAGTTCCGCTGTAATTCAGAGGGTTTAATTTCTGTTATCGCACAAGATTACGTAACAAAAGAAGTTTTAACCTTTGGTGTAATGAATGAAGAAGCTTTTTACGCAACTATGGAAAAAGGAAAAATGCATTATTACAACCGGCAAACCGGTGAGGTTTATATGCACGGTGCCTCAACTGAACAGTATCAATATGTAAAATCCATTTCTTTAGATTGCCATAAACAGGCACTTTTAGCCAAAGTTTCCCAAATTGGTCTAGCATGCCATACAGGAAATTACAGCTGCTTTTTCACCGAAATCGTAAAAAAAGACTATGCCGAAAAAAATACTGTACGTTTGCTTGAAAATATTTATAATATAATTACCAATCGTAAAAAACACCCAAGAGAGGGTTCCTATACCAATTTTCTACTTGATAATGGTGTAAATGAAATGATTCGAAAAATACAATCCGAAACACTTGAAATTTCTCTTTCTGCTAAAGATGCCAATACAGAAGGCCTCAGAACACAGTTGTCGGATTTATTATATTACCTAATGGTATTGATGAGTAACTACGACATAACCTGGGATGATATTACCAATGAACTGTCCCAGCGAAAATAACAACAGGAGATTTTATGAGAAAACTTGCATTATCAGATGAAATATTATTAAAAGTTGATAAACCGGCTCGGTACATCGGAAACGAAGTCAACTCTGCAAAAAAGAACAAGCAGGAAGTTGATATTCGTTTTTGCATGTGTTTCCCGGACG
>SVEW01000140.1 GCA_015057205.1 Lachnospiraceae bacterium | reverse complement strand
ATTAATAATCTTAACTTCGTTATAGTCGTATTTCTCCGGAATCAGCAAATCCTCGGCTCCGTTTGCAATGGCACACCACATAGCCAAATGTCCCGCATGACGGCCCATAACTTCAATGATACTACAACGAACATGAGAAGTTGAAGTATCACGCACCTTGTCAATCGCTTCCATTGCTGTATTCAATGCCGTATCAAAACCAATCGTATAATCGGTACATGCAATGTCTAAGTCAATAGTTGCCGGAATTCCAATGGTATTGATACCAAGGCTTGCCAATCTATGGGCGCCACGGAAAGAACCATCTCCTCCAATTACTACCATTCCATCAATGCCTCGATTCTTTAAAATCTCTGCACCATGTTTTGAAATATCCGGATCCTTAAACTCCAGACAGCGAGCCGTCTGTAAAATGGTACCACCCTTGCCGATGGTATCCGATACATCCTTACCCTGCATCTCTATAAAATCCTCTGCTAAAAGTCCTGCATATCCTCGTCTAATGCCGATTACCTTAATGTTCTTGGAAATTGCTCTACGAACAACGGCACGAATTGCTGCATTCATTCCAGGAGCGTCTCCACCGCTTGTTAATACACCTATGGTTTTGATTTTATTTGCCATTTCTTTACCTCCTGTTTCTAACTACATGTAATATTTGTCCTTTATTTTATTACTTTTCCACGTAAAAATCAATAATTCTGAGAGTTTCCATAAAATCGTCACGACTTATACCCATTTGTCATAGATTTCTCTACAACACGTACCGCGTCCTTTTCCAAAAATCCATATAACTTTGACAAAGTTTCCTCATTCGCCAAAATATTCCGATTCGGAGGCAATTTTTTCTTTGCTTTTTCCTTTTCCAAATAGATAATAATCTCATCTTTACCGTCCGATTCCGCCAAAAGAGTAAACAGTTCTCCACTTTTGGCATCGTAGGTTTCCTTATCCGGGAATTTCAGCCACACCTGACGTCCTACATCTTCGAAATCCACCACTGCCTCACAAATAATCTTGGCATTTTTATCCTCTTCTACGCTAACGCGTCCCCGCACGAAAATCTTTGCATCTTCCGAGAGAATTTGACGATATTTCTCGTATTCCCGCGGAAAAACAATCACTTCTACGGTTCCAAGCAAATCTTCGATCGTCAAAAATGCCATGGTCTTATTGGTTTTGGTATATTTAATGACACAATCCACCACCATGCCACCCACAAGGGTAGTAGCACCATCTCTAACCCTTGGCGCCATTAGCTCTTCGTCAAGCAAAAATTCTGCGGTGGTATTGGTAATGTTCTTTCGCCATTTTTCCTCATATTCATCTAAAGGGTGGCCGGAAATATACACCCCAAGCACATCCTTCTCAAAAGCCAGACATTCTGCTTTTGGAAATTCTGCCACCTGCGGAATTTTAATCTCATAATTCGCCTTCTCTTCTTCCGGAGCAAAATCAAACAGGCTCATCTGTCCCGCCAATGACGTCTTTTTTTCCTTATTCATGGCATCCATCATCATCGGATATACAAGCGTTGCCGCATGGCGATTGATATCCAGCGAATCAAACGCACCTGCTTTAATAAAATTCTCTACACTTCGCTTATTAATTTCCCCGTTGTTCATACGACTTATAAAATCAGACAAAGAACGAAATTCTCCGTATTGATGACGGTTCTCAATAATGGCATCAATCACCGGACGCCCCACGCTCTTAATAGCAGATAATCCATAACGAATTTTGCCATTTTGTACACTAAAAACCGCTTCTCCGGCATTAATATCCGGCGGCAAAACTTCAATTCCCATCTGCCGACAGGCCATGATATACTCAGAAACTTTACTGGCATTCCCAAGCACCGAAGTCATCAGCGCCGCCATGTACTCTACCGGATAATAGTATTTCAGCCATGCGGTCTGATAAGCCACCACAGCATACCCTGCTGCATGGGATTTATTAAATGCATACTTGGCAAAATCAATCATTTCATCGTAAATATGATTTGCCACTTTTTCATCGATTCCATTGGCAATACAACCCTTTACGCCCTCTTCTTCATTACCGTAAACAAAGTTCTGGCGCTCTTTTTCCATAACCGCCGCCTTCTTCTTACTCATGGCACGGCGTACCAAATCGCTTCGTCCCCAGGAATATCCTGCCAGGTCACGCACAATTTGCATAACCTGCTCCTGGTATACGATACAGCCATAGGTTGGCTTCAAAATCGGTTCTAACTGCGGACATTCATAGGTTACGTCTTCCGGATGATTTTTTCCCTTAAGATAAGCCGGAATAAAGTCCATAGGTCCCGGACGATACAAAGAAATTCCCGCTATAATATCTTCTAAGGTCTGGGGCTTTAATTCCTTGAAAAATCCCGTCATTCCCGGACTTTCCAACTGGAAAACACCCATGGTCTTGCCGGCACCAATCATATTTAATACGTTTTTATCGTTAAAATCAATGTTATCAATGTCAATGTCTACGCCACAGCTTGCCTTGGCATTTTTCATGGCATTCTGAATCACCGTCAGGGTTCGCAGGCCCAAGAAGTCCATTTTTAAAAGACCCAATTCCTCTAAGGTCGTCATGGTGTACTGGGTAGTCACAGAACCATCCGATGCTTTCGACAACGGCACATACTCCTCTACCGGCAACTGACTAATAACCACCCCCGCCGCATGCATAGACGTGTGTCGCGGCAGTCCCTCTAAGCGCAAGGACATGTCAATCAACTTCTTAACCTGTTCATCCCCATCATACATTTTCTTAAGATCCGGATTCATGGCTAACGCTTTGGTAATGGTCATGTTAAGCTCATTGGGAATGGCCTTACTAATCGTATCCACAAACGAGTAAGGCAAATCCATGACGCGGCCTACGTCCCGAATGGCATTCTTAGCTGCCATGGTTCCAAAGGTTACAATCTGTACCACTTTGCCTTCCCCGTAGAATTCTCCAACATAATCAATCACTTCCTGCCGTCTTTCAAAGCAGAAATCCACGTCGATATCCGGCATGGTTACACGTTCCGGATTTAAGAATCGTTCAAAAATCAAATTATAGCGAAGGGGATCGATATTGGTAATCCCAAGGGTATAAGCTACTATACTTCCTGCCGCACTGCCTCGTCCCGGTCCAACCATAATATCCTTGCTTCTGGCATAATGAATAAAATCCCATACAATCAAGAAGTAATCCACATACCCCATGGTCTTTATGGTATTTAACTCAAAATCCAGCTGCGCTTTAACCTCTTCCCACTTGTCCGGGTAGCGCTTTTGCAAGCCTTGTAAACATAATTCATTTAAGTATTCCCAACTGGTGTAGCCCTCCGGTACCGGATAACGCGGTCACTTGGTTACACCGAATTCTATCTCAACATTGCATCGTTTTGCAATTTTCTCTGTATTCTCAAGGGCCTCTAAAGCATATGGAAACAGCGTTTTCATCTCATCTTCGGATTTGATGTAGTACTGTCCCCCCTCGTAACGCATACGGTTCTCATCTGCTAATTTCTTACCGGTCTGGATACACAGCAAAATGTCATGTGCCTCTGCATCCTCTGCAAAAGTATAGTGCACATCATTGGTTGCCACCAACTCAATTCCCGTATCTTGACTCAACCGCATTAACTGCTGATTGACCTTACGCTGCTCCGGAATTCCATGGTCTTGTAATTCCAGGAAAAAATTGTTTTTCCCGAAAATCTTCTGGTAACGAAGAGCCGCTTCCCTGGCCTCCTGATACCGGTCTCTTGCCAGTTCTTTTTGCACTTCTCCCGCCAGACACGCCGACAAACAAATGATTCCTTCGTGGAACTCTTCCAGCACTTCGTAATCCACACGGGGCTTATAATAAAATCCTTCCGTAAATCCACGGGAAACAATTTTCATCAGATTTGCATATCCTTCATTGTTCTCCGCAAGTAGCACCAGATGATAATAGCGATCCTCTCCTGCACCTGCCTCCCGATCAAACCGCGATCCCGGTGCCACATATACCTCACAACCAATCACCGGACGTATGCCTGCTTCTCTCGCTGCACGGTAAAAATCGATGACACCATACATGACTCCGTGATCCGTAATGGCTACACTATCCATGCCCAGTTCCTTCACCCTTGCTACGCATTCTTTAATTTTATTCGAACCGTCCAACAAACTAAATTCTGTATGGACGTGCAAATGTGCAAATGCCATAATTGTTTCTCCCTTTTCGCGAATCTACCGCATTGTTACACTAGTATACCATATTTACAAACACATGAAAACCCAAACTAGCGCAAATGAATGTAGTATGCTATAATGAATCTATTGAGACAAAAAGGAGATTCATAATGAAACGATTTTTTCATAAAGTTGGACAGATTCTGTTTAGTTGCTTGCCGATTCTAATAACCATCGGTATCCAGGTTGCCGTGACAATTCCCGTCACCGTATATTATTTCTGGTTTCTTGGCTATAAAGGAAAGTTGCCAACAACCGGACAGAACATGTATCAGTGGCTCATTCATATGATGACCCACTCTGACTATGCGATTTATGTAACTGCAGTCTGGGGACTTGTTAGTTTAACCCTGTTCTGCATCTGGTACCGCCGGGTACACAACTATAAAGAAGATTATCCGGTTAAGAGAACACTAACCCCTTATTCCGTAGGCGGACTTATTTTAATGGTTGTTGGTTTACAACTTTCCATCAACTATTTCTACTCTATATTAGAGCCATTGATGCCTGGAATTTTTGAAAAATACAACGATGTTCTTAGTTTTCCGGACAGCACACCGGTTGGTTACGCCGTCCTGATTATTTACGGCGTTATCGTTGCACCAATCCACGAAGAATTTCTTAACCGTGGTGTTACCTTACATTACGCCAACAAAGCAATGCCTTTCTGGCTTGCAAACCTGTTTCAGGCACTGCTATTTGGTTTGTTACACATGAACCTGGTGCAAAGCTCTTATGCCTTTTTGGTAGGTATTGTTATCGGATACATTTATCATACTGCGAAGAATATCTGGATTCCGATTTTCTTCCACATGGCATTCAATCTCTTTGGAACCATGGTTCCGCTAATGCCTTTGAAGAATTCCACCACTTCAGCCTATGTGTTGGTTGGTGTAATCGGTTTGACCGTTGCTATTTCCGGATGCATCCTATATCGCACATCCATTAGAATACAAGAGGGAGCCATGTAGGCTCCCTTTATTGCAGCTTACGTGCCTTTCGCGCTATTTTATAAATTCAGACGTAACCCGAATTTACCGGATTTCATTTTTACCTTCCGTTCTATTGATTTTTTATCTTTGGCCCGTAAGCCTTCCGCCATTCTTCCCATCCTCTTACCTTCTTTTTTCTCGTTTCTCTTGAATTGGCATGTAATCGCCCCTCATAACAAGCTCCTCCTTTACCTTCCAAACAAGTCATTTTGCTCACTGGGCGCGGAACCGGTATTTTTCACCTACGTGCCAACAAACTCATCTTCATTACTTCGCATGTAAAATTCAAATCCGGTAATTTTTTCGAGATATTCTGACCTGGTTTTCCACTAACTAACCGACAAAAAGGGGCTGTCGCACTAGATGATTAAATCATCTGGGCGAGGCCCCCTTTTTCATCCCCAAAATGATGGCTTTGA
>SVEW01000139.1 GCA_015057205.1 Lachnospiraceae bacterium | reverse complement strand
ACACAGACAGCAAGTACACGGCCAAGGATACAAGCCTCAAGATCGGAGACGTGCTCCTGAAGGAGTCGAGCCATACAGCTATGGCCGTGACAAACGGATCCGGCAGCGGATCATCCGCGTCAGCTCCGACACCGGTAAGCTCCGGCGGAACTCTTAACAAGTCAGAGAAGTGGAAGGGCAAGGTAACGACTGAGCTCAATGTCCGCTCCTGGGCTGGTACGGAGAATAAGGTCCTCAGAGTGCTGGCAAAGGGTACGAAGGTATCCGTATGCGATACGGTCAAGGCATCAAACGGCAAGGACTGGTACTACATCAAAGAAGGCGGCAAGTATGGCTTCGTTTCAGCGAAGTACATCGCCAGATAACTAAGCTTTCGGTCGCGTCTCTGTGAGCCATGCCCGGAGGTGTGATTGAAATATAAGGGCAGCGGTAGGTCTTCCTACTGCTGCCCTCTCTTTATTTTTCTGCGGGGTGACAAAATTGTAATCGGCGAAGTGCGCGGGCCGGAGGCGTTGGATTTATTGCAGGCCTTAAATACCGGGCACGAAGGTTCAATGAGCAGTTTGCACGCGAATTCGTGCAAAGATGCGATTTTACGATTGGAGACTCTGGTGTTAATGGCCATGGACTTGCCTATGAAGGCGGTTCGTGCCCAGATTGCATCCGGGATTCAATATATTGTCCATGTAAAAAAATACGGGGATGGAGTAAGGCGATTGGATCAGATTATTCAAATTGATGGTCTTTTAGAAGATGAAGTCACCTTCCACCCGATTTATCAGCGCATGGACGGATGTTTGCAAAAGGTAGGTGAGGATGTTGCTTAAATTGCGACAGGAAGCAATCTGGCTTGAGCCGAAGGCGGACAAACGGTATTGGCTAAAGCGAATGGCTGTGGGTGGATGTGCCGTGGTAGCATTGGCATATCTGTTTTACCGGAATTTTTGGTGGAGTATTCCATTATCGACGGCGCTACTTCCGTATGCCTATTTTTGTGCAAAAGCACTTCAAAGGCAAAAAAAGGAACGGTTTTGCTTACAATTGCGGGATTTTTTGCAGTTATTGTCCGGAAACTTACAGGCGGGAGATTCCATGGAGCACGCCATGGAGCATTCGCTGCCGGAACTTGCACAGCAGTGGGGGACAGAGTCCTTCATATACCGTGATGTATCAAAAATGATTCGGCAATTGATGTTGTGTCATCAGAGCGCAAAGGTGCTGACTGCCTGGGGAGAAGCCCGGAAAGATAGTGAATTGACGGTGTTTTTACAGGTATTCTTATACGGGAAGAAAGCCGGAAGTGATTTGTGTAGACTTATTGCAAAGACCACGGAATCTATTTCCAGGCGGATTGAGACCAAACAGGAAATCACCATGCTTTTGGCTTCCCAACGTTACGAACAGGAAATTATGTCGGCAATGCCCATGTTTTTGCTTGGCTATGTAGGGCTTACCAATCCGGGCTATCTGGCGCCATTGTATGGCAACCTGGGTGGAAACGTATTTATGACAGTCTGTTTGTTGCTTTATGGCGGTTGCGTGGTACTTGGAATGCGAATCTTGCGAATTGAGGTGATGTAATGGCAGATAAGAAAAAACGGTTGTTAAAGCCGTTGCTGGCATTGGCTGTTATGGTATTGCTTGCGGTGGGATACGGAGTAAATCATAAAACAAGCGTGAAAAATGAAATAATGCGGCAAAAAGGAGGAAGTCAGAACTACCATGTGGTCTGGGACGATGCGGAATTTGACATGACGGTTACCTACAAAAGGAAAGGGAAAAAGTCAAAAGATTTCAATTTACCGGAGCATAAGGTTACGAAACAGGAAGAGCTTGCTGCGTATGTAAAAGAAATTGAGAAAACAACGCGGGAAGAGGAGAGTTTTCCTTTGCCACAAACTTACCGTGGAAAGCCAATTGACTGGCAGGTAAAACGCGATTATACCCCGTTTTTGATAGTGTTTGCAGGAATGGTTCTGGCCGTGCTTTGCTATAAGGAACCGGATTGGGAAGAACAAAAAGAGCGCAAAAAAAGACAACAGCAAATGATAGTAGCCTATCCACGACTTGTGGGAGTGTTGACGACTTTTTTGGAGAGTGGGATGAGCCTTCGATATGCCATATTGCGCAGGGCAGAAGAGCGACTTGGCGGAGAAGGACCTCTACAGGAAGAACTTTTGCAGGCGGCAAATCGGTTGACGCGGGGTGAGGGACTCCCGGTAACATTACGGGAATTTGCCAGGGGATGCGATACAAGACAGTACCGGAAATTTGCATCTTTACTGCAACAGAATCTGGAAAAGGGAAACAGCGGGCTTGGTCAGATGCTGGAATTGGAAGTGCAGGAGTCTGAGGCGTTGAGATTGTCTTCAGCAAAACTTGCCGGAGAACAGGCACAGACCAAAATTTTGTTGCCATTAACCTTATTATTGGGACTGGTTATTGTAATTTTGATGGCACCTGCCTTTTTGCAAATGAAACAAATGTAGAAATCTAGGAGGAAATGAAGATGTTGATTTGGATGCAGAATATGCATAATCGCTTGAAAAATTGGGATTTTTGGAAAAATGATGATGGAATTGCTACTGTAGAGCTGATTTTGATTTTGGTAGTTTTGATTGCAGTCGTATTAATTTTCAAAGAACAGATTACACAGTTGGTAGGGGACATTTTTGATACCATTACCGATCAGGCGGGAAAAGTATGATGGATAGGCGATATCCGGCTGTCGTATCTGTGTTTGCAGCGGTTAGTTTTGTGTTAGTAGCCGGTTTTGTGTGCGCGCTTCTTGAAGGGGCGCGCATGCAGGAAATGCGAACGCTATTAAAACCACGGGCCCATCTTATGGAACAGAATATTTTATCAAATTATCAATGGGAATTGTATGAGGAATTTGGAATGCTGGGATTGGACGAAGAATACACAGGGATGCCGGATAAAGTGGGTATTACAAATCGGGTAGTGACAACAGAATTCGATAAAGAGGCACAGTTGTTTCGAAAGGCAAAGGGACTTTCTTTTCTGAACTATAGCCATATGGAAGTGACGGACGAGGAATTCCAGGTGCTAACAGACGGAAATGGTGAAGTGTTTTTTAATCAGGCAGGGCAGTATATGCTAAGCGTTTTACCGGAGGAACAGGCAAATCGATTGCTTTCCGGATTGACAAAAGGGAAGAGTTTTCGAGAAGAGCATGATACTGAGAAGGCAATTTCCAGCGCCAGATCCGCAGTGGATTCTGCGTCGTCCATGCAGGAAGATGAGGATGCAGAACCGTTATCCTGTGGGGAATTTGAGGATTATGAGCGAAAGAAGGCGGAGGTTTTGTTACCGCTTTTGCACTTAGAGAAAAAGCCTTCCCAGCATAAAATTTTGCATCAATATTGTCCGTCTCGGCGAAAACGGATAGAAGGAACCATGCCGACGAAACGTATTAGCACCATGGAGAAAGCCACAGGAGTAGAGTATTGCATGAGAAAATTTCGAAATTATCGTAATGCGGATGAGAAGGCGGAGGGATTTCAGTACCAGGTGGAGTACTTGCTTGGTGGACAAGACTCGGATGCAGATAATTTAGAGGCAGTAGCTCGCAAATTGCTGGGATTGCGAGAGGCTGTACAGTTTGCGCGCTTTATGAAAGATACCGTCAAGAAAGAAAAAGCTCATGCGGCAGCAGTAGCGTTAGTCGGTTTTACCATGAATCCGGCCTTAATTAAGGCAGTCCAAATAGGGTTTCTGGCGGTATGGTCGTTAGAAGAGGCGCGAAAAGATGTGGAGCGGTTATTAAATGGTGAGAAGTTGTCGCTTTTGACGGAAAAAGAGGGGCATTTTGGATATGAAGATTATTTGAAGCTGCTTCTATTTATGGAAAAGGCGGAGACAATGGGCATGCGTGCCTGCGATGTGGTAGAAAATGTAGTTAATGAGGTGCTTTCTGTTGGAGAGTTTCATGCGGATTACACTGTAGTTGCAATGAAAGGAAAGCTGCAGGCAGGAACGGATTGGTTTTTTGCAAATTTATTTTATTTACCGATGTTTGCAAAAGATGCGCTGGCTACAGAGATGCCATTTGCCATGTGTTATGACCAATGAGCTGTCAAAAAAGCCATGTTTCCCACAGTAAAATAGGTTGGTGCAGTCCATTCTCATAAATCATCACATAGGGGGAGACATGGCTTTGGTGATGGAGGAATATGAAAAGAAGAGTAAAAGCGAGTTTAACGGTGGAAGCGGCAATTGCCATGTTTTTGGTAACTATGTTTTTAGCATGTTTGTTGTTGCTGTTTCCGGTTATGAAAAAAGAGATGGTCCATACGCAGGCCTTGATTGATGTGGCCCAGAAGGGTGGTTGTGTATCAGCTATGCAACCGAAGACAACGACGTCTTTTTTGTTGATGGAAGGGAATCGAAAAGTGGGACACGTTCTTGTTTTTCCGATATCCGATGGCAGTCTGATGACGCTTACGGAAAAGGTGAATTTGCCCTTTGGCTATGGCCAGCGGATTCTAAAGCCGCGGGATGTGTTTTATGTACGGCATTGGCAGGGTTTTCGGAGAGAACGCGAACAGGATGAGTTTGTCTATATCAGTAAAACGGGTTCCGTATATCACAGATCCCGGTCATGCTATCATCTGCTGGTGACAATTCGTAGTGTGAATAAAGATGTTGTGGATACTTGCCGGAATCGGGATGGTGCAAAATATTATCCTTGCGATTATTGCGGGCGATATGCGGGAAATATTGTATATATAACGCCGGAAGGAAATAGGTATCATAGTCGTAAAACCTGCAAGAATTTGTTACGCTTTATCCGGCGGGTGAGGTTGGCCGAGGTCGAAGCGACACATCGACCGTGTAAACATTGTGGTGGAAAGGAGATATCTAAAGAAGATGGAATTGTGGATTAAAGGTTTGCTATTGGCTCTTTTAATGATTGGAAGTGTGGAAGATTGGCGAAATCATAGCATTCATACGTGGTATCCCATGGCTTTTTTTTCAGGAGCCTTGTTGCGACAGGTGTTGTGTCCGGCGTTTTCCATGTGGATGTTTGTGGGAGGAATCGCTTTGGGTGGTGCATTTTTTGTATTAAGTAAAATTAAAAGCGGAGTTTTGGGAGCCGGTGATGGGCTTGTGCTTGGGGTATGTGGTGCATATATTGGAGTTTGGGGCGTTACGACCATGTTTATCCGTGGGATTTTTTTGGCAGCCATATGGGGCGTTTTGCGTTTAGCGCTTCAATGGATACAAAGCGGCAGGTGTGTAAATGGGGAAATGCCATTTATTCCCTGTTTGCTGGCAGCTTACCTGACAATGTTATGGTAAAGGATTAGAGAAAAATGAATAGAAAAAGAACAATGCGGGCATTTTTGACGGTAGAGGCGGCGGTCATTATAGGTGTATCCGTGCTACTGCTTGGCACAACGATGCAGTTGTCCCTTCAGCTATATGGAAATATTTCCAAACGGTGCGAACAGGAATGGAAGCCGGGAAGTATTTATCCGTCTAAAGTGCTTAGAATAAAAAATTTCGGGGGAAAGGAATATGAGAAATACAAATTACAACATCCTATACAAGAGAAAACTGAATGAGAGTTATCAGGTGTGCACCTTCGCAGAGTGTGATTTGGTAGTACACGAATTGGAAATGTTACGACGGAATCAACTGACAGGACTTTTGCCAATCGAATTTATGG
>SVEW01000138.1 GCA_015057205.1 Lachnospiraceae bacterium | reverse complement strand
TTAAGCATTCCTGCAGGGGCACTGGCAGATCGGTACGACCGGCGGGCATTGATGATGATTGGTGACGGCTGCTCCGCGTTGGGAATCCTTTTTATTCTGGTGGCCATGGTGAGGGGAGAGGCGAGCCTTGCGGAAATCTGTATCGGCGTCTTTATCAGTGCGGTTTTCTCGGCGCTGTTAGAACCGGCTTTCCGGGCCACCATTACAGATTTACTGACAAAAGAGGAGTATTCCAAAGCAAGTGGTCTGGTGTCCCTTGCAGGAAACGCCAGATACCTGCTTTCCCCCATGATTGCAGGTTTTCTGCTGACTATAAGCGATGTAAAACTGTTGCTGATTATTGATATCTGTACTTTCTTTTTAACGGTTGCAGGGGCGGCAGTGGTAAAACGGGGAATCGCAACCAACGTGTCCGAGAAACCGGAACCGTTTTTGAAAAGTATTGGAGAGGGATGGAGAATTCTTATCGGGGAAAAAGGCGTGTTTGCACTGGTTATGGTGTTAGCTCTGATAACCATGTTTATGGGAATGTTCCAGATTCTGGCGGAGCCCATGGTGCTTGCATTTTCTGATGCGAAAACCCTGGGAATTACGGAAACCATTTGTGCCTGCGGTATGCTGGTATCCGGATTATATCTGGGAATCCGGGGAATTAAAAAACACTATGTCCGGCTTCTGGTTCTGGGACTGCTGGCGGCGAGTGCGGGAATGATTGGATTTGGAGTGTTTGGTATAGAAGAAAAAATTCTTCAGATCGGCAGCTTCGGATTCTTGTTTTTTGCAGCATTGCCCGTGGCAAATAACTGCCTGGATTATCTGGTGCGAACCAACATTCCGGGGCAGGCTCAGGGAAGAGTCTGGGGACTCATCGGATTTTTATCCCAGGTGGGATATGTGGTATCCTACGGACTTTCCGGGGTACTGGCAGATATCATTGGAAAAGGCGTCGGAATCGGTGTGGGACATGGAGCTGCCTGGGTGATTATGGCAGCCGGTGTGATGATGGGAGCAATGGCTTTACTCATGTTGCCCATGAAAAGCATACGGGGATTGGAGGGATAGCGGTGATAAAAACTCTGGCGATAATCGGAATCATCGGAGGTCTTTTATGTGCGGTGGCGGATTTGTTATTGGACATCAAAGGACCGGCCAATAAGAAAATCGGAAAAGCGGGAATGATAGAAAGTGCATGGATGAATATGGCCCACTGGCGGTTTGTCTGGTCGGATATTCTGGCCATGTTTGCGGTGCCCATGTATTCCTGCGGATTTATTTCCTTGATGATGATACTGGCAAAAAAGAATCAGACCCCGGCAACCATTCTTACAGTGGTTTTCCTGTGCGGAGCCATGGGAGGTTTTATGATTCATACATTTTTGTGCCTGCAGCCCACCATTTATCAGCGGATTATGGAAAAAGAGGATCCGGCGCTGGCGCAAAAAGTGATAACTTCCATTTTTAAACAGATTTATGTGCCCTTTTTTACCCTGTACTCCATGCTGGTAATTATTCCCGCAATTGCCGTGATGGTACTGATTGCCCTGGGGATGCTCCGGGCGCCGCTTTGGTGTATGATACTGAATCCTCTGGTGATTCAGATTTTTGGATTGTTGTTTCGTGCAACTAAGCTGGAAATTTTTATAGATGCCCCAAGCTGTTGTGCCGCCAGCCTCGGTCTTGCAGCCTATGGAATCCTGGCTTTGCTGTGTTTCTAGCCCGCGGTACATACATTTGAGAAAATGTATATGCCGAGAAGGGTCCCAAATTGGGTGCCGGAGAAGAAATATCATAAAGTAGCTACTATCTTGAAAGAATTACAGGAGCGCCATGCAGCAGAAGCCAAATTAGACTGCGATATTAAGGTGGGGTAGCCGAAGAGACGGTTTTGTGATAAGATGGTAAAAAATGAATTGTAAAAAGGGGAGGCCTGAAACGTATGGACAACATGGGACGGTTGCGCATCGCAATCTGCGATGACGAAGAAAAAGACCGGCAGCGAGTACGAGATCTTGTCGATACATATTTAAAACAAAAGGATTTGACGGCGCAGGTACGGGTGTTTGATCATCCGGATAGTATGATAACAGAGTGCGAACAGTTTCGCCCACATATTTACGTACTGGATATTGTAATGCCGATGATTACCGGGATTCAGGCGGCCAGAGAGTTGCGCTGGAACCAGCCGGAGGCGCAGATTATTTTTGCTACGTCGGAGAAATCATACGCCTTAGAATCCTTTGATGTGAATCCTATAAATTACATTGTGAAGCCGGTGGAAGCAGAAAAACTATTTACAACGCTTGATTTGGCCTTGTCTCGGGTACAAATAGACAAGGAACAGTGGGTTACGGTGAAAGTGAAGGGGGGGATGCGTTCCCTGCGGGTGGATGACATACTTTATATTGATTATCGCAATCATGTGGTATCCTATCATCTGAGCACAGGAGAAACGGAAAGTACACCAACCCTTCGCATTGGGTTTGCAGAATACTTAAAAGAAAATCATGGGAATAGTGGTTTTATTCGCTGTCACGAATCCATAGCGGTAAACATTGGAGCCATTGATAAATTAACGAAGTCAGATATTACCATTCGAAATCACGAGCAATTGCCGGTATCTAAAAGTCGGTATGCGGAGGTTTTGGATGCGTATATGGATTACCGTTTTTCATAAGAGAGCATCTTATCAGTGTAAAACAGGTCAGAATCGGTGTGATTTTGGTCTGTTTTTGTTTATGGTGCTATAGTAAACTTACAAAGGTACAGGGAAGGAGCGGTGACAGTGAAAAAGGGAATGGTTCTATTGTCAGCAATCAGTTTGCTGCTGATTACAACAATTGGGTGTATAGTGTATGGGAAAACAGTTGCGAAGGATACGATAATCGTTCGAATTGTAAATCAAAGTCATACGAACTTATGTGAACTTGCCATAGGCTACTCCGTGAATGGGAAAATGTTGGGGAGTGTGACGACGCAGAAAATAAAGGAAAATGAATATGAATTTATTTTTAAGAAAGACATGGCTATTTGTATGAGGGGTATGCCCAAACAGTTGCAGTTGGATGTTTACGCCAGCAAAAGGGCGGGGGTAGATTTTCTGGCCTGTGGTAGTGCGGTAATCGATGAACCGAGGTTTGGCAAAACCTATACGTTGCTGTTAAACGGAGACGCCGGTACTGAGCTTTTTCTGTTTCCGGGGTTAAAGGAGGAAAAAGTTAAAATATATGCAGCAGGTGTGATGGCAAGATAATAAAAAGACCACTTGTGGCAACAAGTAGAAAACGATATAATAAGGGACAACAGATATGTAAAGGAGGCAGAGTATTATGCTGAAAATTGAGCATTTGACAAAATGTTACGGGGATAAAAAAGCGGTGGATGATGTATCCATTCACATTCAGCGCGGTGAGATATATGGATTTATCGGGCACAATGGTGCCGGCAAAACCACTACCTTGAAAAGCGTGGTGGGAATTCAACAGTTTGATGAGGGAAGCATCACCGTTTGTGGTCAATCCATTTTAAAGGATCCCCTTTCCTGCAAAAAGAAACTTGCTTATATACCGGATAATCCGGATTTGTATGATTTTATGAGCGGTATCAAATACTTGAATTTTATAGCAGATATTTTCGGTGTTCCCAAAAAGGAGCGAGAGGAACGTATTAAAAAATATGCAGATTTGTTTGAAATTACCGGGGACCTGGGACAGCCCATTGCGGCCTATTCCCATGGTATGAAACAGAAACTTGCTATTGTTTCGGCTTGGCTTCATACACCGGAACTGATTATCATGGACGAACCGTTTGTAGGATTAGATCCAAAAGCGGCCCATTCGTTAAAGGAGATGATGCATGAGCACTGCAAACAGGGAGGTGCCATCTTTTTCTCAACTCATGTCCTGGAGGTGGCTGAAAAGCTATGCGATAAGGTTGCCATTATCAAACAGGGCCAACTGATAAAAGCGGGAACCATGGAGGAAGTGAAAGGCGATAGCTCACTAGAGGATGTTTTCCTGGAATTGGAGGCGGAGTAATATGCTGAAAGTTTTAGTGAAAAAGCAGATTGGCGAGGTATTTAAGGGATATTTTTATAATGCAAAGAAAAATGAAATGCGGCCTAAATGGGCAGTTGCATTGTGGTTTTTGTTTTTTATCGTTCTTATGGTAGGTGTTCTAGGAGGGATGTTTGCCTTTTTGGCAGATAGTCTTTGCGGCGGACTGGTCAAAGTAGGAATGGACTGGCTATATTTTCTTTTGATGAGCGGTATTGGAATTGCGTTGGGTGCTTTTGGAAGCGTGTTTAATACGTTTTCCGGATTATACTTATCAAAGGATAACGATTTGTTACTATCCATGCCGATTCCCACGCGAACCATTGTGGCATCCCGCCTGTTAAATGTATATTTGCTGGGAACCATGTATGTAGCGACGGTTATGCTTCCAACCTGTATCGTGTATTGGATGAATGCAGGAATTACGGGGACGCGTGTGGTTTGTGGCATTGCGCTGTTTCTGGTAATTTCCATCTTGGTGTTATTGCTATCCTGTCTACTGGGCTGGGGAGTGGCGAAATTAAGTTTAAAATTAAAAAACAAGAGCTTTGTCACCGTATTGGTGTCACTGGTTTTTATTGGTGGATATTATTTTGTCTACTTCAGAGCAATGGATGTAATTCGTGACATTGTTGAACATGCCACTGTGTATGGAGAAAAAATAAAAGGGGCATCCTACGGATTATATAAGTTTGGTTGTATTGGAGCAGGCGATGTAGTTGCTACTGTGGTAGCGTGTCTGGTATCGTTGGTGCTTTTGGCAGGCATCTGGTATGTATTGTCTAGCAGTTTTATCAAGATTGCGACGGCAAACGGAAGTACCGGTAAAGTGCATTATGTTGCGAAATCCGTTAGAGAAAAAAGCGTTTTTTCGGCACTACTGGCAAAGGAATTCGGTCGTTTTACAGCAAGTGCAAACTATATGTTAAACTGTGGTTTGGGAGTTTTGTTGATTCCAATCTGTGGCGTGTTGCTCTTAGCAAAGGGTGCACGATTTGTAGATGCCATGAAGGTTATTTTTCCGGAACGTCCGGAGGCGGCAGCAATTTTAATTATTGCGGCATTATGTACCCTGACATCTATGATTGACACAGCGGTTCCATCTGTATCGTTAGAAGGCAAAAGCATTTGGATTCCTCAATCGCTTCCGGTTGAACCTAAGGTGGTTTTACGGGTAAAAGTATTGGTACAGATATTGCTTTCTGTAATTCCGATGTTGTTTAGCAGCATTTGTGCAGTAATAGTCCTAAAAGCGGAGATTGCCGTGAGCGTTTTGGTTGTGGCGGTGCCTTTGGTGTATGCGGTGTATACGGCCTTTTATAATATTATGATTGGTGTAAAGATGCCTCTTTTAAACTGGACCAATGAAATGGCGCCAATTAAACAAAGTGGTGCGATTTTGACTGCTATGTTGAGCGGATGGGTGGAAAGCGTTGCGCTGTTTTTCTTGTATATGTGGAAGGGTTATAAACTTGGTGCACCGGTCTATTTAACCATCTGTCTTGTGCTTTTGGCCGGAATTAGCGTGGCACTGTTTCGCTGGGTGGATACGAAGGGTGCGAAAGAGTTTGCGCAATTATAAGGAAAACATTCCAGGATAAAAAAGGGGGATGTCGCACTAAGTGTATTTAGTGCGAGGCGCCCCCTTTTTATAACAAAAATCCTTTTTTTTGTATAGTTACTTTCCTGAAATGTTTACGCCGTCAAAGCAAAGATAT
>SVEW01000137.1 GCA_015057205.1 Lachnospiraceae bacterium | reverse complement strand
CGTGGTGTTCGTTTTATAAAAAATCATCGCGAAGAAGAATTAGATGCTGAGGCTGTGATTTTGTGTACCGGTGGCCTTTCTTATCCTTCAACCGGAAGTACCGGAGATGGATATGCTTTTGCGGATGCGCTTGGTCACAGTATTAAGAAAACAAGTCCAAGTCTTGTTCCTTTTATTACCAAAGAAACCTATGTAAAAGATTTGATGGGACTATCCTTGAAAAATGTTAAAGCAACCATCGAAACTGTTTCCGGTAAAAAGTTATACGAAGAGTTTGGCGAATTGCTTTTTACCCATTTCGGTGTAAGTGGACCATTGATGTTATCTGCATCTGCAAAGGTAAATGATACCATTTTAAAAGAAAATCTTGTATTGAAATTAAATTTAAAACCTGCTTTATCAAAAGAGCAGTTAGATAAACGCCTTCTTCGCGACTTTGAAGAAAATCAGAATCGACAATTTAAAAATGCTATTGCCGGTTTGTTTCCGGGCAAATTAACGCCTGTAATGATTACGTTATCCGGAATTAATCCGGATATGAAAGTAAATGAAATCACAAGACAAATGAGAGAGTCGTTTGTGTCTTTGATTCAAGAAATGCCGTTGACATTAACCGGTGTGCGAGGATTTGAAGAGGCAATTGTAACCAAAGGAGGCATTGACGTTAAACAGGTAAATCCATCCACCATGGAATCAAAAGTAATCGAAGGCTTATACTTTGCAGGAGAAGTATTAGATCTTGATGCGTATACCGGTGGATTTAATTTGCAAATAGCGTGGTCAACCGGATATCTTGCCGGAATCAGCGTAGAATCATGGAGGTTTTATGAGTTTTAATATTGCAATTGACGGACCGGCTGGAGCCGGTAAAAGTACTATCGCCAAGCAACTGGCGACCAAACTTGATTTTATTTATGTAGATACAGGAGCTATGTACCGTGCTTTGGCTTATTTTTTCCTGCAAAAAGGCGTTGATATAGCTTCTGAAGATGCCATTTGCTCCGTAGTAAATGAAGCTCATGTAGAGATTGCTTACGAAGATGGAAAGCAACAGGTTCTGCTAAATGAAGAAAATGTAACGGCTTTTTTGCGTGAAGAGGCAGTAGGCGAAGCTGCTTCTGTTACCAGCGCTTACGGATGTGTGAGAGAGCATTTATTACAGCTGCAAAGAGAATTGGCTTCGAAAAAAGATGTAATTATGGATGGGCGGGATATCGGAACCTGCGTACTTCCAAATGCACCGTTGAAGATTTATCTGACTGCCAGTACATATACCCGTGCTCAACGTCGTTATGATGAATTAGTAGCCAAAGGCGAACATGCAGATTTTGAACTGATAGAGGCAGGAATTATAGAACGCGATGAGCGGGATATGAATCGTGAAATTGCGCCTCTAAAACAGGCAGAAGATGCAATTTATCTTGACAGTTCCAATATGGGAATTGCAGAAGTGGTTACAACAATATTTAACCTTGCAAAGGAAAGAATGTAGATGGAAAAGAATGTTATCGTTGCAAACAGTGCAGGATTTTGCTTTGGTGTTCGCCGTGCAGTTGATTTTGTATACGATTGTGTTAAAAAAAAAGAAGGCCCGATATATACCTACGGTCCAATTATTCACAATGAAGTCGTTACGGGAGAACTTGAACAGGCAGGTGTACGGATTCTCGATCCTACGGAAGCGGTACCAAGTGATTTGCCAACAGGAATCATTATTATTCGTTCTCATGGAGTGACACGTAAGCGATATAATGAGATGCTGGCTTCGGCACATAGGGTGGAAGATTTGACTTGTCCTTTCGTCAAGAAAATCCATACGACCGTTCAAGAACATAGCGAAAACGGTGAGACGATTGTGATTATTGGTAATAAAAACCATCCAGAAGTTATTGGTATTTGTGGCTGGTGTGAGAACAGCCGTTATACCGTAATAGGCTCGGAGGAAGAGGCCCTTCAGTTTCATGCTGAACCCAATGAAAAAATCTGTATTGTATCTCAAACAACATACAATTACAAGAAATTTCAAGAATTAGTTGAAATAATTAACAAAAAAGGGTATGATATAAGTGTTATCAATACGATTTGTAATGCAACGAGGGATCGACAGGCTGAAGCGCTGAGTTTGTCGAAGTCACTGGATGCAATGATTGTAATTGGTAGCCTTGCAAGTTCCAATACACAGAAGTTGTATGAAATTTGCAAAAAAGAATGTGCAAATACTTACTATATACAAACCGTTGACGATCTTGATGTTACCAAGATGAACAAATTCCATTCTGTAGGTATTACTGCAGGGGCATCTACCCCAAATAAATTAATTGAGGAGGTTCAAACAAATGTCAGAAATGAGCTTTGAACAAATGCTTGAAAATTCATTAAAAACTATAAGAAATGGGGAGGTCGTTGAAGGTACTGTCATTAGTGTGAAACCGGAAGAAATTGTACTCAACATTGGCTACAAAGCTGATGGTATTTTAACACGTAACGAGTATTCTAATGAGCCGGTTGACTTAACAACAGTTGTTAAAGTTGGCGATAAGATGGACGTAAAAGTTGTTAAAGTTAATGACGGCGAAGGACAGGTTTTACTTTCCTATAAACGTCTCCAGGCAGAGAAAGGTAACAAGCGCCTTGAAGAAGCCTTTAACAACCAGGAAGTTTTGAAAGCTACTGTAAATGAAGTTCTCTCCGGAGGCTTAAGTGTAATCGTAGATGAGGCTAAGGTATTCATTCCTGCAAGTCTTGTTTCCGATACATTTGAGAGAGATTTAAGCAAGTATAAGAATCAGGAAATTGAATTTGTTATTACCGAATTCAATCCTAGAAGACGTAGAGTAATTGGTGATAGAAGACAGTTGGTTGCTGCTAAGAAAGCAGAATTACAGAAAGAACTGTTTTCTAAGATTAAAGTTGGTGATGTGGTTGAAGGAACTGTTAAAAACGTTACTGATTTTGGTGCATTTATCGACCTTGGTGGAGCAGATGGATTATTACATATTTCCGAAATGTCCTGGGGAAGAGTTGAAAGTCCAAAGAAAGCCTTTAAAGTTGGCGATGTAGTTAAAGTATTCATCAAAGACATTAAGGATACAAAGATTGCTCTTAGCATGAAATTTGAAGACCAGAATCCATGGTTGAACGCAAGTACACGCTATGCTGTTGGAAATATTGTAACGGGTAAAGTTGCCCGCATGACAGATTTTGGCGCGTTCGTTGAATTAGCAGAAGGCGTAGATGCGTTATTACATGTATCTCAGATTTCTAAAGAGCATATCGAGAAACCATCCGATGTATTAAGCGTTGGTCAGGAAATCGAGGCTAAGATTGTTGATTTTGTGGAATCTGACAAGAAGATTAGTTTAAGTATGAAAGCATTATTGGAACAGGAAACTCCCGAGAATGCTGAAACAGAGGATGCAGAATAAGTTAAAAAGCTTAGCAAATAAACAGTAGAGAGGTGTCGGTATGCCAATTGAGAACGGTTATGAGAAGTTTAAAAAAGATGTTTTTACTTTAACTAAGATAGATTTAAATGCTTATAAAGAAAAACAGATGAAAAGACGTATTGATACGTTGATAGGGAAGAACAAATGTAAGACTTACGACGATTATGTTACTCTAATAAAAAATGACAAGGAACGTTTTGAGGAATTTGTAAATTTTCTTACCATCAATGTTTCTGAATTCTATCGTAACCCGGAACAATGGACTCTGCTTGATAAGGAAGTATTCCCGAAACTAATTGAGAAGTTTGGAAACAATCTCAAAATATGGAGTGCTGCGTGCTCCACGGGAGACGAACCATATTCTTTGGTTATGGCACTGAGTAGACATTTACCTTTAGAGAAAATTAAGATTTTTGCTACGGATATTGATAAGCAGGTTATTGCAAAAGCAAAGGTTGGCTTATACTCTGCAAAGAGTGTGGCTAATGTACCTGCAGATTTGAAAAAGAAATTCTTTACGGAAATAGGCGGCTCCTACCAGATCTCTGATGCCATCAAACAGAGAGTTGAGTTTAAGGAACATAATTTATTAAAGGATTCTTACCCAACTGGCTGCCATTTGATCGTGTGCAGAAATGTATTGATTTATTTCACGGAAGAAGCGAAAGAGGAAGTATACAAGAAGTTTAACGCAGCGCTTGTTAATGATGGAGTCCTCTTTATTGGTAGCACGGAACAGATTATGAATTATAAAGAAATCGGTTTTGATCGTGCCCAATCCTTCTTTTTCATCAAGAATAAGAAGTAGTAGAATCAACTTTAAAGTTGAAGTCGTAGGACTGTTTAACTAAGCCAAAAAGGTTATTACACTTGCGTGGGATGCAGTGTAATAACCTTTTTTATATGTTACATAATAAATCAATTACTGTTTTTATATACGGTTCAAAAAGCTTTGCAGACAACAATTTTTCGTCGGATAATTGGAATTTACCATAGGCCGTTTCTAAAGTAGCAGCTTCCCGCTCAGATTTATCTATATGACCTGCCAAAGATTTCAATATTGCAATATCTTCATTTTTTAGGTAATAATAGTTTTTATAATCCAAATATGGTACGCGAATGGCATTATTTATTACCTGTGTACTTAAAATCAGTCTGTCATCCCGTAATGTGAGATAATAGCAACTTTTACTATAGGAAATTGGTACAGGAACCGGGGTATCTAGTTTCGTCTCTAAAACGAGCCGTTCTTCGTCCTGACCATAATAATCCATGCTAATGGTTGTATATCCTTTTTCATAGGCAAATTTGCCTGAAAACGCATCCAAATAGGAACGTATGGATAATAGGTAGGCCATGCCTAAAACATCTTCATAATTATGAAGAAGTAATAGTTTTTCTTCCTCTTCGGATTGATTTGATTCGAATTTTAAATAGTGTGAAATTAGTTCGCCTCCCGTAAAAATGTCTTTACGTTCAATTCCAAGAAATGCTTCCACCGTTTTTTGCTTTAAATCCATTATTTTTAGCAGGTTTTTGTATGGTTTAAGTTCTTTGTATAAGTCTATCACTTGAAGGTTAGGAAACACATTTTCGAGCTTGTAGCGTGAAGCTTTTTCCTTCAAAAACGGAATATCAAACCCGGCACCATTGTAAGTGACACATGAAGAATACTGCTGACAGTGATTAAAAAATGCTATCAATAAAAAAACTTCATCTTCCTTCGACTCGGTTAAAAACTGATGTATGTGTAGAATTTCGTCTTCCAAATGTGCGGCCCCAATCATGTACAAACGCGCTGTTTTCGGGGAAAAACCGGTGGTTTCAATATCAAATAAAAGGGTGCCTTCCTGAAGGTAAAGAAGACTTTGTGGGCTTGTCGTTTTTAGATTAATTTCCTTTTCAATTACTTTCATAAAACCTCCATATTGTTTGTTTGAATAAAAAATCTAAAATAATTATAGCATATTTTCCGAAAATATATTATAATTTGATTGAGAATTTTATTTATTTAAAAATAAAAACAGAAAGAAGGATAGCGACATGGGAATTTTAACTTTCAAAGGTGGAGTACATCCATTTGAGGGGAAGGAATTATCCAAGGACAAACCCGTTACCGAATATCTTCCAAAAGGTGACATGGTTTATCCACTCTCACAACACATTGGTGCTCCGGCGAATCCTGTTGTAGCTAAGGGCGATCATGTTCTAGCGGGTCAACTTATAGCTGAAGCAGGTGGCTTTGTTTCTGCACCAATTTATGCAAGTGTTTCCGGTACCGTAAAGGCAATCGAGCCAAGAAGAACCGGAACAAGTGCAATGGTACCATCTATCATAATTGAAAATGATGGAGAGTACAGCTCTGTA
>SVEW01000136.1 GCA_015057205.1 Lachnospiraceae bacterium | reverse complement strand
CGTGTAGAAATGCTACACGGAAAAATGCGTCCAAATGCAAAAAACGAAATAATGAAACGCTTTTCCATGCATGAGATTGACGTGCTTGTTTCTACAACCGTCATTGAAGTGGGGGTGGATGTTCCTAATGCAACCGTCATGATGGTAGAGAATGCTGAACGTTTCGGACTTGCTCAATTGCATCAGCTCAGAGGCCGTGTGGGACGTGGTGATGCTCAGTCTTTTTGCATTTTCATTGATGGCAAACGTGGAAAACAGTCCAATCAGCGACTTGAGATTTTAAACAAAAGCAATGATGGCTTTTATATAGCGGAAGAAGATTTGAAGTTACGTGGCCCGGGAGATGTATTTGGCATTCGTCAAAGTGGCGAACTAGATTTTCAAATTGCAGATATTTATCATGATGCTACGCTTCTAAAGGATGCCTCTTTGGAAGTTTCGCACATTTTGAAAGAAGACCCAACGCTTAGTAGCCAAGAGCATCAAGCTCTCCGTAGATCATTAAACATTTAAAAAAAGACGGATTGCTCCGTCTTTTTTTAATCGTCTAAAAGCGTCAGTTGAGAAATGTCATCATCGCTCGTCATGGAATAATTGGTATAATAAACAACAAATCCAGGTTTTGAACCGCCCGGTTTTTTCACCTCTTTGCGACGAACATAATCGATTTCCACTTTCTGGCTACCGCGTCCCTTCGAATAATATGCTGCCAGGCGTGCCGCATCTTCAAAAACATGATCCGGCAATTCATCTCCCTTCGATTTTACAACCACATGAGAGCCGGGCATTTTTTTAGCATGAAACCACCAGTCATTCCCGTTTGCAAATTTAAAAGTCAGTTCATCATTTTGCAGGTTATTTTTTCCAACATAAATGTCATACCCATCCGCAGTCCGGTAATGAAATGGTTTACTTTTACTTTTGGTTTTCTTGGTTTCTTTTCCACGTTCTTTCATTTCACCGGAAATAATTAATTCTTCACGAATCTGTTTTAAATCCTCCTCAGTGGTAGAAATGTCAATGGATGTAAGAACAGCATCTAAGTGTTCAATTTCTTGTTTAGTCTCAACTATGAGTTCTTCTAATGCCTCTTTCGTACGCTTCAATTTATTATATTTTTCAAAATAGCGCGTTGCATTTTCCATTGCTGTTTTTGTTTCATCTAATGGGATCGTGATATCTTCATTTGTATAATAATTCAGACAAGTGATACTTTTATCTCCGGGAACAGCACTATATCCATAGGTATGCAAAAGTTCTCCGTAAAGTTTGTATTTATCCTTTCCTTCAGTATCCGCTAATTGGTGCAGTTGTAGATCATATTTCTTGCGGTTGCGTTCTAAGGCGCTTGTTACAATACGACGCAAATCTGCCGATTTCTGGTGAATACGACTGTAGATTTCCTTGTCCTGATAAAACGTTTCAAGTGCCAATGAAATCGAGTCAACCGATAGCGCCTGATAATCACGAAATTGCTCATACGGAAAAACAGTATACTCTTTTGGCTCCTTTTGATTATATATAATCATCGGTGAAAAGTTTTCCTGACGAATATCATCCATAAACAATTCAAACGTGTGAAATAGATGCATTTTTGCATTCGCATCCAATGTCTGAACAGGCCTGTCACCATCAAGAGATGCGCGATAGCATATTTCCTGAGCAGCAACAGGACTAATCCCTGTATAGCTTTGATAAATTGCTTTTGCCAATGGCATCGCTTTTTCAAAGACCAGATTTTCAAACTCTTGAAGTGTAGTATAAATCGGATTAGCCTTCTTGGTTGTCTTAGGAATAAAATAATGACGCCCCGGCAAAACTTCGCGAACAGAACTTACACTTGCAGGGATATGCTTAATACTATCAATAATCATATCCTTATCGTCCGTAAATATAATATTACTGTGTTTTCCCATAATTTCTACGATTAGTTTTTTTAGGCACAAATCCCCAAGTTCATTACGATGCTCAATTTCAAAAACAATTATACGTTCAAAATCCGGCTGATAAATCTTAATAATGCGGGCAGAAGACAAATGCTTGCGTAATAACATGCAAAAATTTGGCGCAGTCATAGGATTTTGTTTGTTCTTTTCCGTAAAATAAATAAGTGGAAGCGATGCACTTGCTGATAAAAATAATTTTCTATTACCATTTGGTCCCTTAATTGTCAGCATTAACGCATCTGTTTCCGGTTGTGCAATTTTATTGATACGTCCATTTTCTATATTCTCACGTAATTCATGTACTAAATTACAAATGGTTATTCCATCAAATGCCATATTCAGTCACCTTCCTAATATTATCTAAAAAGAGTATAGCATGTTTTTTCACAAAATGCTAACTATTCATTGACTTAAAAAATGAATTTGCTTATAATAAATATATCTATGCATATTGTTCACTATATGTAAAGGGCATAGAATGAATATTGATTAGGAGATTGTTATGATAAAGAGTATGACCGGATTTGGTCGCGACGAAAGTAGTAATGACAACTATAAGATTTCCGTCGAGCTAAAGGCTGTAAATCATCGTTATTTTGATGTAAGTACGAAGATGCCTAAGAAGTTAAACATGTTTGATAACGCAATTCGTACGCTTTTGAAGAATTATATTCAACGTGGCAAAGTCGATTTGTATATCATGTTTGAAGACTTTACCGAGGGACAGGAAAATGTAAAATACAATCCTGAAATTGCAAAGGAATATGTGAAATACATGTCTCAAATGGCAGATGAATTCGGGTTGGAGAATGATATTCGGATTAGTTCACTTGCACGCTTTCCAGAAGTTTTCTCCATGGAAGAAGTTGCATTAGATGAGGAAGCCCTTTGGTCTCAGTTACAGGGTACTTTAGAAGGCGCATGCAAGCAGTTTGTCAAGAGCAGAGAAGTTGAAGGTGAACGGCTTAAAGAAGACCTGCTAAATAAGCTTACTGAGATGTCAGGCTACGTTTCCTTTATCGAGGAACGTTCGCCCCAGATTATTACAGAGTACCGTCAACGTCTCATTGAAAAAATTGCAGATCTTCTTGGTGATACTAAAGTCGATGAAGCACGTGTGGTTCAAGAAGTTACAATTTTCGCTGATAAGGTTTGTGTAGACGAAGAGATTGTACGCTTAAAGAGTCATATAGAGGCAACAAAAGAAGCTTTACTTTCCGGAGAGTCTGTTGGCCGCAAGTTGGATTTTATCGCACAGGAGATGAATCGTGAAGCCAATACAATTCTTTCAAAATCTACGGATCTTGAGATTTCCAATGTAGGAATTGAACTCAAGACCTTAATTGAAAAAGTACGTGAGCAGATTCAGAATATCGAATAATTATGGGAAGATTAATTAACATTGGATATGGAAATATGATGAACACAGACCGTATTGTTGCAGTTATTAATCCGGATTCCGCACCAGCCAAACGAATTATCGGCAGGAGCAAAGAGACGGAAGTCCTTATTGACGCAACGCAAGGCCGTAAGACGAAATCCATTATTGTTACAGATACGGATCGAATTGTGTTATCCGCTTTGTTACCGGAAACCATAGCAGGGCGTATGTCATCCGATCCATTGAAGGAATAGAGGTAGAAAGATGAATCAAGAAAAGGGAATTCTGGTTGTTTTTTCCGGATTTGCAGGTTCCGGTAAAGGAACAATCATGAAGGAATTGATGAAACGTTATCCGGATACTTATGCGTTATCCGTTTCTGCAACCACACGTGACCCCCGTCCGGGTGAGATAGAAGGCCGGGAATATTTTTTTAAAACAGAAGATGAGTTCTTGCGTTTGGCTCATGAGAATCAGATGCTTGAGTTTGCACAGTACGTCGGTCATTATTATGGCACCCCGAGAGCCTATGTTGAACAAAAATTAGAAGAAGGATATGATGTCATTCTGGAAATTGAAACACAAGGTGCTCTTAAAGTCAAAGAGTTAATGCCGGACACATTATTAATGTTTGTTACGCCTCCGGATGCAGATACTGTTTTTAACCGCCTTACAGGGCGAGGAACGGAGGATACACAGACCATTAATCGTAGAATGGCCAAGGCATATGAAGAATCAAATATCATAGGTGCTTATGACTATTGGGTTATCAATGATGATTTAGAGAGTTGCGTTGAAGAAGTCCATGCGATTATTCAAAATGAACATTCTCGCACCTGCCGAAAGAAAGAGCAAATTAAATGTATGAAACAGCAACTTAGTTGCTATGTGAAATAGAAAGGAGATTTTTATTATGTTACATCCATCTTACACAGATTTAATGAGAGTAGTAAATAGCGAAGTTGAAATTGGCGAGGAACCGGTTGTTAACAGCCGTTATTCCATCGTAATTGCTACAGCTAAGCGTGCTCGTCAGCTAATCGACGGTGCTCCGGCAAAAGCTATGGCTAATTGTCACAAACCCTTTTCTACTGCAGTAGAAGAATTGTACCAGGGACAGATTCATATTCTTTCCGAAGAAGAATAATGCTAGTAGGAAAGTGCCTTTTAAAGGCACTTTCCTTTACTTTAAAAACAGAAAGGTTAAAAGAATGAATGTTTTATTTGTATCATTGGGATGCGATAAGAATTTAGTCGACTCTGAATATATGCTTGGTGCTTTGACAAAAGCCGGCCATCAAATTGTAGACGATGAAACGGAAGCAGATGTAATCGTTGTTAACTCTTGTTGTTTTATCAACGACGCAAAAGAAGAAAGCATTGAGACAATTCTAGAGATGGCACAATATAAAGAAAGCGGACGGTTAAAGAAACTAATTGTTACCGGGTGCCTTTCCCAGCGTTATCAAGAAGAGATTTTTAAAGAGATGCCGGAGGTAGATGCTATTCTTGGCACGAACTCGTATGATGAAATATTAAATGTAATAGAACAAGATGTTAAGAGTTCTTTCCATTCCCTTCAAAGCATTCCCAAAATGGAGAACTCCCGTGTTTTATCTACACCGGGTCATTATGCACATTTAAAGATTGCAGAGGGATGTAATAAGAATTGTGCTTATTGTATTATCCCATCGATACGTGGACCGTATCGAAGCGTTCCAATGGAAACGTTAATACAACAAGCCAAAGAGCTCGTAGCTCAAGGCGTTAAAGAATTGATTTTAGTTGCACAAGAGACAACCCTTTATGGCATTGACCTTTACGGAAAGAAATCTTTACATCTCCTGCTGGATGAGTTGAACAAGATACCGGGCTTGTATTGGATACGGATATTGTACTGTTATCCGGAAGAAATATACGATGAATTAATCGATTCTATGATTCGAAATGATAAAGTATGTCACTACTTGGATATGCCTATTCAGCATGCTAACAATCACGTATTAAAGAGCATGAATCGACGTACTAATCAGCAAGAATTACGTTCGAATATCCATAAACTGCGCGAACGGATTCCAGATATTTGCTTGCGGACCACATTAATTAGTGGTTTCCCGGGTGAAACAGTTGCACAACATGAAGAATTAATGAAATTCATCAATGACATGGAATTTGATCGTTTAGGTGCTTTTTGCTATTCGCCGGAAGAAGGAACGGTAGCCGCACAAATGCCAAATCAGATTTCCGAGGAACAGAAACAGAACTGGAAAGACGAAATTATGGAACTTTCGGAAGAAATTCTGTACGATAAAAATCAAACTATGATAGGTAAAATTTTACCTGCAATTATTGAAGGTAAAGTAGCGGATGAAAATTCCTATATCGGCAGAACCTACCGTGATGCTCCGGACATTGATGGCTATATTTTTATTCAGACAGATGAGCAACTTGTAACCGGTGACTTTGTAAAAGCACGCATAATCGGTGCTTATGAATACGATTTGATAGGAGAATTAGTGTAATGAATTTACCAAATAAATTAACTGTATTTCGTGTGGTTTTAATTCCATTTTTTGTA
>SVEW01000135.1:2450-5907 GCA_015057205.1 Lachnospiraceae bacterium | reverse complement strand
CGAGAAGTGCCCAACACAAGTGAAAATCGTAGGTACATAGGATTTGAGAAATCTATGTACCGAGCACGCCCCAAAGCCCCGTCTTTAGGCTTCGGTTTTAAAAGTGATTTTTTGTGCCGCTACATCCACCGTTGCATCCACGCCGAAGGGAATAATGCACCGGGGCAGGGCATGCCCAATATTGATGTTGGTAACAATGGGAAGAGTCGGATCATTGATGACCCGAATTAAAAGCTCGTTGTACTCTTTTTCATAAATGCGATCCATCGGTTTTCCCACTAAAATACCATTGATAACCTCAAAAATACCGGTTTCTTTTAAGTAACGAAGAGCACGCTCATATTTTTCCGGAGACATTTTTTCTTCACTGGTTTCTAAAAGCAGAATTTTGTTTTTCCAGTCTTCTTTACTTGGGAATAGCTTATACTTTTCGCAAAGTACAGGCATATCCGCAAAGCGTTCCCCATTAAAAAAGTCGTGAAGAGAGTCCAGGCATCCGCCCAGGATTTTACCGGAAAAAGTACATTTGCCCTGCAAAAGATGAAATCCGTCATCGGCATGGGAAGGGTGCGGTGTTCCAAGATCTTCCACAGCGAAGGAGGTACGCTCTTCGTACCAGATATCACTCGGAGCAATTTCCTGTATGGTGCCGGTTTGTATCAGTTCTTCGAAATATTTCCTGGTATAGGGCAGCATTTCTTTGTCCAACTCACATACATCCGCAAGGAAGGACTGGCCGTAAAAACTCTTCATGCCAATCTTGTGTAACATGAAATGATTAATGGTGGTATCGGAAAAGCCGAGAAAACGCTTGTCACAGGCAGCCTTTTTCAATTCCTCGTTTTCAAATAAGTAGGGCAGCAGGCGATAGGTATCTTCGCCACCAATAGCACAAAGAATCATATCCACTTCCGGATCCTTTAAAGCAGATAGCAAATCCTCAGCTCTTTTCTCTGGATGATTTTTTACATAATCAATGCCTTTTAAGGCGTGGGGCATGAACTTCAGGTTCAAGCCGTAATCTGCAAGACGTTTCTTTCCGATAGCCAGTTCATGACTTACAAAATCTTCGCCGATGGTGCCGGCGGAGAGACTTACGATGGCAATGTTTTTAAGTTTCATAGTTGTGTCCTCCTTTGATGTAGTTTGTTTGATAGGTAATTGCGAACCTGCTCATGCGGCATACGCCGCAGAGCAGGTTCGCAATTGCCTAAGTTTGTTTAACTATAGTATATTGCGTGGCAGATTGCAAGAGTAACATTTTTCAACTCCCTGTAAGATTCTCACGAAGAAAGGTTCTTATGGGGTGTGGGAGTTTTTTTATAATAGGAAATTTCTATTACACAAAAACGCTCCGCTATGGATGAGACTGCTTTGTTCTTTACACACAAGATAATGTAGTGTAAGATTTGAGTAGAAAGCGACAAAATTTTACATATGGGAGAAAACATGGAGGACAGAGAAATTATTGCTTTGTTTTTCGACCGGGACGAGGGGGCAATTCGTGAAACGGCGAAGAAATACGGAAGTTATTTGTTCATGGTGGCGGTGCGGATTGTGGAGAAAAACGAAGATGCAGAAGAGTGTGTAAGCGATACGTATCTCGATGCGTGGAACACCATACCGCCGACAAAGCCGAACTATTTGAAACTGTTTTTGGCGAAACTAGCCAGGAACCGGGCGCTGCATGTCTATCGTGCGGCTCATGCGAAAAAGCGTGACAACCATACTGTGGATGCGGTGTTAGATGAATTGACGGAGTGTTTAAGCGGTGGCGTGGAGCCGGAGCGAGAGGCAGATAAACAGGAGTTGTCGAGAGCGATATCGATTTTTTTAGAAAAGCAAAGAAAGGTGGAACGCGGCATGTTTTTGCGGCGATATTTCTACGGAGAATCGGTGAAGGAAATTGCCATGCGCTACGGACTGAGTGAAAACAAAATATCGGTGAGTCTTCACCGGATGCGGGCGAAATTGAAAAAGCATCTGGAGGCGGAAGGAGTGCATGTGTAATGGATGAGAAGAAACGAGCAGAGAATCTGTTTGAAGCGTTGGGGGATGTGAGCGAGGAGCTTTTGGCCGAATGCGAGGGACCGGTGCGAAGAAGAACTTCTTATAAGAAGGTTCTGGCAGCGGCGGCGGTGATTGCCCTTTGTATTTTAGGGGCTATGCCCTTTGCGACGCTTTATACAACGAAAGACAAACCAATCCTTGGAGAGGTTGGGAAGGAATCGGCAATGCAATCGCCGAAGAAGTGGCTAACGGATTTTGGAGAAGAGCCGGATACGGTGATTGAGGAAGAGGAAAACAACGATGCCAAAAAGAAACCATCGGAGAAAACGGTGGGCAACGAAAACGAGGAAAGTCTGAAGTTCACCGTACCGGGGACAGATGCCTCGAATAATGGCGATGACAAGATGACGATGGTAGCTGCAAAAACCTATGAAAAAAGTGCCTACACGGACTGGGTACAGGGGTTATACGGAAGTTCTTCAGAAAATATGGTGTATTCGCCGGTGAGCCTTTCTATGGAAATGGCCATGGTGGCAGAACTTTCGGAAGATGAGAGTCGACAGGAAATATTGGATGCCATGGAAATGGAACAAATGGAGTCCGTAAGCGATTTGCAGCATCGCATCAACAAACAGATAAAGAAAAGCACTGGAGCAGTAAGCCTGCGATGTGCCAATGCCTTATGGCTTCGAAACGATTGGTCTTACGATAAGCAAAAGCTTTCCGAGGCAGCGGGAACGTATCATACCAGCAGTTTTACGGGCAAAATGGGAACGGCGAGTTACAATGCCAAGTATCAAGCCTGGCTGAATGAGAAGACAGAGAATCTATTGGCAAAAGAGGCGTCTTCGGAGAAGTTTGCCAACAGTACCAAGATTGGTGTCAGCACCACCTTATATTATCAGGCAAACTGGAAGAATGCTATGCAACGAGGCGCTCGGCAGACGTTTTATGGAAAAAGCGGCGAAAAGAAAGTGACTATGCTGTGCGGGGGGAGCAAGTACGTCACGTATCGCGGTAAGCATTTCACGGCGGTGGCGATTCCATTGGCGGATGGCCGACGGTTCTATGTTTTTCTGCCGGATGAGGGACATAGTGTGGCGGAAGTATATGGGGATGCGAAGCGAAACGAAATCCTTTCCGGTACCGCGCAAGGGGAGAAAAAGCGACTGAATCTTATGTTACCTTGCTTTACCATAACCGAAAGCCGGAACATGATTCCGGTTATGAAGGAACTGGGTATTTCGAAGATTTTTACGGCAGATGCGGATTTCGGAGGCTTTGTGCAGGAGCAAAAAGCACGGATTTCCAAGCTGAATCAGGCGGTGGGGATTCGTGTGGATGAAAACGGAATTACGGCACGAGCGCAGCGGGTGGAACAGACGCTGCAGGTTTCATCGACGATGAATGAAACGGATGAGTTTATCGTGAATCGTCCTTTTGGGTT
>SVEW01000135.1:0-2440 GCA_015057205.1 Lachnospiraceae bacterium | reverse complement strand
GCGATTGCGGATAAAGATGGGGTAGTGTACTTTGAAGGTGTGAAACTGAATTAACGTCCACGGGCAGGTTGTTGCAAATAAAATAAAAAATCAAGGAGGCAGGGGTTTATGAAGCACAGACTATGTGGTGCATTGGCGGTGTTGGTATTGTTTGGAAGTCTTGGACTGGCTGCAACTATTACCAATGCAACTATTTCCAGAGAAACTGTTACCATGAAAAATGTGAAAAGCGTAGAGCAGCCGAAAGCAGGAGCGGTTACAGACATTACAAAAGAGAAACGGTACAGTAGTGACGCCCAATTTACGCAGACTATGGCGGCTAAGGATATGGCGACAGAGGTTCTTGAGCTGAAGAAGGGAAAAAACAGGGTGTATTCCCCGTTGACCCTGGCCATGGATATGGCGATGCTGGCAGAGGTTACGAAAGCGGATACGCAGTCCGAAGTACTGGCAGCCATGGGCTACGGCAAGCTTGCGGATTTGCGTAAGGCGACGAAGAAGACGTACCGGGCGGTTCATCAGTTTTTGAGGGACGGTAGCTGTAAAATTTCCAATTCCGCCTGGCTTGCATCGGGGGTAAACTTCGATGAAGGTGTTCTTACGAATCTTACGAAATACGATTATGCAGAGCAGTTTGTTGGCAAAATGGGTTCGGAAGCCTACGATACCAAGCTACAGAATTGGCTAAACGTAAAAACCGGCGGTTGTTTGACGGGGGATGTGGCAAATCAGAAAATGGATGAGCAGATGTTGGCATGCTTTCTTTCCGCATCGTATTTCAATGACCGATGGCCTATGCATCTAAGGGAAAAAGAACATAAAACGTTTCACGGTACGAATGGGGACAAGCAGGTGACGATGCTTGAGAAATCTATTAATTGTGGGGAATATTACAAGGGCAACCATTATAAAGCGGTGGAAGTTTCGCTTATGCACGGAACATCCTTCTGGCTGTTTTTGCCGGATAAGGGATACACGCTTTCAAATGTTTTTAAGGATGACACGTATGTTGACATCATGCGCGGAAAAGCGAAGCCTGCGCGTAAGGGCGGCGATATTACCATTCGCTTTCCGCAGATGGACGAAAGCACTTCGTTAGATGCCCAGAGGGCGTTGCGTAAACTTGGTGTAGCGAAGGCTTTCAGTTTGGAGGGACAGTATGAGATTTTGGCGGATGAGCGTGTCAAAATGGCAGGCATTACCGGTATTGTCCATGCAACACGGATTATGGTAGATAAAGAAGGTATCACGGCTGCATCCTTTGCGAATGCGATGCTTGCAGGTGCGGCACAGACAAAATGGGAGATGACTTTTAATTGCAATCGCCCCTTTGCCTATGCGGTTGCGGATGAAAAAGGATTGGTGTATTATCTAGGCACCGTGCAGGAAGCACCGAAGGCGCCGGAGGCGAAGAATCCACCGCGAAGCATTATGGTGGATGGCCAGGTTTATCAGGAGTATGAGATGGAGCGGTACATGGATGATAATCATGTGGATGGAACCATTACGGATTCTGTATCGTCGGATAAGTTGCCGACAAAGGATAACCAATCGAATTTTGGCACAGGGTATACGTACCAGAAGCATGACGACTGGTGCGTAGATGTGTGCGTGGATGGACGATGGATATCCTTCATCGTTGGTGAATAGTAAATAAATAAGACACGTAGCGATTCGCATGGTTTCGAGCCGGCGAATGAGTTAGTAAGCAATCTGGGAAAGGTTTTACGAGAGTGGAATTTTGAAAAATAAAAAATGTAAAGCATAAATTGATTTTGGTTAAATTGTACAAAAAATTATGAAAAAATTATGTTTGACGTCAAAGATTCAAAATGTTATAGTTAATATAAAGGTTGTCATAAAAGGATAGTGACAACATAGGGAACAACGTAAATAGGATCGGATGAGAAACCTAGGAGAGAATGCAACAATGTGTCACCGAAGGGGAATTAGCAAGAAACTCTCAGGTAAAAGGACTAGGTTTTGACGATACTCTGGAAAGCATGAGAAGAGGCATGCACCGATGAAGTAAATCTTTCAGGTAAACAGACAGAGCGCAGAAACCAAGCGGTTTTCTGCGCTTCTTTAGTGCCATGGGTTTACAAAAAAAGGAAAAGGATGGAAGGAGCAATATGGAGAAGAAGACAGTTTTGTATGACAAGCATGTAGCAGCAAATGGCAAAATGGTTCCGTTTGCAGGTTATATCTTGCCGGTACAGTATGAAAAAGGCGTCATTGCAGAACATATGGCTGTTCGTAATGGGGTGGGAATGTTTGATGTATCGCATATGGGCGAAATCATGTGTAAGGGTCCGGATGCATTGAAAAATGTGAACCACTTAATGACCAATTCCTATGACGGCATGTATGACGGTCAGGCTAGATATACCACAATGTGTAATGAACATGGTGGTACCGTGGACGATTTCATTGTATATCG
>SVEW01000134.1 GCA_015057205.1 Lachnospiraceae bacterium | reverse complement strand
CACAATGAATGAGTTGCTTTTGGCAAACTACTTAAAGAAAACCAACGATGACAAGCGTTTCCAGCGCTGGGTACTTGCGAATATGATTAACAATACCTATTACCACAACTTCGTAACCCACTTCATCGAAGCCTATTATCAGCGCGAGGTATATCGCCTCGTAGACAAAGGGCAAAGTGTTACCGCCGAGATTTTGAACGGCATTATGAAAGATACCTTAGAAAAATTCTGGGGGGATGCCGTTGAAATCACCCCGGGTGCCGAACTCACCTGGATGCGTCAGCCTCATTATTACATGGGCCTTTACTCTTACACCTACAGTGCCGGTTTAACCGTAGCTACCCAGGTTAGTAAGCGTATCGAAAAAGAAGGTGCTTCTGCCGTGGAGGATTGGAAAAACGTCCTCTCTGCCGGTTCCACCTTAGACCCGGTAGGCCTCGCAGCTTTAGCAAAAGTAGACATCACCACCGATGAACCGCTCCTTGATACCATTGCATACATTGGCGGAATCATCGATGAGATTTGTAAATTAACAGAAGAATTAGACGCATAACTTATAAAAGGTGACAGCACCCGCCCGGATGTTGTCACCTTATTGTTACTCTACCGTTTCAAAACGAATCTCGTCCTCTGTAAGAATCATATAACTATGTCCACTTCCTTCTTTCGGAATCGATATGGACCCCGGATTGAGATAGGTAAAGTCTTTGCACTGCTCTTGGGCCGGTACATGGGTATGTCCATACAGCAAATAGCCACCTTTCAAAAACGGCAACGGATTCTCTTTATTTACCGTATGTCCATGGGTAGCATAAATCAATTTCTCCCCAATGGATAGAACCATATAATCTGCCATAATCGGGAATTCCAATACCATCTGGTCCACCTCGCAGTCACAATTGCCTCTTACTGCTACGATTTTATCCTTAATGGAATTCAGCATCTCATATACTTTAGGAGGATCATACTCCTTTGGCAACGCATTACGCGGACCATGATATAATAAATCTCCAAGCAACAATACCTTATCTGCCTTTTCCTGTTCCACTACTTCTAACAATTTCTTACAATAATATGCCGATCCGTGAATATCGGACGCTACCAACCACTTCATAATAACGGTTCCTCCTTCTGCTTTTGCTATCATTGTACCAAATCTTCCTTGTAAATGCTATTCCTATATTTCTTACTATTTGAAATAATGATAAAAATTATTTTTTGTATTCTTTTGCATTTATTACATTATTTTCTGTCTATTAGCTCGTTATTATTTTATTTTGCAAATATTCTATTGACATATGTGTTATCGTGTGTTAATATACTAATACAAACAAACCTACCAATTCATATAGATAAAGAATCCATATCGAGGAGGTACAGTCCAATGGGATGAATAATTGAAATTCCGATAATTCTAAGTAAAGGAGGTACGGTCCACCAAAAGTTTAAACCACCACTCATGAATAGGAAAGAATAGGAGGTACGGTCCAATGGGATACGAAGCTTAAATCTATAGGGATATCGCAAAGGTTTTCATCGAATAGATGACCGAATACGATTACAGGAGGTATGATACGTGACATACGCAATACGGAAATAGAAATCCACTGTTTTGTGAACTCAATGCAGTGGATTTCTATTTTTTTATAATTTCTTAAGCTCCTTTAATAAGTCTTCCCTGGTTGTTACCACATAGCCCTGCATTCCCAGCTTTTTTGCAGCCTCAATGTTTTCAGCCCGATCATCAAAAAACAGGCACTCTTCCATCTCTAGACTGTATTTCTCACAAAGTGCTTTGTAAATACGCGGATCCGGTTTGGCAATCTGAATCATGTAAGAAACCATTTTGCCATCCAAATAGTTCATAAAATCCGCATATTCCGTATGAAGTCCAAACAATTCCTTTGAATAATTCGACAACAAATACAACTTATATCCCTTCTCCTTTAACTTTGGGAACATCGCCCAAATTTCCGGATGGGGCACATGCATGTATTCACCATGATTTAAGAAAAAGCGAAGAATTTCTGCATCCTGCGGATAGCTCCTTGCATAATCCTCTATCAATTCCGGCAAAGTAAGCAACCCCTTGTCGTAACTAAGCCACCGTTGCTTCGGATCATCAAAAATTTCTTTGCCGACACGAATACTGTCTTCTTCTGATAACCCGTAATCCTGTAGCATTTCCTTCCATCGGTAATGAAACAATACATCACCCACGTCAAAAATAATATTTTTAATCATTGCTTACTCCTCTCCTACGATATCTGCAGTTGAAAAAGGGACAAAATTCTCCAATGCCTTCGGAGCAATCTGCACTTGAAAACCGATTTTGCCGGCACTTACCATAACCGTATCATAACTTAAACAACTTTCATGCATTACTGTCGGAAACGGTTTCTTCATACCAATTGGAGAACAACCGCCATGAATATAACCGGTAAGTCCTAACAACTCCTTTTGTTTAATCATTTCGATTTTCTTCTCAGAAACAGCCACTGCCGCTTTCTTAAGATTCAACTCTTCTGCAACAGGAATTACAAACACATAATTCTTACCACTCTTACCAATGGTTACGAGGGTCTTAAACACTTGTGCCGGATCCTCACCCAATGCATTTGCAACTTCAACACCACTAACCGCATCCGTATGAGAATAATCATAACTCTGATATGGAATTTTCTTTTGTTCCAAAAGACGCATTACATTCGTCTTCTCGTCTCCTTTTTTTGCCATGGCACATCATCCTCCTTATCAAGATATGCAAGAAAAGACCCTGCCAAATGCAAGGTCTCCTCTATCTACTTTAACAATACCGTACAACAATCATAAGTGTTGAAACTGCCAATACCAAAATGGTTGCCGGAATTGCACTCTTACAATATTTACCCCATCCAATTGGGTATCCCTGTTTCGCAGCAACGGATGTACCAACTACATTCGCTGATGCACCAATTGGTGTTGCACTTCCACCGATATCAGTACCCATAGCCAATGCCCATGCCAAAATGGAAATATCCACACCGGTAGTAGCCGCTAAGGTATTAATAACCGGAATCATAGTCGCTGCAAACGGAATATTATCTACAACTGCGCTTGCTACACCGGAAACCCAAACAATAATGGCAACCATAACAATTGCATTACCACCACTTACCTTTCCGATAAACTTGGCAATCTCTTCCAAAATTCCGGTCTGCTCCAAACCACCTACAACAACAAACAAGCCAACAAAGAATAACAACGTCTTATAATCCACGCCAACTAATACCTGTTTCACTTCTCTTCCTGCTGCAAGCAACGTCACAACTGCAATTACCCCGCCAATAAAAGCAACCGTCAAACCGGTCTGTGCATGGGTAACTAACATTCCCACTGCCGCAAGGAAAATCACTGTACTAATCGCAAAATCCTTCTTGTTGGTAATTGCTTCCGATGGCTTCGGCATATTCTCAACTGAAATCGGCTCTCCGGTTGGTTTGCGTAATTCTTTGTGGAAAATCAGATAAAAATAAATTACTACTGCAATCAAAGATACAAACGCAATCAACCCGGTATTCATTACAAAATCCGCAAAGGAAAATCCAAGGGAAGTTCCAATAATAATGTTTGGCGGATCTCCACACATGGTCGCCGATCCACCTAAATTCGCGCAGAAAATCTCTGACAGAATCATAGGAATCGGATTAAACTTCAGCAACTGCGCCAACTCCAAGGTAACGGCCGCAAGAAACAGAATTACTGTAATACTATCGATGAACATCGCCAAAACGAACGACATCACCATAAAGGTTAAAAAGATTGGAACAACCTGATACTTTACTGCCTTTGCGATCGTCATACATAACCATCGGAAAAAACCTGCCTTGGCCATTCCTTCCACCATAACCATCATACCCGCAATAAATATAATAGTTGCCCAGTTAATACCACTGGTGCTCTCCTTGGCCTGCCCTGCCTCATACCAAAAATCTACGGTAAAGATATGTCTGATATTTAAGGTCTCCATTACCGCATTCATGTCATGCATCGCAAATCCAAAAACCAAAACCAGCGTTGCCAGACCACAAGCAAGGGTAACAATGTGACGCTCAATCTTGTCCATAATGATTAAAACGAACATCAACAAGAAAATTGCCACTGCTAAAACTTGTGCTATCATATTTTCATCTCCTCTTCATATGTTTATCCCAAACGAAGAATATCATAGCATTTCTTTAGCAAAAAAACAAGGCTTGTTTTCCATTTTTTACAAAGTTAAAAACCGTGGCTTAATCTTCGTTCATCTTTGCAAGTTTCGCCGCCTGATCTGCTGCAATACAAGCATCAATGATTTCCTGAATATCACCATTCATTATCTTATCCAACTTATAAAGTGTCAGGTTAATTCTATGATCCGTTACACGTCCCTGTGGGAAGTTATAGGTACGAATCTTTTCGGAACGATCTCCGGTTCCAACCTGGCTACGGCGCAACTCTGCCTCAGCATCGTGAGCCTTCTGTTGTTCAATATCATATAATTTTGCACGCAATAAAGCAAATGCCTTTGCCTTATTCTGTAACTGAGACTTCTCTGTCTGACTGTATACCACAATACCACTCGGCATATGGGTAAGACGTACCGCGGAGTCTGTTGTATTGACACACTGTCCACCATTACCGGACGCACGCATTACATCAATACGGATATCTTTATCGTCAATCTGAACATCCACATCTTCAGCCTCCGGCATAACCGCAACCGTAATCGTTGAAGTATGAATACGCCCACCGGATTCTGTTTCCGGTACACGCTGTACACGATGCACACCACTTTCGTATTTCATTTTCGAATAAACACTCTGACCGCTTAACATGAAAGTAACTTCTTTCATTCCTCCAATACCAATCTCATCGACGCTAACGGTCTCAACTTTCCAACGCTGGCTCTCAGCATAATGCACATACATACGGTATATCTCAGCTGCAAACAACGCTGCTTCATCTCCTCCGGCACCTGCACGAATCTCTATAATAACGTTCTTCTCATCATTCGGATCCTTAGGCAAAAGCAGAATCTTAAGTTCTCCCTCTAACTGTTCGATGCGCTTCTTGGAATCATTCAATTCCTCCTTCGCCATCTCGCGCATCTCTTCGTCACTTTCATCATCCAGCATTGCCAAGGCGTCCTTCTCATCCTGTTTCGCCTGCTTATACGCTCTGTATGCTTCACAGATTGGTGTCAGCTCTGCCTGTTCCTTCATTAGACTCTGGAAACGCTTGGTGTCATTCGCCACATCCGGTTCACTCAAGTCTCGTAATATTTCTTCTAATCGAATTAATAAGTTATCTAATTTATCAAACATTTACTTATCCTTTCCTGGCAATAACCACCCGGTCACGACCTGCCAAATCCTTCTTTACTACTCTATCGCAATATCCTGCCTCCGCCAGTAACTTCGTTACATCCTCAGCTTGATCGCAGCCGATTTCAAAACAAAGATATCCGCCAGATGCAAGATAATGCGTTGCTTCCTTGATGATAAGACGGTAAAAATGAAGTCCATCTTCCAGTCCATCTAATGCGGTACGCGGTTCATGTCCCATAACCTCCAGTTCTAATCTATCCACCTGTGCACTACGAATGTAAGGCGGATTTGAGACGATAAGCTGATATACTCCGGTAACTTCCTGAAAAAGATCCGAATGCAAAAACTTCACATCGCTTTCAAGCCGCCATGCATTCTCTTTCGCCACCTCAAGCGCGCCTTGGGAAATATCCACGCCCACCGCATCAATTTCAGGCCCGAGTTTCGCTAAAGAAACAATAATGCAACCGGACCCGGTACACATATCCAGAACCCGATCTCCTTCCTTCAAAAGAGGAAGTACTGCCTCCACCAGACATTCCGTGTCATAACGGGGAATCAATACAT
>SVEW01000133.1:5658-5941 GCA_015057205.1 Lachnospiraceae bacterium | reverse complement strand
ATTGAGCATGTCGGAGATATTACCACCAACGGTGCAGTGGTTGGCAAAAACTTTTTCGAGGATCCGGGTGTGCATCGCACAATTTTAGGTGACGGTCTTGCGACCATGTTTGCAGGACTTTTAGGAGGACCTGCCAATACAACGTATGGTGAAAATACGGGAGTATTAGCAGTAACAAAGAACTATGATCCATCGATTATCCGTATTGCGGCAGTAATCGCAATGATACTCGGTGTTTTTGGAAAAATCGGTGGCGTGATTACCTGCATTCCAACGGTGGTGT
>SVEW01000133.1:0-5648 GCA_015057205.1 Lachnospiraceae bacterium | reverse complement strand
AGTATTGTTTTGTATGGAATGATTTCCGCAGTGGGCGCACGAATTTTGATTAACGCAAAAATTAATCTTGGAAATAGTAGAAACCTTATGATTGCAGCATTGATTTTGGTTATCGGAATTGGATGTGATAGCATTCCGGTAGCAGGAAATGTTACGATTTCCGGTCTTGCATTAGCTGCGGTAGCCGGCATTGTTATGGCACAAATTTTGCCGGAGGGGAATGATGCATATTTGACAGAATTGTCAAAAATAGGTTGAAAAATCTTCACATTGCTTTATAATAGTAGTGTGGTAATTTATAAACGTGCAGGAGTAAACATATGACCAATGTGGTAAAGTTGAAGTCTGTGGAGCTTGGTGCCGGCAGGCCGAAGCTTGCAGTGTCTGTTACCGGTTGTACGAAGGAGCAGTTTGAGCAGGAATTGCAGACGGTTCTTACTGAGGGACGAGCTGAGAAAGGATGGAATGTGGATCTGATTGAGATTCGTATGGATTCCTTTTCGTCCGTGAACCAAAGGGAAGCTGTGGTTTCGCTTTTAAAAGGATTGCGAGAGAGGAATCCGGACATACCATTTCTGTTTACTTATCGAAGCAAACGGGAAGGTGGCCTCGGGGAGTTGAATAGTGAGGCATACGGACGATTGCTTTTATGGGCTGCTGGAAGCGGATATATCGATGCAGTGGATGTGGAAGCATTGTTTGACCGGGAGAATGCATGTGCATGGATACGACAGATTCACGGAACGGGGATTCCGGTTGTTGCATCGTACCATGATGCAAAGAAGACGCCACAGAATATGGATACGATTTTACAGATGCTCTCAGAGAGCGGTGGGGATATAGTGAAGCTTGCGGTGTTTGCGAGGTCGGAAGAAGATGCCAGACATCTGATTGCGGCAAGTCGGCGTTTTGCAGACTTAGGACAGAAACCGATTATTTCCATGGCGATGGGAGAACTGGGGAGGTCTACACGTGTTCGATTAACGGAAACAGGGAGCGCGGTGACGTTTGGGGCGGTAGGAACGCCTTCGGCACCGGGGCAGATTCCGTTAAAGGAGTTAATACCATTGATTAAGCGACACGAGGAGAGGTAGTATGGGTAAGAGAATTGAAAAGGCAAATATGGAACTTTTAATCGATTGTTTTCTTGCACTGGAAGACAAGAATGAGGCACAGGATTTTTTTGAGGATTTATGTACCATTAAGGAATTGCAAGACATTAGCCAGCGGTTAGAGGTTGCGCAATTACTGATGGAGAAGAAGAAATATCAGGAGATAGCTTCCATGACCGGAGCGTCAACGGCCACGATAAGTCGTGTAAACCGTGCGCTGATGTATGGAAACAATTCCTACGAAACAATTATTCAGCGGGTGCAAGCAGAATAAGAACGAACGGAGCTGCGAAAGAGAAACTTGCTTTTGCAGCTCTTGTTTTATAAGGAAGGGAGCAATATGACTTATTTTAGCTGTTTTTATTTGGATAACGAGAAAGATATGGTAGTGAACCTATATAAGGAGAGAGAAAGACTGTTTTATGTATTGTCTACACCGAATCATGGAACGGGAAACCTGATTCGAAATCTTGCGGAAACCTGCGGATTGCCGTTATCGAAGGATGAACACGGGATGTTACAGATTTGTGGGGAACTTCCATGTTATATCGACGGGAACAATGAAGAGACCTATCTGTTTCGTTGGAAAGATGTAGAAATCGCCCGTATAGATACGGAAGGAAATGTGGAAATGAAGGCGTCTATTCCGGCGATTGCAAAAACGCTGATGAGCCAAACAAAAGATTATCCTTTGGATCTTAGAAAGACAATTTTTCAGACGAATATTCGAAAGGATTTGAAGTTTAGGGCAGATTTGCATACGCATATGAATGGTAACTTACCGGCAGATATGCTGATTGCATTAGGAATCTGTCAGCAGATACGTTACCCGCTGTACTATGTTCGGAAGCTGGAACTAGAGCTTACCAAAGAGCAGTGGGAGACGGTTTTAACCCAGCGTAAACGAGTAGAGCGTCAGTTTACAACTTCAGAATTGACGGGAAAATATTTGGACCGTAAGATTAATGATAACACGTTCATTAACTTTGCAGACTTGATTTTGAATAACTTGAATCATGCAGAAGAAAACATTCGTAAAATTCGTGGTTCATTGGCTATTCTAAAGGACGGACAAGCTGTGTTTACCAACTTAGAGAAAGTCTATTTGTATCGGTATGTTTTTGCAAAAGGGAAAAAAAGTACCGAGCCCATTGCCATACATAGTGTGGATATGTTACCGGACGCGGATGTGAAGCGGTATTTAAAGCAAATGCTTCGGGACCGGGAGAATCCTGACTATGCAGAGAATACCATTTTTCAGGATAAGTTATTGTGGATTGCCCGTAATTATAAAAAGCAGGGTGTACATTATGCAGAGATTAGTGATACAACGTTGGTGAAACAAAATGAATCGGTAGAGATGCTTAGGCAGGTGCATGAAGTGATGCCAAAGATTTATCGTGAAACCGGCGTGATGATACGTTTTTTGGCAGCAATGCGCCGTATTCCATTGACCATTATAAAAGATGCGGTGACACCGGAAAATTATCTTGAGCAGAATATTGCGGTATTGAAGGTTGTAGCCATAGACCCCTATGTGGCAGGTTGTGATTTTGTGGGAGAAGAAATAAACGATATTATTGAACTTAAGCCATTTTTCAAGGAAATTGTGAAGATTGCAGAGAAAGATCCGTCCTTTGTGATTCGCATTCATGCAGGTGAAAATGACAGTCAGAAGGATAATATTGCCCACAGCATTGCATGTGTAAAAGAGTCATTGGAACCGGGGCAGGCAATGCCAAGGATGCGGCTGGGACATGGTCTGTATACCTATAGTTTTACTTCTAAAAAAGGTGCGGAAGTGTTGCGCGAGTTAAAGGAAGATAAAATTGTACTGGAATTTCAGATTACATCCAATGTGCGCTTAAATAACCTGAATTCATTGACGAAGCATCCATTGAAGCAGTATTTGAAGGAAGGAATTTGTTGCGTACAGGGAACGGATGGCGCCGCACTTTACGGAACAACTTCTATGGATGAACAGCTGTCTTTGGAAAAAATGCTAGAGCTTTCAGAAGAGGAAGTTCGCCGGATGAAGGAGACAGAGACGCATATTATCGAGGTTAGTATGCAGGACTTTTACCGGAAGGAGCATGCGCTTGAGACAATGCTTGGAGGGGAAGAGTTTGAAGGATTTTTCCTCGAGCGGATGAAGCAAATTAGAATTGAAAGTAAAACAACTCGTCGGATGAGCAAGGTATATGCCAGCAAGGAATTAAAAGATCAGATTCAGGAAATTACCTGGGAACAGACTCCGGTGGTGCTTATGGGCGGAAGCTTTAATACCAGAAATCGGGCGACTCGCATGACAGAGGAAGGTACAAAACTGATGGATGAACTGATGGAAATTCTGAATCCTGAAGAGGTGTGCTTTGTAATAGGACATAAATTGGCAGGTTATGAGAAATATTTACTGGAAAACAACAAAAAAGGCTTTCAAGTGTATGCCATCGTTCCTTCGCTTTTGACGGAAAAGGAATGTGCAAATTTAAAACGGTCTGGCGTATTGGTACGTGTTTCTACGGAATCGGAAGCTATGGGAATTTATAAGAGCTTTAATTATGAGATTTTTGAGAGAAGACCTTCAGTGGTGGTCGCTTTTGACGGAAATAGTGCAGGGGAAAATTTGATTCAGGAAGCAAAGAACGGCAAAGGCAAGTCTATTATTTGCATTTATAGGCAATCAAGAACCCTTCGTCATAAAGCAGAATCTTTGCAAGGATATGTGGAGATTTTTGATAGAGGGCGTAGCCTTAAGGAATGTCTTGAGGAAGGACAGAAACGTCATATGAGAAAAACAAGATAAAAAAAGGAGCTGTGTACACATTTGCGTTGCACAGCTCCGACTTATTTCTTCTTCTCTTTGGCTTTAGCAGCAGCCTTGGCAGCTTTCTTCTTCTCTTTCGCTTCCCTGGCCTTCTGCGAACGGTCAGGAAGTTCGTCGATTAGTTTCTCGACAATAAGTTTCTTTAAATATATGTCAAAGCACAATTCACAAATGAAGGCAAATTGCTGCAAAAACTCACGATCTTCTTCCGGTGCATCCAGATAGGATTCACGGCTGGTAGCAAACTTCTCAGAAACATCTTCTATTAATTTATCCATGGCACCATCCTCTAACGCAAGCACTTCGTCGTATACCTTCTGGATAGAGAATTCTTTGGCATCGAAATATTTCTCGTGAATAGGATCTAAAATCTTCTGAATATCCATAATGGATAAAATGTTCTTGAAGTAGTATATAAAAATCAATGTAACCAAATGGGCAGAAGAATACTGTTTCTTCTCCGGAGGGGGAAGAATATTGTTCTTCGCATAGTTATTGATCATCGTCTTGGTCAGTACTTTATCCTCTTCATAGCGCTTGGTGTGAGCCAGACGCTCGTTCATAAAGGTGGTGAGCTGGTCCATGTATAAGTTGATGTTCGGAAGCTCACTGGTCTGCATAGGCTTCATTTCCTTGAGACTTTCCAGTATGCTGTTTAAAATGTCCTGCTGTTTAATCGTCATGGTATCACCTTGTTACTTTCTATACTACATTACATTATATAGTATTGAAAACTACATGACAAGTATTTTTTTCGAATATGTAAAAAAGCAAAAGTTTGTTCGGTTTTGGCTTGTGGAAAAAAGGAAAATATGGTAAAGTAAAAAAGCAAAAAATAGATGGAAGAACGAAAGAGAAGATAAGAGTATGATTTCAACGCAGATGTTAAATAAGGAACAGCAGGCCGGCGTGTATACCACAGAGGGACCGGTGCTGATTCTTGCCGGTGCCGGAAGTGGTAAGACCAGAGTGCTGACGAACCGGACGGCTTACCTGATGGAAGAAAAGGGCGTAAGTCCCTATAATATTTTGGCGATTACCTTTACCAACAAGGCAGCAGCAGAGATGAAACGTCGTATTGAGGAGCTGGCCGGATTTGGGGCGGATGCGGTATGGGTGTCTACTTTTCACTCTTGCTGTGTACGTATTTTGCGTCGCTATGCGGATCGTTTGGGATTCGATACCTCTTTTACCATTTACGATACAGATGATCAGAAGTCTTTGATGAAGGATTTGTGCAAGCGTCTTGAGATTGATACAAAGATGTATAAGGAGAAGATGCTGTTAAATGTTATATCGTCGGCGAAGAATGAATTGATGGACCCCAATGATTTTCGTTTGCAGGCCGGTGGAGATTATAAGCAATTGAAGATTGCGACGGTGTATGCAGAATATCAGAAGGCGTTGCTTAAGAATAATGCCATGGATTTTGATGACTTGATTATGAAGACCGTGGAACTTTTAAGTGTGGATAATGAAGTGCGAGAGGCGTATCAGGAACGATTTCAGTATATTATGGTGGATGAGTACCAGGATACCAACACGGCGCAGTTTATGTTGATAAAGCTTTTTGCGGGCAAATATAATAATCTTTGTGTGGTGGGTGATGACGACCAGTCTATTTATAAGTTTAGAGGGGCGAATATTCAGAATATCTTGAATTTTGAATCCATTTACCCGAATGCCAAGGTAATTAAGTTGGAGCAGAA
>SVEW01000132.1:4056-6089 GCA_015057205.1 Lachnospiraceae bacterium | reverse complement strand
GCAGGCACAGTATGTGTCAGACGCGAACATATATGATGACTATAATACCACGTATATTGGATTGGAGCGGAAATTCTATGATGGACAGGCAGGAATTTTGGCAGAAACATTGAAGATAGGGTGTCCTTGCCCGGTCTGTGGTTCTTTAGAACATCCAAAACCAGCGGTAAGAGCCAGGGAGGTTCCGACAGAACAGGAACTATCCGTAGCCAAGAAAGCATTGGAGAAGGCACGCAGTAAGAGAGACCATAGTGCGCAGGAGGCCGGAGTTTGGAAAGAGCGAATGGATCGGAATGAGCAAGAACTCGAAAAAACAAGCGAGCAACTTCTTGGAGTAGTCAAATTAGAGGAAATTTTGCCAGAGCTTAGAAAACAGCTGGAAGATGGGATTCATAACCAAGAAGAACTGAAGCAATTCATAGTACAGCAAGAGGCATTACAAGAAGAAAAAGCAAAGCTTCAGGAGGAAGTACCGGTACTGGAACAGGAATTACAAGGGCTGATAGAGAAGGAGAAGGAAGCGGAAGTAGCTCTGGCAACCAGTAGAACGAAGTTGTCAGAGGCAGAAAAACACATAGATGAAAAGAAAAAAGATTTAAAATTCCGCAACTACATAGATGCCGTGGCAAAAAAAGAAGAAATTCAAAATAGAATTCAGGCATTGGACAAGAAATTTGAAGAGATTGATAGAAAGTGCAAGAATGTTGCAGACAGTATCACAGAAATTAAATCATACATTAAGAATAGTGAAGAAATTTTAGCACAGTCTGAAGCCCCGAATTTAGAGGAGGAAAGAGCGAAAAAGGCTGATTGTGAAGAGAAACGAAGCGCTTTTGAACAAAATCTGCGTCGGTTTAGCACCAGATTGCAGATTCACAAAGATGTAAGGGAGAGTCTCGTAAAGGAGGCAGAAGCAATATCAGAAACCGAAAAAAAGCTACAGTGGGTGAAGGCACTGGCAGATACGGCCAATGGAAAATTATCCGGGCGTGAGAAAATTATGCTGGAAACTTATGTGCAGACAACTTATTTTGATCGTATTATTCGGAAGGCGAATTTGCGCTTTTTAACTATGTCGGATGGACAATATGAGTTGGTGCGGAAAAAAGAGGCAGATAATGCGAAATCTCAATCCGGTTTGGATTTGAATGTGCTGGATCATTACAATGGTACGCAGCGTAGTGTAAAAACATTATCCGGAGGGGAGTCATTTATGGCATCGCTGTCGTTAGCGTTGGGACTTTCGGATGAAGTGCAGTCTGCGGCAGGTGGAATTCAAATAGATACTTTGTTTGTAGATGAAGGATTTGGTTCCCTGGATCCGGAGGCCTTGGATCAGGCTTATCGTGCTTTAGCAGGATTGACGGAAGGAAATCGTCTGGTAGGCATTATTTCTCACGTAGCGGATTTGAAAGAACGTATAGAAAAACAGGTTGTAGTAACGAAACAGCGAAGCGGTGGAAGTAAGGCCGAGATTGTTGTGTAATAATATAAGCATAATATTCACAGAAGTTTTGTGATATAATGAAAATATTATAGGTTTTTTAGAGAGGTAGTTGGAATAATGGAAATAAGAAGGGTACAGGATTCAGAGATTAAGCAAGCATTAGATGTTGTATTGGAAGTTTTCATGGAATTTGAAGCTCCGGATTATCCACCGGAGGGTGTAGCATCTTTTGTCAAGGATGTTATTGAAAATGATAGTTTTAAGGCGGGGGTCAAAAGCGGAAGTTTTCCCATGTTTGTTGCACTTGTAAAAGAGGAAATCGTCGGAGTAATGACCATGCGCAAGGGAACCCATATTATGTTGGCTTTTGTGAAAAAGCAATATCATAAGCAGGGGATTGGCAAGAAGTTGTTTGAGCATATCCTTGGGGAGCTTCGTGCAAAAGGGGATAGCGAGCTGACGATTACCGTGAATTCCTCGCCTTATGCGGTGGAGTTTTATAAAAAGCTTGGTTTTGTGGAAACGGACACGGAGCAGGAAAAAAATGGAATTCGATTTACACCGATGGAGTATGTTACACCGTTAA
>SVEW01000132.1:1217-4046 GCA_015057205.1 Lachnospiraceae bacterium | reverse complement strand
CGTTAAGTCATGTGATTAGAAAAGCAACATCAAAAGACATTTCCAGAATCGCAGAGATTCTTGTGTTTGTAAAGCGCATAAAGTTTCGACCGATTTTTCAGGATGATGATTACTCTTTTGGTGAATTGCAGGTGTTAAGCGTTGCGGAAGAATTAAAAAAGCCGGAGCTATTGGAAAAAATGTTTGTCTATGATGATGGCATTGTAAAGGGGTTCGTCCACATCGATGGTAATGAAATCGTTGAGCTTTATGTGGATTACTTTTTCCAAGGTCAGGGAGTTGGGGCAGCCTTAATCGAATTTGCAAAAGAAAACTATCCGGTCAGCTTTTTGTGGGCAATTGAGAAGAATGTGGATGCGATTCGCTTTTACGCTAGGCATGGGTTTCATGCTACGGATATAAAAAAGTTCGAGGAGGGAACCACAGAGTATCTGGTGATGCTTGAGAAGAAATGATTATTGTAAATGAGGAAGGGAAATGAAGAATTTGAAAAAAGAGCGGGCTTGGGAAATTATTCGCGTATTTCAAGAGGAAGCTAGTGCGATGGATTTTGTAAAGGCAGTGGTGTTGGTAGGGTCGCTTTCGGATGATACATATACCGGAAGACCGGGAAGCGACATTGATTTGGTCACTATAATCCGTAGTGATTTCAATTATCGGGAGGCAAAACAGAAGGTTCTGGCGATGATTGACAAGGTTGAGGAAATGACAAACCGCGATATTCCCATCGCACGCGTAATTTATAATGAAAATCATTTGAAGCATCCCTATTGGGCGGATTTTGTAGTTTCCGAAGAAGATGCGGATCTGGTCAATCTTCCGATTGAGGTTTTTCGTATGTTAGACAGTGGGAAGATCATTTATGGAGAGGATATCATTTCAGGGATGGAATGCCCGACTCGTGAGGATGTCGTCAAGTCCATGCGGTTAAATGAAAAATTGGAAAGGTTGTACTGGCAGAAAGCTCCTGAGAAAATGGAAGCATACAAAGCGATGCGTGCCAACCCGACGACCAGAATTTTGGCACAGATTGTACTTGTTACGGCACTTTCGGAGTATTTTTACTATACCGGAAAAAGCTGTTCCAGCAAGTTTCATATTTTGCAAAAATGCGAGCAGGAAGTTCCGGACTTATCATATTTGGAGCTATTGCGCCTATGCCATCGATATCGTTTTGCGCACGAAACCATAACGGAGAGCGAAGAAGAGAAGATGCACAGTGATTATCGGGAGTGTTTTTTGACAAGACCGGTGACATGGAGTGTATAAAAAAAGAATTCTATTGAAAAGTGCAATCCGCTGTGTTATACTTCGGGATGTAGGAGACTACAAATCATACAGAAAGACACATTACATGGAAAGGTGAAGAAAGTGAGCAGTAAACATTGATTTTGAGTAACACAGTATGTAGAACGATAGGTGGGACGATGCGAGAATCGTGCCGTATTGTTTGTGTGTGCTTAAATCATGAATTACGCTTATATTTGCCTTTTTATTGTAGTGATTGATATTACAATAGAATAGGTGTATTTGTGTGAGCCAATTTTTGCATACGCAAGAGTTGGCTCTTTTTTATGTTAGCAGCGGTGAGGGATTAGAATATGTTACGTAAAAAAATAGATGCATTAGATTTGACAGCTCTATTTAATGGGCTAGTATTTTATGCGCCGGTGGCGCTTTTGGTAAGGACAAAGGCAGGAATCAACGTGGAACAGTTTTTCATGTTGCAGGCTGTGTTGTCCATGGTAATCTTTGGGTTTGAGATTCCGGCAGGGAAAATTACAGATAGAATTGGATATCGAAATACGCTGGTGATGGCGCAGATGCTGTTATTTGTGGCACGAAGTATGCTGTTGGTGGCTTTTTTACAAAAAAGTCTGGTGTTGTTTTATGTGGAAGCAATTATTGAGGGTATGGCGGCATGCTTTTCGTCCGGGACCCAGAGCGCATATTTGTACACGATGCTTCCGTCAGAGGAATTTTTGGTAAAAACGGCACACGTAGGAAACTGCGGAACGGTAGGGTTTCTGATTAGTACGGTTGCATATGCGGGGATTTATGCTATGATAGGAGTAGAGGGATTGCTTGTGGCAACAGTTGGAAGCAGTTTTCTTGGTTGCGTGGTGAGTCTGGGGATTCCGAAGGAGTACCGGGAAGGCAGGCAGAAACAGGAAAAGCCAGCAAAGGGGCAAAAAACGAGGGGGCTTTTGCTTAGAAAGGAAACCGCATTCGTGGTGCTGATTTTGTCTTGTGTTAGCATGGGATTTTTGCTGGTGAACTTTTTCTATGTGGAGAAGCTAATGGTTTGCGGACTAAAGGAAGAGTGGATGAGCCCCATTATTTTGGGCTACTCGGTGGTGGAACTTTTGGCGGAAAAAATTCTTGCTAAAGTGGACGAAAAACATACGTCTGTGGCATTTGCAATCTGCTTTTGCATGGCCGGTGGCGCGATGTTATTGTTTGGCTGGGCATCACAGCCAATCCTGGTAATTCTGTTGATGCTTTTGCTTCCGCTTTTGATAACGGTGCCATCTTATATTTTTGAAGAAGTTCAGAATCGACTGGTGGATAAAATGGGACTTGGTGAAAAGCGCGCTGAGGTTTTGAGCGTTTTCAACATGGGAGTGAATTTGTTGGAGGTTGTAACCCTGTTTGCGGCAGCAGCGCTGTCTGGACTGGGAAGCTCCGCCTGCTTTTTCGCGGTGGGCGTGTTGATGCTTGTGCTTGGTGCTGCCAGCATCAGGGCACTCCAAGTGTAGATTTTTTTGAAAGAAATTGGAAACAGGAGGATTTATGAAGGTAACTAGGTATATTATTGGTTTGTGGATT
>SVEW01000132.1:0-1207 GCA_015057205.1 Lachnospiraceae bacterium | reverse complement strand
GCAATTCATATCGTTGGAAGATTTGTTGATATTAATCCTTATCTATGGGGAGTGGGAATAAGGAATTTACATGGACAGTTTTATCGCTACATAACCGAAACCTTTCTACATGTAAATTGGGTTCATCTTATAGCTAATTGCCTGGCGCTTTATTTTGTTACTGTTTATTTGAATGGGAAAGTAAGTGGTCTGGTAATTGCGGTATTGGGAGTTTTTGGAAGTACGGCTACGAATATTATCTGTTCATTTTTATGGAAGGATGCTGAGCACGGTATGGGTGGTTCTACCCTCATTTTTGCACTTATCGGCTTGATTTTGGTTATGCAGGTGGTGTGCAAAACCTATGCGCCGTTTCAGCTGGGAACATGGTATGGTAATTGGACTGTTGGCTATGTTATTTTGGGAAATATGGTTTGTGTTACCGGAGGATTATTTGATATTTCCACTGTGATAGCACATGGAGTTGCGTTTGCGATGGGTATATTACTAAGTATACTTTTTTATGTGTGCCATGTGATTGCATAGTGATAGTATGAAAACGCGAAGGAATAGCCGGCTTATCGCCGGTTTCTATTCCTTGCGAAATGCATTCAAATCCAATGGAAAGTAGAATAATAGTTTATTCATGTGGAGTGAACTTTTTCTATTTTAATTCATATGTAATACATAATTCATTTGTCTCTTCTGAAAATTCTACCTTGGCATAGCCACCGCACAACATCGGAATCATTGGTGGATGGTGTCCAATATCCAGGTCCATTAGGATGGGGACGTTATACTCTGCCAGCAAATCGGTGACGGCTTTATACTGGTCCAAGCCGAAAAGCTCTTCGCCAAAAATTCCCGGGCGACCAATCAGGAAGCCCTTTACGTGTTTAAACCAGCCGGTGGCTTTCATGTGCCAGATGGTCCGGCGAATACTGAAAACGTTAAGTTCACAGGCTTCTAAAAACCAGATAATGCCGTCCTCTTTGTAGCGGTTTGCAAAAGTGTCTACCTTGTCATAAGGGGTGCCAATCAGATTTTCAAGGCAGTCCATACACCCACCGATTAGGCGTCCTTCGAAGGTAATCGGTGCGGTGGTGTCGGCACAAAATGCCTTCATAATCGTTGGTTCCGTTACTTGATATGGATCATTAGGGCTTGCATCTTCTTCGGAATCCAATTCCCATTTGTCGTAGTTCTTAAAGTGAAGTTTACTTCCGGT
>SVEW01000131.1:5246-6189 GCA_015057205.1 Lachnospiraceae bacterium | reverse complement strand
AGTAGAGAAATAAGAATGTTCAACGAGACCCGACTGTAATAGCCGGGTCTTCTTTTTAAACTATGAGGTAAGAATTATGTTTGCAGATCGTGCAAAAATTTATATTAAATCCGGAAAAGGTGGCGACGGTCATGTTAGTTTCCGTAGAGAAAAATATGTACCGGATGGTGGTCCGGATGGCGGCGATGGTGGACATGGTGGCTCCATTATTTTTGAAGTTGATGAAGCCCTAAATACCCTGACTGATTATCGCCATAAACGAAAATTTGTAGCGCAGAGTGGTGAAGAAGGTGGCAAGAAAAATTGTCACGGCAAGAATGGTGAAGATCTTATTTTAAAGGTTCCTGCAGGCACCGTAATCAAAGACAGTGCTACCGACAAAGTAATTGCAGATATGTCCGGCGATAATAAACGTATTGTCTTGCTAAAAGGGGGTCGTGGTGGAAAAGGAAATCAACATTACGCGACACCTACCATGCAGGCGCCAAAATATGCCCAGCCTGGACAACCCGCAAAGGAACTTGAAGTGAAGTTGGAATTAAAGGTAATTGCAGATGTCGGCTTAGTTGGTTTTCCAAACGTAGGAAAATCAACATTTTTAAGTCGCGTTACCAACGCAAAGCCTAAAATTGCTAATTATCATTTTACAACTTTGTCGCCTAATTTAGGTGTAGTTGATATGCCCGATTCAAAAGGATTTGTAATCGCAGACATTCCGGGATTAATTGAAGGCGCATCAGAAGGAATCGGTTTAGGCCATGAATTTTTGCGTCACATTGAGCGTACAAAAGTTATGATTCATATTGTAGATGGTGCCAGCGTAGAGGGACGTGATCCCATCGCGGATATAAAAGCCATTCGAAAAGAATTAGCCGCTTATAATCCGGAGTTGTTAAATAAGCCGCAGGTAATTGCCGCAAATAAAATGGATGCCGTATACGGA
>SVEW01000131.1:0-5236 GCA_015057205.1 Lachnospiraceae bacterium | reverse complement strand
GAGATACCAACGAAATCATTGAAGCACTACGCAGTGAATTTGAACCAAATGGTTTAAAGATTTTTCCAATATCGGCAGTCAGCGGTCAAGGCGTCCGTGAATTGTTGTTTCATGTCAGTTCTCTGCTTGATGAACTTCCTCAGGAAACCGTTGTATTCGATCCGGAAGTTGATTTAACAGAGGATTCTATAGAAACTGCAGAAGATGGATTTACGGTTATCTATGATGAAGAAGAAGATGAGTACGTTGTTGAAGGACCGCGTATTGAACGTATGTTAGGTTACACCAATATTGATTCCGAAAAAGGATTCTTGTTTTTTCAAAACTTTTTAAAAGATCAAGGTATCCTAGAGCAATTAGAATCTTTAGGAATTGAAGAGGGCGACACCGTGCGACTATACGGTCTATCATTTGAGTATTACAAATAAGAGGATAATTATGACAAGTAAGCAAAGAGCCTATTTAAAAAGCAAAGCAAGTGTCATGGATCCTATTTTTCAAATTGGGAAGTCCAGTGTCACAGAAGAAAATATTGAAGCGATTTCCGAAGCAATTGAAAAGCGTGAACTGATTAAGTTAAATGTATTAAAGAATTGTATGGACGATCCAAGGGAAATTGCCCAGGCAATTGCGGAACATACGCGTTCTGAAGTTGTTCAAGTTATCGGGAAGAAGATTGTTTTGTTTAAACAAAAGCGAAAAGACAGTGCCTATCATTTACCAAAATAAGAAGAGGATGCAATGCAATGAAAGTTGGTATTTTCGGTGGAACATTTAATCCCATCCATAACGGGCATCTGCTTATTGCAGAAAATGCCTATACACAGTTTCAATTAGATAAAGTGGTTTTTTTACCCGCTGGTATTCCGCCACATAAACAATCCATGGGAATTTTAGACGGCAAGCGACGTATAGAGATGGTCGCTTCTGCAATAAAGGACATTCCTTATTTTACTTACGATCCCATTGAGGTGGAGCAGCAGTGCGTAAATTACACCTACCAGACACTTTATACGCTGAAACAGACGCACGATTCGTGGGATTTATATTTTATTATGGGTGCAGATTCCCTACTCTATTTTGACAAATGGGTTAAGCCGGACGCCATTTTACAGCAAGCAACAATTCTTGCTGCTGTTCGCGATGGTGTTGATACAACCGATTTACAGGAAAAAATAGAGTCCATCCGCAGACAATATTCCGGTAATTTAGGAATTATCCATACTCCGGAATTTAATGTCTCTTCTCATGATATCAGAAAACGTGTTGCTGATAAGCAAAGCATTCGTTTTTTGGTTCCGGAGGCTGTACGCACAATCATACAGGAAGAGAAGTTATATACCGAAAAATAATCTAACAAAAGGAAGCAATCATGACGATAGAAGTGGAAGAAATTTTAACTAGTTTGAAAAATAAATTGAAGCCAGAGCGCTATCATCATACCATTGGTGTAATGTTTACTGCTGCAAATCTCGCATATGCCTATGGGTTTGATGCAGACAAGGCCATTTTGGCAGGCGCATTACATGATTGTGCAAAGCTTGCCGAATCCATCGATTATATTGATGAATGTAAGCGTGCAGGTATTGAAGTACCTACATTTTGTTATGATAATCCTGCATTATTACATGCAGACCTTGGTGCTGTTTACGCAAAAGAGCAGTATCATATTGAGGACGAAGAAATACTCCACGCTATCCGGGTCCACACAACCGGTTGCAGCAATATGAGCATGCTTGACAAAATATTATATTTAGCAGACTATATCGAACCAGGCAGATATCCATACGATGGAATTGAACAGTTACGTCATACTGCCTACAAAGATTTAGATTATGCTGTTTTATTAGAATCAGAAAACGTATTGTCCTATCTTAAAGCACGTGGATGCGTAACCGATCCGCGTACCCAGGAAACATACGAATATTACAAAGCAGTGATAGAAAGCAGGTGGTAAAAATGGCAGATTCATTGGAAATGGTTAAACTTGCCTGTCATGGGTTAAGCGAAAAAAAGGCAGAGAACATTGAAGTCATTGATATTACTGATGTATCAGTAATGAGTGATTACTTTATTATAGCAAGTGCCAGCAATCAAAATCAAATGAGTGCACTGGTACGAAGTGTTGATGAAGAACTGACGAAAGCTGGCTATACACTTAAGTCGCAGGAAGGAAACAACTATTCTTCCTGGATTTTATTGGACTACACAGATATTATCGTCCATATCTTCACCCATGAAGATCGTGAATTCTATAATCTTGAAAAATTATGGCAAGATGGCAAAAAATTGGAATTAACAGAAGAATTTATATAAAATACAGGTTCGTAAGAGGACACTCCTACGAACCTTATTTTTATAAAATAAAAATATTATAAAAAGCGAAATACACCAAATACCTTACCGAGAATCTCACAATTATCTACAATGATTGGATCCATTGTATCATTTTCCGGTTGTAGCCGAATATGATCGTCTTCCTTATAAAACGTCTTAACAGTAGCGGAATCCTCCACTAAAGCAACAATAATTTCTCCGTTATGAGCAACCGCTGTTCGCTCAACCAGTAATTGATCGCCATCAAAAATCCCTACATTTATCATGCTTTCACCTTTCACTGTTAGCATGAAAGTCTCCGCGTTAGGCATATACTCCGTTGGTACAGGAAAATAGTTTTCGACATTCTCAACAGCTAAAATAGGCATACCAGCAGCAACCTTACCCACAATCGGCACATTCACTATTTCTCGTCGCGTCAAATTAAATGAATCATCCATAATCTCAATAGCACGTGGTTTCGTTTGATCGCGTCGAATATATCCATTTTTCTCTAATTTCTCCAAATGAGCATGCACAGAAGATGTCGATTTTAAATTTACTGCTTCACATATTTCTCGTACAGCCGGCGGATAGCCTTTACTTAATATTTCAGATTTAATAAATTCTAAGATTTCTTTCTGTTTTGGGGTGATTTTGCCTTGATTCATAAGCATCCTCCTTTATTGTAATCCTTAAATTATTTTAACATATAGAAAGCAAAAAGGCAAACATATATTCCGAAAATTTGTTCGCAAAATAGCTTGACAAACATGCGTTTGGGTATTACAATAAAGGAAACAGCTGTTCGAAACAAATGTTTGCATATTGGGAGGAATTTCGAATGTTAAATAATAGCAGAGTAACTATGGTAAATAATAGAGTGCGGATGCAACGTCGAAAGAATATTGGATATAGTATTATAATCCTATTTTTAATCGCTGTAATTGTTTTTTTAACACGAAAGCTAATTTTACAGCCAGAACAGGCTCACGCTTCTGATGGTGGATATACCGTGTATGAGAATATAGTAATTAATGAACAAGACTCCTTATGGTCTATTGCACAGAAGTATGGTAGTAATTATAATGGGACTATTCATGAATATGTCGCCATATTACGTTCAATTAACAATTTAAATAGCGATACCATAGAAGCCGGAGAATGTTTAATTGTCCCTCTACACGTTACCCATACAAGATAAAAGAGTATTTGCTATTTTTCGCAAAAATCAGTATAATTATTCTTGGAGGTTAAGAATGCTAAGAATATTATATACGATTTTAAGAAACATATTCCATTTATATATGATTCCGTTAATGAGATACGTTGGAAAACATCCAGAAAGATATCCAGAAGAAAAGCGTTACCGCTTAGTTCGCCGTTTATCAAGACTTGTTACGAAAGCCGGACATATTCACACTACCTATTATGGATTAGAAAACATTCCTGAGTGTGGTAACTACATCCTCTGTGCTAATCATCAAGGCAAATTTGATGCTCTTGCTATTGTAAATGGACATGAACGCCCCTGCTCGCTTGTTATGGATTATGAGCGTTCTCAAATGTATATTGTAAATGAAATTATGACATTACTACAAGGTAAACGATTAAAAAGAGACGATGTTCGTCAGGCAATGACCATTATTATGGAAATGGCAGAAGAGTTAAAGAAGGGCAATAAGTTTATTATTTTCCCAGAAGGTGGTTACCTAATGGAGAAAGAGAATCGACTCTATCCCTTTAAACCAGGATGCTTTAAGAGTGTACAAAAAGCTCACTCCCAGATTGTTCCTGTCGTGATTATTGATTCTTACAAAGCATACAAGTATAACAGTTTGCGACGTGTTTATAATTCCGTATATTTTCTTCCACCAATTTCCTATAATGAAATTGATGGATTAAAAACACAAGATATTGCTCAATTGGTACAACAAAGAATCGCAAAGAAAATACTTGAAGTTACAACCCTTACAGAGGATGAACTGTACGTACAATTAGACGCAAACATTACTTTAATATAATAATTTTCAAGCAAGTATATTTTTGTACTTGCTTTTTTCTGTAAAATAAGTAATACTAATGTTATACATTACAAATAGTCATGGAAAACATATATTATGTATTCCTATCAATCTATTATGTATGGTAATATATTATTGCTAAATATTTTACTGCAGAGGAGAAAAAAAATGGAAAAAAGAGAAAGAGGAGCTGCTTTATTACCTTTAGCAGTCTTCGTAGTAGTGTATTTAGCTACGGGCATTATCCTACAGGTAAGAGGAACGGAAATGGCATTCTACCAATTGCCTTCCCCAATGCCTGCACTGTTGGGTGTAATCGTAGCTATGATTATGTTTAAAGGTACATTAAGCGAGAAGATGGAAACATTCTTGAATGGTTGTGGTAATCAAGATATTATGATTATGTGTTTCATTTTCTTATTTGCCGGTGCATTCACATCCATTTCTAAGGCTATGGGTGGTGTTGATGCTGTCGTTCACTTAGGCCTTACTGTAATTCCACCTCAGTTTATAGCTGCCGGTGTCTTTGTGATTGCAGCATTTATTTCAATTTCAACCGGTACATCCGTTGGAACAGTAGTGGCAGTAACTCCAATTGCTGTAGGCCTTGCCACAGCAGGTGGTTTGAACCAGTATTTGGTTGTAGGCGCTACTATTGGCGGTGCCATGTTCGGTGATAACTTATCAATGATTTCTGACACCACAATTGCAGCAACACGTTCTCAAGGAGTTGAAATGAAAGACAAATTCCGTACCAACTTCCGTATCGCGTTACCAGCTGCCATTATTACCGTAATATTACTTATTATTTTTGGAAGACCTGATACCGCTCCTACCGTACATCATTACAGTATTGAAATAGTCAAGGTTTTACCTTATCTGTTTGTTCTTATTGC
>SVEW01000130.1 GCA_015057205.1 Lachnospiraceae bacterium | reverse complement strand
CCGTCACCCGGGAAAGACCCACGTGATCCGCCACTTCTTCCCCTGTCAGCTCCACGCCGCCCTGGGCACTGAGAAAATCGCAAATACTACGCAATGTATGCTCCTGAATTCCCTTCGGAAGCTCATCCCCCGGCGTATCCACCTGTCCCGCCAAAAGTGCATCAATATGCTGCTGATTAAAAGCCGTCAGATCATGAAACGCATCCCGCCTTTTCAAAAACGTCTCCAGCGCCTGCTCAAATCGTTCACCGGCAAAAGGTTTCACCAGATAATCCACAATGCCAAGCTCCAACGCCCGCTCAATACTCTCTCCATCGTTGGCCGCAGTCACCATAATCACCGAAGTCTTAATTCCCTCCTCTCTGATTTTATGCAAAAGCGTAAGCCCATCAATCTTCGGCATATACAAATCCAGAATCGTTAAATGTACCGTATTCTCCCGCAGATACGCAAGCGCCGCATTGCCATCCCGACAGGTCTGGCACACGTGAAAATGCGGGTTCTGATTCACGTACTGTTTATTAATCATCGCCACCATCGGATCATCTTCCACGATTAAAACTTCATACATGGTTCCTTCCTCTCTTCCGTCAACATTATCATAATGGAGGTTCCCTCTCCCACCTCCGAATCAATCTCCAGCGTACCGCTATATTTCTTAACCATTTCAGAAATAAGATACAAGCCCGTTCCGCGATTTTCCCCTTTGGTAGAAAATCCCTTCTCAGTAATATGCTCCAAATTCTCCTTCGAGATACCAATTCCCGTATCATCCACGCGAACAATCAGCACCTGCGGTTTGGAAAAAATGCCTACCGTCAGCTCTTTTGGCTGTTCTTCCTTCGCATTCAACGCATCCAGCGAATTCTCAATCAAATTTCCAATCAACGTCACCAAATCAGCACTCGGTAGTGCCACGTCCTGACGAGCCAGCCCGCTTCCCGCCTCAAGGGAAAAACGGATATCCAATTCCGCCGCACGTGCATATTTTCCAATCAAAAGCGCCGCCACCGACGGATCCTCAATGCGCTTCATAATCTGATGAATCAACGTTTGCTGAATAGAGGTAATGGTTGTAATGTATTCACTTGCCTGCTCTGTTTGTCCCATCTGAATCAGACCGAGAATCACATGCAATTTATTCATAAAGTCATGATTATTAGCCCGCATACTGTCCACCAGGTACCGCACCCCCGTCAAATCCTCCATCAACTTCGTGTACTCCGTCCTATCTCTAAGAATAACCAGGGCGCCAACCACTTTTTCCTGTTCCATAACCGGCATCAAATCCGCTAAAATCTCCACCTGCCGCCTTGTAGTTAGTGTCTCATTAAAAAAGCGCTTACCGTGAGTTAACGTTTTACTTACCGGCAGTTTCCGAATGACATCCGTCTCCTCCGCCAGCATCCGGGCCGCCGCCTCATTCCGATACAGCATTTCACCGTTCGGATCCAATGCTACAATACCTTCTTCCAAAGATTCCAAAATATTATCACGCACAGAAAACATGGCTGAAAACGTATCCGGCTCGTATCCTTTCAGCTTTCTTTTGATAGATTTTGTCAGATGATTGGCCAAAAGCACCGCCAACACAATAACCGCAACCGCACTACACAAATGAATCATTACCGTATTCAAAATAATAGAGTGAATCTTCTGTTTTAACATGACTGCCAAAACAAATCCCACATACCTGCCATCCTTGTCATATACGGCAGCATACGCTCGTCTCTGCGAGCCACTGGGACCTTCGTCATTCGTAACGTACATCCTTCCCACATGGTCAAAATTCGGCAACGTTCCATCATACCTAGTCCCCACCAACTTACCGTTGGAGTGATACCGACGGATTAGCTTTCTATCTACCACGGAAATAACATCCGTATTTCCAAGAGTTTCCTCTAAAGCGCTAATATAGGAGGAAACCACTTTCATATCCGTTTCCCCCGACAGACATTCGGACACCATTTGGTTCTTCGCAACCGCCTGCGCTACGTTCTGCAGGTTCTGATCAAGCTGTCGGCTCTCACTTTTAATATTAACGCCAATACTAACAACAGCAATCACCAGTGCCACCAGCGCTGCCAGCACAATCATGGTTCTCACAATTTCCTTTTGTAATTTGTTCATTGCACACCTCTCTTATATTCATTACACCACATTTATTGTCTTTTGAAAATAGTTTTGTAAGTAAAAAAAATTTCCCTCAAACCCATTTGTGTTCAATAGGTTTATAAGCTTTCCTTTTTGAAATAAGGGCGGTATAACATAGTTATCAAGTAAGTACGAAAAATTTTTAAGAAAGAAGGTAAAATCAAATGGCAACATTTGCAAGTATCATGGAAATGATGATGGTTGTGTGCTTCGGTATTTCCTGGCCGCTCAATATCGCCAAGGCATGGAGAGCACGCACTGCGAAAGGAACAAGTTTATTGTTTTATTTCTTTATCTGGATTGGTTATGTTTTCGCATTAGTTGGTAAATTCGTATTAATTTACGCAAATGCACCACAGCCTTGGTACGTAACCGTTCATTGGTATGTAATGTTCTTCTACGTTGTAAACATCTTGATGGTTTCTGTTGGAATCGGTATTTACTTCCGCAACAAGATGCTTGACAACGCAAGCAAAGCATCAACTAAGAACAAAGTATTAGCAAGTGCCAACTAATTAGGAGGTGTTCCTATGAATAGAATCTATGAAAGAGAGCAGAATAATTACCAGAACCTGAATCAGGTAGCAAACCCAAACGGCGTTGTTCTGATTGGTTCCACATTTGCAAAGGAAATTCCGGTCTGCGAACTTCGCCAGACTTTCCAATTAGACTGTGACCTTTATAATCGTAGCTATACCGACTTGTCCATATATGATGCGAAAGATTTAATTGTTGAATGTATGGACAGTCTTTCTCCTCATAAATTGTTATTAAACTTAGGCGAAACCGATTTGGAGCGCGGTTTCCATACAATCAATGAGATTATCGATGCCTACGAATCCTTAATTAAGGATTTGAAGCAGCATGCTCCACATTGCCAGCTCGTTATTGTATCCGTTTGTGATAGCGACTACGCTACCAAACCGGGCGAACTAAATCGCCAGTTAGAGCTTATGGCAAGACGTAACAAATGCCAGTTTGCCGACATATCAAGCGCAAAGGCTAGTACTTCTCCCTGTGTTAAAGCCTTTGATATTCTCCGCTTTTTTATGCTTGATAAACTTACGTTAAGTGATGTCATACTGGCAAATGCGTAAATATCATTTTTTCTTTATAAACCATAAACCTATACAAGAAACCGGAGGCACTAATGTCTCCGGTTTCTTACGTTCATCTATCTATGCACACCTTCCAAGCTCCACGCATACTCTAAACTATAGTTCTCAGCAAAGAAGGAATTTCCATGACCATGCCTTACATTCCGGTAATCGGCACAGATTGCCGGCTCCCATATTTGGCAGATGCACTTTCCACATTCGGCTATGAGGTCACATACATTCGTGACATGCCAACAGTACCCAGGCCTTTCTCCATACTCGTTCTCGGCCTGCGCCCAACACCGGCCGAATTAAAAAAACTACTCCCTTTCGCCGAAAGCCACGGACTCATTTGCGCCGGACTCCCTTCAAAAGAAATCCGCCAATTAGCCGAAAGCCACGGCCTTGCCGTCTACGATTATATGAAAGACCCCACCGTCGCCATTCGCAACGGGGACATTACCGCCGAAGGTGCTCTGGCATTAGCCCTTACCCATAGCCCACTGGTATTACAAAATACCCCGGTTCTGGTCATCGGCTGCGGACGCTGTGGTGCGCCATTAGCTAAAAAGTGCCACCTTCTCGGAGCCAACGTCACGGTATGCGAAAAAAACGAGACAGCCAACTTTCCTACCATCCAAACCGTAGAAACCCTTGCCCCTTACCGCATCATTTTTAACACCGTTCCCTACCTGTTACTAACCGCCGAACTGTTAGCAACTGCCAAAGACAACGTCCTTATTCTGGACCTTGCCAGCGCACCCGGTGGAACAGATTTTACCTATTGCAAGGAACATCGGATTCATGCCATGCTCTGCCCATCCCTGCCGGCACGTTTTGCGCCGCAAACCGCCGGACAGATTTTGGCCGAATCCATTCACACCTATTTATGTAAAGCAAAAATTATATAGGTAATTGCGAAACCCTTATGCCACGAACGTGGCATGTTGAATTTGCATAAAAATCGTTCTCGCAAGTTCACTTGCAGAGACGATTTATTATGCAAATTGCTCATGCGGCATACGCCGCAGAGCAGTTTCGCAAATATCAAAAAAATCATATTCTAGGAGGTCATCATGACAACATCACACAAAATCGGCTTTGGCATCACCGGCTCTTTCTGCACCTTCGCAAAGATCCTCCCGGTAATCCAATCCCTGGCAATTGAAGGATATGACCTGTATCCAATTTTCTCACCGGCTGCAGCCACCTATGACACCCGTTTTACCGAAGCCGCCGCCTATCGCCAAAAAGTGGAAACCATCACCGGCCATCCGGCCATAACCACCATCATCGAGGCTGAGCCAATCGGTCCCAAGCATCTTTTAGATGCCATGATCATTGCACCCTGCACCGGCAACACCTTAGCAAAATTAGCTACCGGAATTACCGACACTCCGGTGCTAATGGCCACCAAAGCACAACTTCGAAACGGCGGTCCAGTTTTAATTTTTGTATCTACCAACGACGGACTGGGACTGAATTTCAAGAACATAGGTCTTCTTATGAGTACCCAAAACATTTACTTTGTCCCCTTTAAACAAGATGATCCGGAGAAAAAACCAAATTCTCTGGTCTCTGACCCTACCCTGGTCTGCGATGCCCTCCGGGCTTGCCTTATGAAAAAGCAGCTCCAGCCCGTCTTTTCGTCCTAAAAACACGATTCATAGCATAAAACAGGGGAGCTTCACACGAATACCCGGTGCGAACCTCCCCAGAACCTCTTTTTTAAGATAAATCCACATCTACAGAAAATGTTTTCATCCATTCGTTAATCATATACAGATAGGCCACCATTTGGGTTCCCTTCATCAGCTGACCGAACCACGGCTGTTTCATGGCACTATCATTACGAAGTAATTCCTCCAAAACCCCCTCGCCTACAAGTTCATAAATAGGACAATCGCCCTTCTTTTCCTCCTCCCACAACATATGCAGGAATTTCGGATAATCCGGGTGATAATTCTTTGGATACGGAGACTTCGGACGATTTTTTACCTCCTCCGGAAGAATACCATCTGCCATCCTTCGAAGAACATACTTCCGCGTTCCGTCTTTTGCCTTCAAACTCCACGGAATATTATACGCATACTCCACAAGCTCACTGTCAGAAAACGGCACAATCGCAGTCTGCCCATTTCGCATGGTTGCCACACAAGTACGCCGAATTAACGTCTGCATGAAATAGTAGATAGTCAGGTAGCTGTTTTTCCTCCGACGACAATCTAACTCCGACTCTCCTTCCAGGTAAATCACTTCACCGACTGCTCGTTCATAGCAAGACGCCACATAGTCGGAAAGCTTCACTTTTTCCCGCACATCCGCACGTAAAAGAGACTGTCTGAGCGTCATATCATACATCCACGGAAATCCTTCATAATCCACGTACTCAGGCACATGAAACCAAGGATATCCACCGAAAATCTCATCCGCACATTCACCTGTCAACAAATAGCGACTCTCTTTTGCCACTTCCCGGCACAAATAGTCCAGCGTTGTCTGAATATCCGCCATACACGGCATTCCGTGGTGCATCATTGCATCAAAAAGTCCGACAAGCTGGGTTTTCACATCGCACAAAATGGTCTTATGCTGGCTTCCCAACACGTGTACCATGCGTTCCACAAACGGTTTATCCAACTCCGGTTGGAAAGAATTCGGTACAAAAAATTGCTGACTTCCTACGAAATCCAATGAATACGTTTTAAAATGTTCATGCTCTTGTCGATAAAGCGCTGCCAAATAACTTGAATCCAAACCTCCTGACAAAAGCACCGCCACTTCTTCCTTCGGCAATCGTTTCTTTAATGCCGCCTGCAAAAGCACTCTTCCCTTTGCTATGGTCTCCTCCTCATCTTCCTGATGTAGCTTTGTTTCCAGCTTCCAATACGGAATCACTTTCACCTTGCCACCATGAAAACGCAAATAGCTTCCTGCCGGCAACTCGAAAACATTTTTCACAGGCGTACGCCCCGGTGTTCGCGCGGGACCTAATCCCAGGAGTTCACCAATACCCTCGCGATCCATAGTCGGCTTCACCCCCGGAAGTTTCAGTATCTTTGCAAGATCT
>SVEW01000129.1 GCA_015057205.1 Lachnospiraceae bacterium | reverse complement strand
AGAAACATGGTTCCTCTATTTCCCATAGTCAGCATTCCAGCAGCCGCTTTCCCCCCTTTCGAGGATGTATAAATCTGAACCTCTTTAATATAATCCTCCATTCCCTCCGGAAGCGCCAAACGCCCTACATTGGTAAGCAGAATACTCTGTGCCACTGCTCCGCTTCTTTGCGGGCTCTCTTTTACCTCGTTTTCACAAAGCGGAGTCTGGATCATACCATCAATCACCTTTTCTAATCCCAGTACCCGGGGAATGATATTTGACATATCCATTTGCACATCCATATCCGCTTTAAGCCGCTTTGCCTGTTCCTCAAAGGGAAGCTCTCTGTATTCCGGATAATAAGGCAGGCGGATGTTTCCAATATAGTTTCTCTGGGAACGACTGTTCATTTTTCCACGCATATCCACCGGAATACCAAATACAATATGCTTCTCTCCCACAGAAAACATATCATGAATAACATTTGCAATAATCGTCGCAATAAACGGAGTCGGCGTTATCTGGTGGCTCTTGGTATAGCTGATTAGCTCCCTACTATCCCAGGTAACCAGATATAACCCCTCATCGAGCTGTTCACCCGGATCCGGCTTGGGAAATGTAAATACATTCTGCGGGTAATAGGCACCCTTGGATTCTCCACACTCTACCTTCGCAGCGTCTTTTAAAAATGCACTTAGCAAGGTCGGCTCCTTTAGATCCTCCTTTGTATAGACCATTCCCTTGGCATCTACATTTATACCTGCCTCCAACAGATAATAGTACACGACCGTCATTCCGAAAGCCATGATCGTTCTTCCGTCTCCCAGAGAATGATGTGCATTGATAAAAAGCTCAGTATTCTTACAAATAATCCGAAATAGATAACCATTTGTTTCCTCTGTCCCAAGAACCTTAACCTGATCCGATTCCTCCTCCACCAAAACCGGCAGAGGATTCTTGGTTAAAAACAGCCATCCATCTTTATCAACCACCGGTCGCATCCCAAACAGTGGAAATGCCTCCACCGCACTTTTTGCCGCTTTTTCCATTTTCTCAAGATTGATAGGCTCCTTCATGACAACATTAAATTTCTCAACAGAATTACCGCCAGCTTTATCCACATAGAAAAAGTATTTTTCACCCTTTTCCAGATCCATTAACTCTATGCTCATACTACCTCCTTATCGACTCGCTATTTTTTCTAAACGCGAAGTACATCCATAACAGCCGTCTCCATTTTGCGTTTTCGTACAATTTTTGCCGAAATTCCCAACACCTTCAGCTCTTCTATAAAGCACTCTAAGATCTTTCGATCTTCAAAGCCCTGCATGATTGCCAAAGTCAGCTTTCCATGAATAGCATTGACTTCCACCAGCATCGCATTTCCCGTCATAAAATTGACCTCCGAATAAATACCGGTAATATAGTCCTCTAAATCTCCCCAGTCCATCTTGCCCACATAGCTTACATCATAGGTAGACGAAACCGGCAGCTTATATTTTGTCAGACCTGTTTTTTCACACCGTTCCTTCAGGGTAGGAATCATTTTGGTCTGTGCATCTAATCCCCGCATCAGCTTTTCATGCTCTAGCACATTTTCCGGCTGATTTTGCAAAAGCACACTGCCGCGAGTAATAACCGTAAGCCTATCATCATCCCAGTTCTCCACCGCTTTGGGATACTCCACATAGGCACGACTTGATCCCATACGATAGTTATAGCGCTCACCCATAACTGCCTTCTGGTTGGTTCCGATTCCACACACAATCTTCTTCTCACTTTGCGGACAGAGCTTCCGGAATGTCCGCATCAGAAGAATAGAAAACATGGCGGAGGGGCTGGCTCCCTGGTTCTTTGCATAGTCCACAAATGCTTTTTCATTAATATCCACATAATAGACTGTGTTTCCCCAGCCAACCTCAATTCCCACATCATCCGGCACCAGCAGCTCACCCTTTTTGTAATGATAAAGTGCCGGCTCTATTTTACTGAAATCAATATTCCCATAGGGATCTCCCGTCTCTCCTGCAAAAAAGGGAGTATCCGTTAAATAAACGCTCTCCTTCTTAAGAGAAACCTGATAATAATCGCTGACATAGTAATACAGAACGCTCTTGACAAAGGGAACAAAGCCGGCTCCATCTGTGATATAATGGGAAATCTCAATAATAATCTCATTTTCTGTGTAGGATACTACCAAAATATGTCCATTGGCTTCTTCCGTTCCCAGCCACACCGGTCCCTGCCATTTTTTCACAAGGATCGGACGCTCGTCAAACACCTGAAGGATGTCTTCCCCTTCCCTATTTAGGGCAACCTGAAAATAGGGAAACCGTTTAATTGCCGTCTGTACTGCCTTATCCAGCACCTTCTCGTCTACCTCATCCTTCATTCCTATCGAAATGTAAATAACATTCGGACAATCCTTAGTTGCCCAAAAGTAGGGTGGTTCATAATCATCATAAGAACGACTCACTATATCACCTCCATTACTGCAACTTCTTTAAGGTCTCATATACATACGGAGGAAGCCAGTCCTTATGCCCCTCTAAATCTTCCCGGATTGCTGTAGAACTGTATCCCTCTGATCTGTCCAGTATGATAAACTGCATGTCCGGGAATTCTTTTTGTAATAGTGGAAGAATCTTCTCATAGTCTGATCCAAATAAGAAACCGTCCACCTTTTCACCAATAACCTGCTCTGTCTTACGGATAAAGTCATAAAACAACTCGATTGCGTATGACTTTCCCTTTTCTTCCGACTCTTCCTTGAAGATACGCACCCGGTCTGTTGCTCCAAGGTCTTTTGCAACCATCTCAAAAAACATCTGCTTAGTATCCCAGTCCGTTAAATCAACGCCATCGTTATAGCGCACGAACATATTTAAATACTCAAAATGCTCCAACCCATATTTCATTGTTTCGATATGTCCTACATGGATCGGGTTAAAAGAGCCCACATAAACTGCATTTCTTCCTTTTTTCTCTGCCATATTACCACTCCCTCTTACCAGTTAATAGTTCCGATCAGGTCATCTATAATCGGAATCAGATTATCCTTTGCATCCTGCACACTGGCGCGAATAATCTCCTCTCCCGCACCGCGTCCTACCACCGGAGCTAAAGCAACCTTTAATTTCGTGTAATTGCGAATCTGCTTATCGATTGCTGCCACCTCTTCCGCGCTTTTATCCGCAAAATACAGCTTCAATAAATCATTCCACAACCGCTTAATATATTCCACCGGCATACCCGTATGAATCGGCGCATACTCCGGATTTAAGTCAACCAGATTGGCCTGGGTAGCTGCCGTAGCAAGAAAATCAAACATCGGGTGTCCCATGCTTACATCACCCATGTCAATCATCATAAGCTCTCCCTCAACCACCATAATATTTCTGGCATGATAGTCACCGTGAATCAGGGTATTGCGATCCGGTATGGAATCCACCAGTTTCCTAAGCTTACAAAGCTCCTCCTGGGTATACCAGTCCCTACATCCATCAATATAGCCATGATAAATGTCCTTTACCGCTGGGAACTCGCCCTTTTCCACCTGTGTGGTATGAAAGCTCTTATAAACCTCCACATATTCCTTGGCATATCTATCATAATTCTGCGGATTTGCAACAATGGTCTCAGATAAGCTCTTGGCATTTAACAATTCAAAGATTACGCCAAAGCAGTCTCCGCATTTTGCTATATTATAGGTAATTGCAGTGTTGATTCCCTTTAAAAAGGCTTTCTGCGCAAGCTCACGCTCTCTTTCGATATCCTCTAAGGCCGCATCCGGCTGATATACCTTGATGATTCTCTCCGGATCCATACGATATACCTTGCCGTTGGCACCCTGTCCGATTAATTCCAAGCCTTCCACCGACACCTGCTCATAAGCCTTCTTCACATCCATCAGCGAGTCAAAACCGGTAACCTCGAAGATTTCTGCAACAGCCGCAGAGGCATTGATAAGCTTAAGCTTCTCCTGTTCCTGTTTCTGTTGCTTTAATAATGAACGAAGTCCGGCACTGGATATGTATGTAAGTTTCTCCACATCAAGGGTAAGGTTTCCCTGCGGATGCTCTTTTCGAAGCTTCTCTAATTCCTCTGACAATAAAGTTGCGTTAGTGGCATCTACACGACCCTCCAGCTTTAAAGTAACACTTTTTTCATCTGTACTTACATAACCTATAATCATTATTCTTATCCTCCAATCTTCTATTTTATTTTCTCAAAAACTTCTTTTTTCAAAGTCACGCCGTCAATCTTACCGGTTCCTAACATAGGGAACTCCTCATAGATCACATAATGACTTGGAATCTTGAATTTTGCCAGTTTACCTGCCAGCTGTTCTTTTATCTCCTCCTCCGAGAAGGTATAGCCTTTCTTAAGCTTTAAGCATGCACAAACCTCTTCTCCGAAGAATTCGCTGGGAACGCCGATAACCTTCACATTATCTATCATTTCCAAGGTAGAAATCGCAGCTTCTACCTCTCCCGGCATGATATTTTCACCACCACGGATAATCAACTCTTTTAACCGTCCGGACAGATGCAAATAGCCCTCTTCATCCAAAAAACCAAGATCGCCGGTTCTAAGCCAGCCGTCCTCATCAATGGCCTGATCCTCCAGGCTTACCTTATAATATCCGGTCATCAGGTTATAGCCCTGTACCAACACCTCTCCGGATACATTCACCGGACAGTCCTCACCGTTTTCCATGTTACGAATTTTTATGGAAATATTGGAAACCGGTTTTCCTACCGTATTTAATAAATGTTCCTCCGTATCTCCATATACGGTAATGGAAACCGGCGCCATCTCGCTTAATCCATAGGATGCCATAAAGTGATCGTTAGGAAGCTTCTCCTTAAACATCTTGATTTGTGCCTGTGTTGCTGCTGCTCCTGAGATAATGGTGCAACGCAGGGTAGCAAACTTCTCCGGAACAAAATTCTTATTATTTAAAAGTGCGATCAGCATGGTTGGAACCGAATGGAAAATGGTACATTTTTCTTTTTCGATTAGCTCTAACAAAGTGTCTGTGCGGATATTCTTCGGTAAATAAATCGTAGATCCTGCCATGGCGTTGGCAAAAAGTCCTGCCACCAGTCCAAAGATATGAAACAGCGGTAATATCAGGCAGGTCTTGTCCTGCTCTGTCAGCGTCTGATCCTTGTAGCTGGAGCTGGCTGCATTTAAAATATTGTAGGCTGATAATAAAACACCCTTGGGGCGTCCGGTGGAGCCCGATGTAAAGATCATAACACAGGGTGCGTCCGCTTCCACATGTTCCCCGAACTTGTGCTGAATTGCTTCATATTCTCCCCGTCTTTCCCGGATGTCCTGCCTGTCATCACGAATAGAAATAAACTTTGTCAAGGGACAGCCCTGTTCTTTAATTTCTTTAATAAACGCCTCTTCATCCTTCATTTCCGGCATCATTCCATAACACAAATGGGTAATATCTCCAATCCCTGCCACGGTGGCAATTTCAGATGCTCGCATATTGGAATTTAAAAGCTGTGCCATTGCGCCCAACTTCTGAATTGCAAAAAAGGTCAATACCCAATTTACGGAATTCGCTCCGCAGATTGCAATATGGGTGCCTCTTTTCACTCCCTTTTTCTCAAGTCCCTCTGCAATAATCTGGGAATAAACATCCACATCCTTCCAGGTAAAGTCGCCCCTTTCATCCACCAGAGCAACCGCATCCGGCGTATTCTCAACCTTCTTTTTTAAGAAATCCTTAAATGACAGATTCACATAGGTGGAAATATCCTCACAGGTAACCTCTAAGGGTATCAGCTCATCAAATCCGGTTGTTTCAAAGATCTCATTAACAGCTTCCGATACATTGATAACCCTCATGGCATCATCCCTAAAGCGCTTCCGGCAAACCAGAATTTCTCTTAATCCCGCTGATGAGATATAAGCCAGATCCTTAAAATCCATTACCAAATGGGTGATTTCCTCCGGGATAGCCGTAATATGCTCACGAAGCTCCGGTGCAGTAGTGGTATCCAATCTTCCCTCCAATGCGATTATCAGTTCCTTGCCGTTTTTTTCCTCGTTAATTCTCATAGCAAATCTCCTTTTTTGTATAGTTTCAAACGCATGTAGCCGTCTTAAATAATGCTACTCAAGCCGCCTTTCCATTCTGAAAGCCGCCAATGCCACGCAGGATAAAATCGTCAAAACTGCCAATATTTGAAAAGGAACCGACGTATATTCCGTCGGTTCACTTACATTCAATATGACTAAAAATCCTGCTACTATGCCAACGGTAAGTACTGAACCTAAAAACAGATAAAGTCTTATCCTTTTACTGTCGTTTTCTTTATAGTTTTTCCTAAAACTCCACCTCTTAA
>SVEW01000128.1 GCA_015057205.1 Lachnospiraceae bacterium | reverse complement strand
GACTACGGGAGAAAATCAATCTGGACGATGAGAATAATTTTCGCGAATTTTGCTGGCGTCAGCTGTGGGATAAGTACGCAGCGGGAGAAATCTCCCGGGAAAACTGTGCTAAGCAGATAAAGGAAATGCTGGAGGAAACGATAGAATGGGAGGAATTACTTCAGGATGGCGAAAAATATTTTTCGGAATATGAATTTCGGTATCTGTGTGGATATCTAATTGTTGCAGAGCGAGATGCAGAATATGACAGCCTTTTTCACATGGTGGAATCATACTGCGTTAAAATGTTTGGGGGATGCGAAGAATTGAGTTATGCACCGTTATTAGGAATGATGTTGATGAGGGTGCAAAATGAATACGGGAATTGTGGGGAAGTCGATATTTCTAATAAGTATTGTAGGGAAATTATAAGAATAGCTAAATATTCGAAAGATATGGCAAAAATAGAGGAAGCGCTATATTCGGCTTGGTGGAATAAAAGGGAATCAACCAAGACAGCAGATGAAGAGATGTTGTCCTGGTTGATCGATTTGGCCTATATGATTGAGGAATTTGCAGGTGAAGAGTTTATGAGAAGCAAGATGGAGGAAATTTAACCCCGAGTCGAAGTGGGTTTGGGTTTTTCTGGACGATCAGCGTCGCTACAATCTTCTCCATCGGTCATGTAGAAGAAATGCCCATGCGTAGGATTGGGAGTTGCGAAGTGGCAGATAGTGAGTGTACCTGTAAGTAGTAAAGTGAATGCAAACAAAGTTTGAAATAATTTCCGTTCAAACTTTGTTTGCATTTTTTTTAAATTTTTGATATGTTCTCTGTGTAACCGTTAGTACATATTTCTGCAGAAAGGTGCTACATTGAACCAGGAGGAGGACAGAATTATGCGAATCGAAGATAATTTGGGTGGTATTCAATTTCAATGTGTAAAATCATCCAGGCAGCGGGACTGGAAATTGACCGACTCTTTAGCAAAGCAAATCAGTGCGTTGGCAAAGCAGGATGCTCAAAAAGCTATTTATATGGACAAAGACTACATTAAGCTTCAGAATGCCGAATTAGCAAAGGTTGCTCCTAATCGTGAAGAACTAAAAGCTAAGGCAACAATGGCAATAAATCAAACAGGCGGAAATCGTGTGAACAACGATTACGACGAGGAAGAGGATTTAGTGACTATATTATTAGGACTTCCCTATAAGGCAAAGTTCGAAGCCGGTTCACATGGAAATTATATACACATATTCGATGAAAACGGCGATCAGATTTTAAGTTATACACCATTTTCTGGATGGCATTCATGGCCAACAAAAGAGGAACAAATGGCTGGACGAACAATGACGGATTATTATCACTCAGAGTATTGTGCCGCTCGAAAAAATTGTACAATCAATAATGAACTTGGTGAAATGCCACGTGCAAGTTTTGATGTAAGGGCATAAATCAATCAACTTATTAGGGAGGTTGTCATGAGAAAAGTAAAATACATCTTGGTAATAGCGTTTTTAATCATCATGTCCGGAAAACTTGACCCGGTAGACAGTAGCGCATCAAATCACTACAACGAAGGAAGTGCATCTGAGGAGGAGAATATTTTTTACAATGTAGCAAATAGCGATGAGGAGTTTGCAACAGATGAGTGGACATATGATCCGACGGTGATAGATGAGGCGCGCATCGAAAGAAAGGCAGAAGCGTATGCAAAAGAAACCGGGAAGGATGTCAATGAAGTGAAAAAGTCGCTTTTGGAAAGCGCTGAAAAGAACAGAGCACTGTATCTAGCCGCAATGGATGCAGGTGTCACAGTAACGGAAGAAGAGGTTACGGACTCAATTAATGAGGTAAAAGAAGTGACACACAGTGACGAAGAGGCAGAGAAATCGTTAACGGCATTGCTTGCCGGATACAAGATTACAGAAGAAGAATATTGGGAAAAAACGCGACCTCAATATAGGGCGATTCTCATTATTAATAAATATATAAAAAACCAGATGGAAGAAAAGAAAAACGAGGGTGCTACGAATGGGGACCAGGAACTGGTGGAAGAGATTTCTAATGAAGCGCTGAAGAATTATGAGTAATGATGCAACGCAGAAGAAATTTTTTCACATAAGCGTTATATAATGTAAGAAAGGGGAGAAAGGAGCGCTTATGAGAAAAATCTGCGTCGGAACGGTTGCCGTATTGTTGTGCTGTGTGCTTTTTCAGACAACGGTACTGGCGACGACAAATTACGAAAAGTACTCCAATGCATCGCATGGGTGGGGGCTTACGAGGAATCGGTTGCACAAAACACCCGGTGGTGTAAGTACGGCAAAATCCCTGAAAAAATATGGTGCCTACTATTATGGCGATACCTCGCGTAAAGTATGCTACCTTACCTTCGACTGTGGCTATGAAAATGGAAATACAAAGGGGATTCTGGATGTGCTAAAACGGTATCACATTCGTGCGGTGTTTTTTGTGACGGAACCATTCGTGAAAGCAGAACCGGCTCTTGTTAAACGTATGAAAGCAGAAGGGCATCTGGTGGGCAATCATACCAAGACGCATCCCAGACTTCCGGATTGCAGCGTACGCAAGATAAAGCGGGAAGTTCGTGCCGTGGAAAAAGCGGTGAAAGAGTGCACCGGTGAGGCCATTGACAAAATTTTACGACCACCGGAGGGGGCCTACAGCCAGCGGGTGTTGAAGGTATTATCTGACATGGGATACAAAACACTTTTTTGGAGTAATGCCTGGTTCGACTGGGATGTGAACCATCAGCCATCCGTGGATTCTGTGGTGGGGCAGTTTCGAACCTACTACCATAATGGAATGGTACCGCTGATGCACAATACCTCTTCGGCCGATCGAAAAGCGTTGCCGCGGGCGATTCGCTTCCTTAAGAGCAGGGGATTTACTTTCGAGCGTTTCGACACGGTGTATAAGAAAAATCCGAAATTATCTATTCGAATCAAGAATTATACCTACGATGGCAAACGCGCATCGGCGCATTTGACGATTAAAACGAAGTCAAAGGGTGCCATAAAAACCTATTTTTACAAAGGTAAAACGAAGTTAAAGAAGGCACCGAAGGATGCAGGCAAGTATCTGGTGAAAGTGGTGCAAACCCAAACGAAAACCTACAAGGAAGTAACGGCGTCAAAGACATTCCGGATTACGAAAGCAAAGCCCGAAATTCGAATCGTTGTAGCCCAGAGTGAGAAGGGCGTTGATGTCGACATTTTTTGCGAAAATAGAACTGGAGAGCGAAGGATTTCTTTTTACAATCAAGAGGGGATCTTGATTGAACAGCCGACCAGCCCAGGGGAGTACTTCGTTGTGGTAAAAATCGGGGCCACGAAGAATTATAAGGCGGCGTCGAAGAAATTACACTTTCAGATTTTAATCAACCAATCGGCTTAAAATAGATAGTAATGTAAGCGAAAGTGACAGTATACTGATTGTATGCTGTCACTTTATACATACATGCAAAACAATATCATCCATCATATAGTTAAAATAGTCTTCAAAATCCGATTCCCGGTAATCTCGGATAATCAGTCGTTTGGTTTCAATCTTCATAGGTCATATTTTAGCATAGAGATAAGTGGTATGCAAAAAAATGAATTGTCAAACTATTCTGGATATGATACACTAAAACCATGTTGTGTAAAAAGAGGAGATAGGAGAAGAAAGATGTTAAGGGAATTAGGAAAAGAAGAATTACTACAGCATACCGAAGACATGTATGAACTTGCGGCAAGAATTGACAAGGGAGTTTACCCGAACTGGCGGGACGGATTGAAGCAGAAAAGCGATCTCGTTGAGCGGATAGAGCGTTTTGCAAACAAAATCGAAAATAAGGATGCGGATTTCGGTACCTTGGTATACGAGGAAGCAGAGCAGATATTCGGCTATATTCTATACCGCTTGGGAGAGGACGATTCCATTAATTTCGATTATTTTTATGTGGCATGCGATTTTGCAAAAGTGTTGGAAGAAGTGCTTTCCTACATGGAAGCACATTACCCGGGTAAGAAAATTATGCTAGGGGTTTCGACAACGAATACTTCGGCAGTTGATTTTTGCGAGGAAAAGGGATGGAGAGCCATTGAACACTCCAAGATGTATGTTTTTCGCTTTAAACCGAATATGACGTTTGAAGTATCCCACAAGGTGATTCCGGTGACGGAGGAGAACTTTGAAGATTTTCGGACGGTACACAAAGTGAATGAAGGCGAAATGTATTGGAATTCCGACCGTATCTACAAGGCATGGAAAGAGGAAGGTGTCTGGGAGCTGTTTTTGTGGAAAGAAGACGACGAACCGGCAGCTGTTATCTATAACGATGTTTTTGACGGTGACTGTGCCCAAATTATTGGAATGGATAGTATTAAGCCGGCGGCCGAAGGCAGAAAAGAGCTGCTAAAAGCCGCTCTCAATGCAGCATACAAGCGAGGTGCAAAACATAACTACCACTGGCCGGAAAATGATGCCGAGGTGGAAGAGTGCACTGAGGTGGGCTTTGAGCATCTGGATGATTATGTATGTTATAAATATATGCTATAGAGAGGGCAGCTTTGTCGAGGAAACATAGTTTAATGGGATTTGTTTTTGATTTGAGAAGATTTATACCAAGCAGTGGGAGCTAATTATATAAAAATCCTATTTTAGATCCTTCGGAGACCCAACGTAAAGCAGTACTTGAATTTTTACCCAAATATAACAAGTGTTGTTCGCTTCTTTTAGGGTTGTAAAGGGGTTACACTAGATAGCGAAGGAGGTAATTAAATTATGGATATGAAAAAAATCGGTGAGTATATTTGCTCACTACGAAAAAGAGCGGGATTTACCCAAAATGAATTAAGCGAACGGCTTGGGGTAACGGCACAGTCGGTTTCCAATTGGGAGAGAGGAGAAAGTCTTCCGGACACGGCATTATTACCGGATATTGCGCTAATCCTAAACACATCGGTGGATGAGTTGCTGGGTGGTGGAAGTTGCAAGTGGAACTACCGAAGACGTATTACGGTGGAAAGGATGCGTGAAGCTCTGATTTGCCTGAACCGGATTGGCGTTTTGCTGGGCACAGACCATTTCATGTATCGGACGATGGTGGATGCGCTGGATGAGAGGATGAATAGTGCAGTGGAGGAAACCTTTTCCAATCCGATAGCGCTGGATGCCTATATCTGCGAGGCAATCATAGCTTGCGTAGAACAGGGAGATTACATCGATCTGGATGACGTTCGCAAAAATATAAGTGCCGAGGGTGCAAAGCAAAAAACAATTTCTATTCTGCATGATATGGGATTAAAATAGTTTATTATATCATATAAGAATCGAGAGTAGAATCGCAAAACCATGTCGAAAAACACATCGTTTAGTATTAGCGTTGGAAGCAGTACTTAATGAGCAGACATTAATTAGTATGGTGAATGATATGATTATAATGGGAGTTTCTTTTGCGACGGTATTGTTATCTTTATTTTTGTGGTTACATTACAGGAGGAAAGAACCGCAGGTAAAGACGGTGGAGTTTTATCCGCCGGAAGGATTGACCCCTGCGGAAATTGGTTATGCACTGGATGAAAAATTGGAAGACCGAGAGATTTTGAGTATGGTCTACTATCTTGCGGATAAGGGCTATATTACCATTGAAACCAAGCAACAGAGAACTATTCTGAAAAAGAAAAAAGAGGTGGACGAAAGTGAACCGGAATTCCTAGGCACCTTTATGAATGCCTATTTTCCAGGAAAAGCAACGATCTTTGATATGAAGAATGCACCTTCTGATTTTATTAAGCAATTTGCAAAGGCGTGGATTCAGGTACAGAATGGCTATGAGAAGAAATATGGTGAGGTATATAAAAATGAGTCTTTTACCAGACGATTTGTGTGCATTGTATTTGCAATCCTGAACATGGCGGTATTTTGCATGGAAATGATGGAATTCGCGGCATTCAGTCTTGTTTTTGTGCCGGCCTTTTTTGTGATTTTTGGAATGTTGTTGGGCTGGAAAGGATACGATAACTATCATGTGAATCAGAAGAAGGGAAAGGTAAGGATTGTTCTTGGAGCGTTGTTATATGGGACAGGAATAGGGCTGGTTTTTCCTATGTTGGAGGTATCTTTGTTGAAATTCCCGTCAGTTGTTTTTGTGCTTGCGGAAGCAGCAGTATTTATACTGTCTATGGTGATGGCAACACGTTCTGATAAGAACGCAGAACTGATGATGAAAATATATGGTTTTCGGGACTTTATTAAGGATGCGGAGTATGACAGGATGGTGCTTTTGTCCCAGGAGGATCCGGAGTATTATTACCATATTTATCCGTATGCCATTGTTTTCGGCATAGAGGGAAAGTGGTCCAAGCATCTCGATAAGCTGGCGATTCAGAATCTTACGATACGTAGAA